>DATMHT010000202.1:0-9139 GCA_035554795.1 Gemmatimonadaceae bacterium | reverse complement strand
GTAGTCGGCGGCGAAGTCGATCAGGTAGCGGTAGGTGGCGGTGTTGAGCCCCGAGACGAACGGCACGCCGTAGAGCAGCCGGCTCGTGATCCACTCCTCGGTGCTCTTCCCCGGCCGCACCCACGATACGTCCTGGAGGATCTGCGGCCGCGCGAGCCGGTAGACGAGGTCGTTCTCGACGATCGCCGCCTCGCTCGGCGCGATCATCATCACGCGCCACGGGAAGGTGCGCGTGCCGGCGGTGCGGGCGATGTACGGGGCGCGCTTCGTCACGACGCGCTCCTTGAACTCGCCGCCGACCACGGAATCGGCGAGCGGGTAGGCGGCGAACGCGCCGGTGAGCGTCGGCTCGCGCGCCGCGCTCGTCCGCACCCAGAGCCCCGGATAGTCCCAGAGGTCCGACTCCGTCACGAGCACGACGCCGCCGGTCGCCGCCGTCTTCACGAGCACGGGGAGGAACGACAGCCGGTTCGCCGGCATCTCGCCGAGGGGACGGTGCTCGTAGTTCTCCTCGTAGCTGGAGTGGAAGCAGTCCACGCCCGGATCGGTGCGGCAGGTCTGGAGCGGCACCCACGCCGAGTCGGCCGGCGCGAAGCGGAAGGCGACGCGCTCGTTCGTGACGGTGAGGCTGTCGGGATATTTCGTCTCGAAGCGGTACGCGACGCCGTCGTCGTAGGCGCGCACGACGAGCGCGAGCGAGGCCCCGAGCGCGAGGCGCAGCTCGTCGTAGCGGTCGGGGATGCGCGAGCGCTTCTCGGCGACCGCCGGCACGATGACGTCGCGCACCGACCGGCGCGACTGCTTCGTCACGCGCGGCATGCGGTCGGCGTCGAGCTTCCCCGCGACGTCGAGGCCGAGCGGGCCCGCCGTCACGACGGTGCGGCCGCCGCTTCGCACCTCGAGCGAGAGCCGTGCGTCGGCTCGCGTCACCACCGCCTCGACTCGGCCGGCGGGCGCGCGGACGGAGTACGTCTGCGCGCTGGCGCGCGAGGTGACGGCGGCAGCGGCGAGCAGGAAGCGGGCGAGCGCGGCACGCGACACGAGTGACCTCGGTGAGCGGGACGGACGCAATCTCACGGACGGATCGCGTGCCCGGAAGGCGCGGCGCGCATGGGCCGTCGGCGTGCGATCGCTTCCCTCGGCGCACGAGCCGGCGCGTCAGGACCGCGGGTCTCATGTTGACCGCTCGGGCGTTCGCGCGCCACCTTCCCTGCACGCGCGCATCGCCACGAGTGGCCCGATGCGCCCGGGGGCAGACCGAGCGGACGAGCCGAGGCAGGCCGCCGCCGACGCCGCGACGAACCCGCACACGGACGGGAGACGTGGACGCGCCGCTGCGCCTGATGGCCGTGCTCGCCCACCCCGACGACGAGTCGCTCGGCGTCGGCGGCGCGCTGGCGACGTACGCCGCGCGCGGCGTCGAGACCTACGTCGTCACCGCCACGCGCGGCGAGCGCGGGCGCTACTTCACGAACGAGGACCGCCCCGACGACGCCGAGGTCGGACGCGTGCGCGAGGGCGAGCTGCGCGCGGCGGCGCGGGAGCTCGGCGTCCGTGAAGTCACGCTCCTCGACTACCTCGACGGAGAGCTGGACCGCGCCAATCCGGTCGAGGCCGTCGGCCGCATCGTCGCGGAGCTGCGGCGCGTGCGGCCGCAGGTGGTCGTCACCTTCGATCCGTTCGGCGCCTACGGGCATCCCGACCACGTCGCCATCTGCCAGTTCACCACCGCGGCCGTCGCCGCCGCGGCGGACCCCGCCTACCAGCCGGACAGCGGCCCGCCGCACCGCGTCGCGAAGCTCTACTACTTCGTGTCGGACGAGGGGAAGTGGGCCGCGTACCAGGCGGCGTTCAAGACGCTCGTCAGCCGGGTGGACGGTCAGGAGCGCCGGGCGACGCCGTGGCCGGAGTGGTCGATCTCCGCGCGCATCGACACGCGCGACCAGTGGGAGACGGTCTGGCGCGCCGTACGACGACACGAGACGCAGCTCGCCGTCTACGGCCAGCTCGGCGAGC
Source organism: Gemmatimonadaceae bacterium (assembly GCA_035554795.1). Classification (GTDB taxonomy): domain Bacteria; phylum Gemmatimonadota; class Gemmatimonadetes; order Gemmatimonadales; family Gemmatimonadaceae; genus DATMHT01. The sequence goes on along the minus strand of DATMHT010000202.1, from coordinate 7,123 downwards.
TGACCGCCGAGCACCACGCGGCGATCTGGGGCACGCAGACGTTCTACCGCGCCGCGAGCCTCGTGAACGGCGGCCGCGCGCAGGAGACGGATCTCTTCGACGGCATTCCCCGCACCGGAGGCAGATGATGGACGCGAACGCGCAGCCCACCACGCCGACGCGCCGCACCACGGCGGCGCTCACGCCCGACGCCGGCGCGACGCGCGACGCGCCGCTCCGCATGGACGCCGACGAGTTCCGCCGCGCCGGCCACGCGCTCGTGGACGCGATCGCCGAATTCCTGCCGTCGCTGCCGGGCCGGCCGGTGACGCGCGGCGAGGCGCCGCAGCTCGTCCAGCAGCTCGTGGACGCCGCCGCGCCACTCCCCCGCGACGGCACCACCGACACGCCGGCGCTGCTGCGCTCCGCCGCCGAGCTGCTCTTCGAGCATTCGCTGTTCAACGGCCACCCGCGCTTCTACGGCTACATCACCTCGTCGCCGGCGCCGATCGGGATGCTCGGCGACCTGCTCGCCGCCGCCGTCAACGCGAATGTGGGCTCGTGGCGGCTCGGGCCGGTGGCGACGGAGATCGAGGCGCAAACGGTGCGCTGGATCGCCGAGATGATCGGCTACCCGACGACGTGCGGCGGCCTGCTCGTCAGCGGCGGCAACATGGCCAACTTCGTGGCGCTCCTCGCGGCGCGGAAGGCGGCCGCGGAGTGGGACGTGCGCAAGACCGGACTCCGCGATCCGGCGGCGCGGCCGCTGCGCGTCTACGCGTCGGCGGAGACGCACACCTGGATCCAGAAGGCGGCCGACCTGTTCGGCCTCGGCACCGACTCGATCCGCTGGATCCCGACCGACGACGCGCTGCGCATGGACACCGGCGCGCTCCGCGCCGCGATGGCGCGCGACCGCGCCGCCGGCGACGCCGCGCTGATGGTCGTCGGCACGGCCGGCTCGGTGAGCACGGGCGCGGTGGACCCGCTCGCCGAGATCGCGGCGATCTGCCGCGAGGCGCGCGTATGGTTCCACGTGGACGGCGCGTACGGCGCGTTCGCCGCCGCGCTCCCCGACGCGTCTCCCGATCTCGCCGCGCTGCGTCTCGCCGACTCGATCGCCCTCGACCCGCACAAGTGGCTGTACGCGCCGCTCGAGGCGGGGTGCACCCTCGTCCGCGATCCGGCGCTGCTGCGCGACGCGTTCGCGTACCACCCGCCCTACTACCACTTCGGGCAGGAGGCGGTGAACTTCGTGGACCTCGGCCCGCAGAACTCGCGCGGCTTCCGCGCGCTCAAGGTGTGGCTCGCGCTGCGCCAGGTGGGCCGCGCCGGCTACGAGCGGATGATCGCCGACGACGTGCGGCTGAGCGAGCGGCTGCACGCGCTCTGCGCCGCGCACCCGGAGCTGGAGCCGGTGACGCAGTCGCTCAGCATCACGACGTTCCGGTACGTCCCGCCCGACCTCCGGGCGACGGCCAGCGCGCCCGACACGGCGGAGTATCTGGACTCGCTGAACGAGGCGCTGCTCGAGCGCATCCAGAGCTCGGGCGAGGCGTTCGTGTCGAACGCGGTCGTGCGCGGACGGTACGTGCTGCGCGCCTGCATCGTGAACTTCAACACGACGCCCGCCGACGTGGACGCGCTGCCGGAGATCGTCGCGCGGCTGGGACGGGCGGAGGATGCGGCGCTGAGAGGCGGGAAGCGGTAGGCGGACGGGGACGGGGGACACGGGACACGGGACGGGGGACGGGGGACGAGGGGCCGAACGTCGCGAGGTCGTTCGTCCCCCGTCCCACGTCCCCCGTCCCCCGCGGCACCATTCGTGACGGAGTGGCTTCCATGCCATCTCCGCTGCTCTCGCTCTTCACCGGCCGCTTCGGTGGCCGCCGCGCCGTCGAGACGATCGTGCCCGAGCGCACCTTCGCCGACGTCATCCTGCCGCCGTCAACGCGGCGCACGCTCGACCAGGCGCTGTCGCAGGTGCGCAGCCACTCGCTCATCTTCGGCCGCTGGGGGCTCGGCGAGCGGCACGCGACGGGGCTCGGGCTCGCGTTCAACTTCGCCGGCCCGCCCGGCACCGGGAAGACGATCTGCGCCGAGGCGATCGCCCACGCGCTCGGCAAGAAGCTGCTGCTCGTCAACTACGCCGAGGTCGAGTCCATGTGGGCGGGCGAGACGCCGAAGAACGTCGCCGGCCTGTTCCGCGCCGCGGTGGACGAGGACGCGGTGCTCTTCTTCGACGAGGCCGACGCGATCGCCGCCCGCCGCTCGGCGATGATGGGGATGCCGCACCAGCGCGAGGCCAACACGACGGTGAACGTGCTGCTGCGCGAGGTCGAGGCGTTCAACGGCGTCGTCATCTTCGCCACCAACCTCGCCGCGAACTTCGACCCCGCGTTCGAGCGGCGCATCCGCACGCACGTGCTCTTCGAGATGCCGGGCGAGGCGGAGCGCGAGAAGATCTGGCACGTGCAGATCCACCCGACGAAGACGCCGCTCGCCGCCGACGTGGACTTCCAGGCCCTCGCTGCGCGCTTCGCCGTGAGCGGCGGCGACATCAAGAACGCCGTGCTCAAGGCCGCCGCCGCCGCGGCCGCCGAGCCCGGACCCGACGCCACGAAGCGCATCCACCAGGCGCACTTCGTCGCGGCGATGGAGGAGGTCGTCGCCGCGAAGGGGGTGATGCAGCAGTCGCTGTTCGGGACGGACGTGGCGACGGCGGCGAGCGGCGACGAGCGCATCGTCCGCGCGATCGAGGCGAGCGAGGCGCGGTGGCGGAGCACGGCCCTGGCCGCGGCCGGACTCGGCGGCACGGCACTGCTGGCCGCCCTCGTGGCGCTCGCGGTCGCGCTGCTGCGGTAGGGCGGCGCTCGGCAAGAGCATTCGCCGCGGATTTCCGCGGATGAACGCGGATACTGCTGCTCTCCGAGAGCAAAAGGCGTTTTCGCCGCAGATCGACGCAGATTTACGCAGATCGATCCAGTTGCCAGAACCATCAAAGCTCCGCTCAGCCGGCCGGATGAGAGAAGCTTTGGCTTGTGAAGCAACCCACAGCATCTGCGTGGATCTGCGTTGATCTGCGGCGAAAACGCTCTCGCACAGAAAAAGGGCCGTATCCGCTTCGATCCGCGCAAATCCGCGGCGCCGCTTCCGCCGAGCGCCGAGAGCCGACTTTGACCCGCGTGTCGATTTCGCCGCCCCTCGATCGACGTATGGGTAGAGCCTACCTTTTCCCGGCCACCAGGAGCCGGATGGTGTCAGGCGGCTCGACCACCCGAACTCACGGAGACACGACGATGCGCGTCATGGTGATCGTGAAGGCCAACGAGGACAGCGAGGCGGGCGTCCTCCCCGATCAGAAGATCCTCACCGCGATGGGCAAGTACAACGAGGAGCTCGTGAAGGCGGGCGTCATGCTCGCCGGCGAGGGACTCCAGCCGAGCTCGAAGGGCAAGCGGATCCGCTTCTCGGGCGACAAGCGGACCGTCACCGACGGCCCGTTCGCCGAGACGAAGGAGCTCATCGCCGGCTTCTGGCTCTGGCAGGTGCGCTCGATGGACGAGGCGGTCGAGTGGCTCAAGCGCGCCCCCTTCGACGGCGGCACCGAGATCGAGCTCCGCCAGGTCTTCGAGACGGAGGACTTCGCGCCGAGCGACCCGACGGGCGAGCTCCGGGCGGCCGAGGAGCGGCTGCGCGCCCAGGTCGCGGCGCGGAAGTAGCCGCCCGCGCGAGCGCTGCCGACGACACCGTTCCGCACCCTCCCGGGCGACGACGATGCGATTCATGATCATCCGCAAGGCGGACCAGCAGACCGAGGCCGGCGTGCCGCCGAACGACGAGCTGCTCGCCGAGATGGGGAGGTACATCGTGGAGATGGCGGGCGCTGGCGTGCTCCGCGCCGGCGACGGGCTCCAGCGGAGCGCGACGGGCGCGCGCGTCCGGTTCCACCAGGGGAAGCCGACGGTGACGGACGGCCCGTTCGCCGAGCCCAGCGAGCTGATCGCCTTCTTCTCGATCATCGAGGTGAGCTCGAGAGAGGAAGCGATCGAGTGGGTGAAGCGGTGGCCGGCGATGGACGGCGGCGGCGAGGTCGAGCTGGAGCTCCGCCAGATCTTCGACGACGACGACGACGAGTGGCGGTAGTGGCACGGGCACTCGCCAATCACGATTTCCAGGAGAACCACTTCGTGCAGATCAATCCCTACCTCAACTTCCGCGGCGACTGCCGCGAAGCGTTCGAGCTCTACGCCAGGGTGCTCGGCGGCAAGATCGAGATGATGCAGACCCACGGCGATTCGCCGATGAAGGACCAGACCGCGCCCGAGTGGCGCGACAAGATCCTCCACGCCCACCTGACGGTCGGCGGCGAGGCGATCATGGGCTCGGACGCGCCGCCGCAGCACTACGAGAAGCCGCAGGGCCTGTGGGTGTCGCTCAACGTCGGCAAGCCGGCGGAGGCGAAGCGCATCTACGAGGCGCTCGGCGAGAACGCGCGAGAGGTGCGGATGCCGCTGCAGAAGACGTTCTGGGGCACGTTCGCGATGTTCATCGACCGCTTCGGCACCCCGTGGGCGGTGAACGCCGATCAGAGCGACTGACGCCCGGTCGGCGGGCGAGGCTCGCTCCAGCGCCGTGACGACGACGTCGTCGCCGACGCACCGCGCGATCGACGCGGTGTGGAGGATCGAGTCGGCGAAGCTCATCGCCGGTCTGACGCGGATCGTCGGCGACGTCGGTGTCGCCGAGGATCTGGCGCAGGACGCGCTCGTCGCCGCGCTCGAGCGGTGGCCGGAGTCGGGCGTGCCGGACAACCCGGGCGCCTGGCTCATGGGCACGGCCAAGCACCGCGCGATCGACCACGTGCGCCGTGGCAAGCTGCTCGACCGCAAGCACGAGCAGCTCGGCCACGAGCTCGAAGCCAGGCAGGAGGCCGCCGTGACGGAACTCGATGCCGCAATCGACGATCACGTCGGCGACGACCTGCTGCGTCTCGTCTTCATCTCCTGCCACCCGGTGCTCTCGACCGAGGCGCGCGTCGCGCTCACGCTCCGCCTGCTCGGCGGCCTGACGACGGAGGAGATCGCGCGCGCCTTCCTCGTGCCGGTGCCGACGATCGCGCAGCGGATCGTGCGCGCGAAGCGCACGCTCTCCGAAGCGCGCGTCCCGTTCGAGGTCCCGCGCGGCGCCGAGCTCGAGGCGCGGCTGTCGTCGGTGCTCGAGGTCATCTATCTCGTCTTCAACGAGGGCTACTCGGCGACCGCCGGCGACGACTGGATGCGACCGACGCTGTGCGAGGAGGCGCTCCGACTCGGCCGCATCCTCGCCGAGCTCGCGCCGGAGGAGCCGGAGGTCCACGGCCTCGTCGCGCTGATGGAGATCCAGGCGTCGCGCACGAGGGCGCGCGTCGGCCCGCACGGCGAGCCGATCCTGCTCCTCGACCAGAACCGCGCGCAGTGGGACCAGCTCCTCATTCGCCGCGGCCTCAATGCGCTCGAGCGCGCACGGAAGCTCGGCGGCGCGCTCGGCCCGTACGCGCTCCAAGCCGCGATCGCCGCCTGCCACGGGCGCGCGCGCACGGCGGAGGAGACCGACTGGACGCGCATCGCCGCGCTCTACGACGCGCTCGCCCAGCTCGCGCCGTCGCCCGTCGTCGAGCTGAACCGCGCCGTCGCGGTCGCGATGGCGTTCGGGCCAGCGGCGGGCCTCGAGATCGCCGACGCACTGATGGAGGAGGGCGCGCTCGCGGGCTACCATCTGCTGCCGGCCGTGCGCGGCGACTTCCTCGCGAAGCTCGGCCGCCACGACGAGGCTCGCGCGGAGCTCGAGCGCGCGGCGTCGCTGACGCGCAACGCGCGCGAGCGCGAGCTGCTGCTGGCGCGGGCGGCGGCTTGCGCGGCACCGGACCGAACGTAGCGTAGACGGTGGGCCCGCGGCCGGACGCGCCGGCCGGGCCGGTCACGCGAGACGCCGCACGCCGAGGCCGTCCGATGCGCCACGCCGTCCTCTTCTCCGCCGCCGCGCTCGTCGCCGCGACGGTGTCCGTCGCCGATCCCACGCCCGCCGCCGCGCAGGGCACCGCGCAGCCCGCGCCAGACCAGCGCGTCGAGATGCGCGAGTGGGTCGTGCCGTGGAAGAACACGCGGCCCCGCGACCCGATGCGCGACCCCGCGTCGGGGCGCGTCTGGTTCGTCGGGCAGGAGGGGAACTACGTCGCGACGCTCGACCCGGGCACGGGCGCGTTCAAGCGCTACGCGATCGACGACGGCACCTTCCCGCACGACGTGATCGTGGACGCGCACGGCGACGCGTGGTACGCCGGCAACCGCAACGCGATGATCGGGCGACTGGACGGCGCGACGGGAGCGATCACGCGCTACCCGATGCCCGACCCCGCCGCCCGCGACCCGCACACGCTCGCCTTCGACGGTCGCGGCGGGATCTGGTTCACCGTGCAGGGCGGCAACCGCGTCGGCCGGCTCGACACGCGCACCGGGCGCATCCGGCTCGTCGCCATGCCGACGCCGAACGCGCGTCCCTACGGCATCGTCGTGGACACGGCCGGCCGCCCCTGGTTCGCGCAGTTCGGCACGAACCGCATCGGCACGATCGACCCGCGGACGATGGCGCTGCGCGAGTTCCCGCTGCCGAACGAGCGCAGCCGCCCGCGCCGCATCGCGCTCACCTCCGACGGCACCGTGTGGTACGTGGACTACACGCGCGGCATGCTCGGCCGCCTCGACCCGCGCACCGGGAAGGTGCGCGAGTGGGCGAACCCCGGCGGCGCCGGCTCGCTCCCGTACGCGATGACGGTGGACGACCGCGACCGGCTCTGGTTCGTCGAGACGGGCCCGCAGCCCAACCGTCTCGTCGGCTTCGACCCGAAGGTGGAGCGCTTCGTCGGCGTGACGCCGATCGGCAGCGGCGGCGGCACGGTGCGCCACATGACCTACGACCGCGCCACCGGCACGATCTGGTTCGGCACCGACGCGGGGACGATCGGGCGGGCGGTGGTGAGAACGGGGCCGATCGGGTGAGAGCGACAGGGGACATGGGACGTGGGACACGGGACGGGGGACGCGCGAGCAACAGGCCCCCGTCCCCCGTCCCGTGTCCCACGTCCCCGATCTGACATGCATTCCGC
>DATMHT010000201.1:0-4538 GCA_035554795.1 Gemmatimonadaceae bacterium | reverse complement strand
GCGCGCGCCGCCGCGCTGTACCGACGCGCGATCGACAAGGGCGACCGCAGCCCGGAGACGCTCTACAACTTCGGCACCGCGTTGCTCGCCGCCGACTCGTTGCGTTCCGCGGCCGAGGCGCTCGAGAAGGCGTCGTCGGCGAAGGATTCGGTGGTGCGGTATCGCGCGCTGTTCAACCTCGGGCTCGCGCACCTCAAGGTCGGGCTGCGCGCGAAGGGGGACTCGGCGGACCCGGAGCTGGATGCCGCGCTCGCCGCGTACAAGAAGGTGCTGCTCTCGCGGTCGGGCGATCGCGACGCGAAGTGGAACTACGAGCTCGCGCTGCGGAAGAAGAAGTCCGGCGGCGGGGGCGGCGGCGGTGGGGGCGGTGGCGGCGGCGCCGCGCCGTCGCCGAAGCCGGATCCGACCGCGCAGGCGCAGGCGCCGGTCCAGCGGCCGCAGGGCGGACTCGGCCAGCAGCGCGCCGAGGAGCTGCTCAACAGCGCCGCCCGCGAGGAGCGCGACGTCCAGGGCAAGAAGCAGCAGCAGAATCGCCCGGAGCCGCCGCCGGGCGGCAAGGACTGGTAGCGGGCGTGATCGGCCTGCTCATCGCCGCGCAGCTCGCGGTGACGGTGCGCGCGCCCGACACCGTCATCGTCGGCTCACCGACGGTCGTCGTCGTGAGCGCGACGGCGGCGGGCGTCGCGCTGCCGCGAGTCTCGGCGCCGCAGGGCGACGCCTTTCGGCTGACGCTCGTCGGCGAGGCGTCGCAGGTGAGCGTCGTCGGCGCGACGCGGTCCACGAAGATCGAGCAGCAGTTCCAGCTCGTGGCGCGCCGCGCCGGCTTCTTCACGCTGCCTCCCTTCGAGGTGACCGGGCACGGGACGATCGCGCGGTCCTCGCCGCGCCGCATCGTCGCCCGAGTCGGCACGGCGAACACCGCCGTGCCACTCGTGATCTCGCGGGCGCGGCTGGGCGAGGAGGAGGGCGTCGCGCTGCGCGCGGTCGCGGCGCCGGACACGGTCTACGTCGGCCAGCAGGTCACCTATCAGGTAGGAGTCTTTCTCGACGACGACGTGCGGGTGCGTCTGCGCCGGAACCCGGAGTTCATCCCGCCCGAGCCGCGCGGTATGCTCGCCTACGAGCTGCCCGCGCCGCCGCCGCGCACGGCGTACGGCAAGGGCGGCGCGCGGTACGAGGCGCACGTGTTCCAGCGCGCGCTGTTCCCGCTCAACGCCGGGCGGTACGTCGTGCCGCAGGCGCAGCTCGTCTACGCGCTGCCGCTCTCGAGCAGCTTCTTCAGCCGCGAGGAGAGCCGCACCGCGCGCGCCGACAGCGTGCTCGTCGTCGCCGTCGAGCCGCCCGCGGCCGGCCGGCCGACCGATTATGCCGGCGCCGTCGGCGAGCTGTCGGCGGACGTGCGCGTGGACTCCACGGCGGCGCGCGAGGGCGACCCGCTCGTCGTCACCGTGAGCGTCTCCGGGCGCGGGAACGTCAAGCTGCTCCCGCGCCCGGCGCTCGCGGTACCGTGGGGCACGGTCGTCCCGGGCGACGAGCGTGTGCGCGTGGACACCGCCTCGGTCGCCGTTCGCGGCGTGAAGGAGTTCGACTGGATCGTGACGCCGCGCGCGGCGGGCACGCTGTCGCTGCCGGCGGTGCGCTACCCGTTCTTCAATCCGTACACGGAGCGCTACGAGATCGCGGTCACGCCGCCGCGCTCGATCGACGTCGCCCCGGGCACCCTCGCGTCCATCGACAGCGCTCCGGCCCGCGTGGACTCGGCGCCGCTGATGCCGCTGCGTCCGACGCTGCGCGCTCCGGTGGACGCGCCGGTGGAAGGGCATCCCGTGTTCTGGGCGGTGGCACTCCTCGCGCCGCTTCCGGCGGCCGCGGCGGCGGTCGCGCGCCGGCCACGCCGTGCGCCGCGGGCGGTCGCGCCGGCCGACGCCCTGCGTGCCCTCGCCACCGGTCGCGGAACGTCGGACGCGGCCCAGGTGCGCCGGGCGTACGTCGGCGCCCTCGCGGACCGGCTGGCGCTGTCGCCGGGCGCGCTCGCCTCGAGCTCGGGCGCGCTGGCGCAGGCCCTCGCGCGGGCGGGCGTGACCGTGGAAGGTGCGCGCGCCGCCGAGTCGCTGCTCGCCTCGCTCGACGGCGCCGCGTACGCGCCCGGCGGGCGTGCGCCGGCGGGCGTGGCGCGGGCGGCGGCGACCGCGTTCGACCGCGTGGACCGCGAGGCGCTTCCGCGGCTCGCCCTCGCCGCCCGCGCCGCGGCTCGGCTCGCGACCCGCGCGTCCGGGTCGCACCCGTGGGTGCCGGTGCTCGTGCTCCTTCTCGCCGGCGCCGCGACGCTCGGCGCCGGCGTGCTCCGCGCCGCCGTGGACGACGAACCCTCGCGCGCCTTCTCGGCCGGCATGGCGCAGTACCACGCGCGCCACTTCGCCGACGCGGCGCGCCTCTTCGACTCCGCCGCCGAGCAGCTCCCGCGCGCCGCCGACGCGTGGGCCAACTTCGGCACCGCGTCGTGGGCGGCGCACGACACGGCGGCGGCGGCGGTCGGCTGGCAGCGCGCGATGCGCCTCGAGCCGCTCGCCGCCGATGTGCGCGACCGCCTCGCGCTCGTCGGTGCGCCCGAGGAAGGTGGCATCGCCTCGGTGCCGCGGCTGCCGCGCGCCGCCGCTCCGCTGGCGGCGCTGGCGACGTGGGCGACCGGCTGGGCGCTGATCTGCGCCGGCGTGCTGCGGCGGCGGCGCGGGGCGGCGGGCGCGCGCCGGCCCGGCGTGGGTGCGCAGCTCGCGCCCTGGGGCGCCGCGGCCGTCACGCTGTCGCTCGCGCTCGCGGTCGGAGCGCGCGAGGTGACGAGCCGTTTCGACGCGCGTGGGCTCGCCGTCGTCGTGGACCGCGGGCCGCTACGTGCGCTCCCCGCGCTCGCCGCCGACGCTGGCCCCGGGCTCTACCCGGGCGACGTGGCCCGCGTCGGGAGACGCGACGGCGCCTGGGCGCACGTCGAGCTCGACGCCGGACGCGAGGGATGGGTTGAGTGGTCGCGGCTCGTGCCGCTCGCGCTGCCGCATTCGGCGGCGGAGGGAGGGCGCGAGCAGTAGCGGCATCGCGCCGCGCCCCCGTAGCTTTTCGCCGTGCCCCGCATCGCCGTCCTGCCCAGCGCCGTCGCCGACCAGATCGCCGCCGGCGAAGTCGTCGAACGTCCCGCCTCCGTCGTCAAGGAGCTCGTCGAGAACGCGCTCGACGCCGGCGCGACCGCCGTCGACGTCGCCGTCGAGGATGGCGGCCGCGTGCTGATCCGCGTCAGCGACGACGGCTGCGGCATGGAGCGCGACGACGCGCTGCTCGCGCTGGAGCGGCACGCCACCTCGAAGATCCGCTCGTCGGCGGATCTCGTCGGCGTGCGCAGCTTCGGCTTCCGCGGCGAGGCGCTGCCGGCGATCTGCTCGGTCTCGCAGCTCGAGGTCGAGACCTCGCCCGCCGACGGCGAGGGCACGAAGCTGCGCGCCGCCGGCGGCGCCGTGCTCGACGTCTTGGACGCGGCGCGCCGGCGCGGCACCACGGTCGCCGTCGCCCGGCTCTTCTACAACGTGCCGGCGCGACTGAAATTCCTGCGCAGCGCGCGCTCCGAGTGGCGGAGCGTGACCGACGCGATGACGACGATCGCGCTGAGCCGCCGCGATGTCCGCTTCTCGCTCACGCACGACAGCCGCGTCGCGCTGTCGCTGCCACCGGCGCCGACGCTCCGCGCGCGCGTCGCGGCGATCTGGGGCGCGCGCTACGCGGACGGCATGGTGGACGTGGACGACGTCAGTGGCCCGACGCACGTCTGCGGGCTCGTCGAGCGGCCGGCCGACGTCGGCACGGCGACGCGTCGCGTCTACGTCTCGGTGAACGGCCGCGCCGTGCGCGACGCGGGGCTCGTGCGCGCCGCCGAGCTCGCGTACAAGTCCACGATCGCGGCCGGCCTCCGGCCGTCGCTCTTCCTCGACGTCACCGTCCCCGCCGACGCCGTGGACGTCAACGTCCACCCGGCGAAGGCCGAGGTCCGCTTCCGCGACCGCTGGCCGGTCGAGCGTGCGGTGGAGCAGGCGGTCCGACGCGCGCTCGGTACGCTCGACAGCGCAGCGGCGGTCGGCGGTCGTGTCTGGAGCTTCGGCGGCGGCAACGGTCTGCACGGCTCGCTCGCGCCGACGCCCGCGGCCGTGGACGTCGAGGTTCTTCATGCGGCGAAGCCGGCTCCGGGCGCTCTCTTCGCCCTTCCCGACGGTGCGCCCGCTCCGACCGCGAACGGCGCGACGGGCGTTCAGAGCGCGTCGCCCGCGCCGGACGGTGCCACGCTCTCCGCCGAGGCGGTCGTCGTACCGCCCCTGCTTCAGCTCCGGCGCACCTACCTGATGTTCGAGCGCGACGAGGGCGTGGTCCTCATCGACCAGCACTCGGCGCACGAGCGCGTGCTGTACGAGGAGTTCATGCGCGCGCTGGAGAGCGGTCGGTCGCCGTCCCAGCGGCTGCTCTTTCCGCTGACGCTGCACCTCGGCCCCGACCAGGGCGACGCC
>DATMHT010000200.1:0-18167 GCA_035554795.1 Gemmatimonadaceae bacterium | reverse complement strand
ATCCAGATGGACATCAAGATCGAGGGGCTCGACCTCGAGATCATGAAGCAGGCGCTCGCGCAGGCGCGCGAGGGCCGGCTGCACATCCTGGGTGAGATGCGCAAGGCGCTGGCGGAGCCGCGCGCCGAGCTCTCGCCATACGCTCCGCGCATCGTCACGATGACGATCAATCCGGAGAAGATCGGCGACCTCATCGGCCCGAAGGGGAAGACGATCCGCGGCATCCAGGAAGAGACGGGCGCCGAGATCACGGTGGACGACACCGGCACCGTCACGATCGCGGCCGTCGGCGGCGAGGCGATGGAGCGTGCGCGCCAGATGGTCCGCGCGATCACCGCCGAGCCGATCGTCGGCGACACGTACGAGGGCACGGTCAAGAGCACGACCGCCTTCGGCGCCTTCATCGAGATCATGCCCGGCACCGAGGCGCTCCTCCACATCTCGGAGATGCGTCACGGCCGCGTGGACAAGACGGAGGACGTGGTCAAGAAGGGCGACCGCGTGAAGGTCAAGCTCATCGACCGCGACGAGCGTGGCCGCCTGCGCCTGTCCATGAAGGCACTCGAGCCGAAGCCGGAGGGCGAGGAAGCCGGCAACGGCGGCCGTCCGCCGCGCGGTGAGCGCTCGGGCGGCGGTGAAGGTGCTGCCGCCGAGCCCGAGGAAGGCGCCGAGCGCGCCATGGCCGCCGAGGGCAGCAGCGAAGGCGGCCGCGGCGAGCGTCGTCCGCCGCGCCGGAGCGGTGGTGGCGGCGGCGGTGGCCGCGGCGGGCGCTCGCGCGAGTGACCCACGCTGCCGTGCGCCCCAACCCGGGGCTGCGGCGCACCACGTTGCCGAACGGCCTGACCGTACTCTCGGAGCACATGCCGGGAGTGCGGTCGGTCGCGTTCGGGGCCTGGGTGAAAGCCGCCTCGATTCACGAGCCGCGCGAGCGCATGGGCGTCTCGCACCTGCTCGAGCACATGGTCTTCAAGGGCACCCGGACGCGGAGCGCGAAGGACATCGCGCTCTCGCTCGAGGTGCTCGGCGGCTCGCTCGACGCGTACACGTCGCGTGAGCATACCTCCTACCAGGCGCGCGTCCTCGACGAGCACCTGACGGACGCCGCCGACGTCATCGCCGATCTCGTCTTCCGGCCGCTGCTCCGTTCGGCCGACCTCAAGCTCGAACGGAAGGTCGTGCTGGAGGAGATCAGCATGGTCGAGGACACGCCGGACGATCTCGTCTTCGAGCTGCACAACGAGCTGCTGTGGGGTGAGCACCCGTACGGGTACTCCATCCTCGGCACGCGCGAGTCGGTGTCGTCGCTCGGCGTGCGCGAGCTGAAGGAGCTGCACGGCCGCGCCTACCATCCGCCGCAGCTCGTCGTGGCGGCGTCGGGGAACGTGGATCACGACCGGCTGATCGAGACGCTCGCCGCCACCGGCTGGGCCGACGTGGCGCGCGGCGACGACGCGCCGCTGGCGGCGGTCGCGCCGGTGGCCGCGGCGCCGCGATTCCGCCACGTCGACCGCGACATCACGCAGACGCACGTCGTCTTCGGCTCGCCGACGGTGAAGCACGGCGATCCACGCCGCTTCGCGGTGGCGCTGGTGAGCATGATGCTCGGCGGCGGGATGAGCTCGCGGCTCTTCCAGCGCGTGCGCGAGGAGCTCGGGCTCGCCTACTCCGTTTACACGTACCAGTCGTTCCACGTGGACACCGGAATGCACGGCGTCTACGTGGCGACCGCGCCCGAGACCGCCAAGCAGGCCGCGGACGCCATCCGCGCCGAGCTCGCGATCGTGGCCGACCAGGGGCTGCCGGAAGCGGAGCTCGAGCTCGGGAAGCAGCAGCTCAAGGGACAGATCACGCTGTCGCTGGAGAGCGTGACGTCGCGGATGTACCGCGCCGCCGGCGTGGAGCTCTACGGCGAGCCATACCGCCCGCTCGACGAGGTCCTGGCGATCGTGGACGCCATCGACGCCGACACGGTGGCGGGCGTCTGCCGGGACTTCTTCGCGCCGGACCGCCAGGCGGTGCTCAGCCTCGGCCCGAAGTCGGCGGAGTAGGCAAGCCCGAGCCTCAGACGTTACTGTTCAGGGCGCGCCGCGGCGGCGCAGCGGCGCCAGCCGGCGACGTCTCCGAAGTCACCGATCACTACTCACACATCGCCCTCTCATGAAGATCGGCGTTCCGAAGGAAATCAAGACGAACGAGAACCGCATCGCCCTCGTCCCGGCCGGGGCCGAGGCGCTCGTTGCGGCGGGCCATCAGGTCGAGATCGAGAAGGGCGCCGGCGAGGGCAGCGGGTTCGCCGACGACCTCTACACGGCCGCCGGCGCGACGATCGCGCCCGACGCGGCGACCGTGTGGAAGAACGCGGACATGATCATGAAGGTGAAGGAGCCGATCGAGCGCGAGTGGCCGCACATGCGCCGCGGGCAGACGATCTTCACCTACTTCCACTTCGCCGCCGACGAGAAGCTGACGCGCGCGCACATGAAGAGCGGCGCGACGTGCATCGCCTACGAGACCGTCGAGCTGCCGAGCCGCGAGCTGCCGCTGCTGACGCCGATGTCCGAGGTCGCGGGTCGCATGGCGGTGCAGGAGGGCGCGAAGTACCTCGAGAAGCTCTACGGCGGACGCGGCGTGCTGCTCGGCGGCGTGCCGGGCGTGGCCCCGGCGAAGGTCGTCGTCCTCGGCGGCGGCATCGTCGGCATCAACGCGGCGAAGATCGCCGCCGGCATGGGCGCCAAGGTCGTCGTCATCGACATCTCGCTGGAGCGGCTGCGCTACCTGTCCGACGTCATGCCGGCGAACGTGCAGCTGATCCACTCGAACCGCCACAACATCCTCGAGCAGATCGCGACAGCGGACCTCGTCGTCGGCGCCGTTCTGATCCCGGGCGCGAAGGCGCCGAAGCTCGTGCGCCGCGAGGACCTCAAGACGATGCGGCCGGGCGCGGTGATCGTGGACGTCGCGATCGACCAGGGCGGGTGCATCGAGACGATCCACGCGACGACGCACGAGAACCCGACGTACACGATCGACGGCATTATCCACTACGGCGTGGCCAACATGCCGGGCGGCGTGCCGCGCACGTCCACGCTCGCGCTCACGAACGCGACGCTGCCCTACGCGCTCAAGCTCGCGAACAAGGGCTGGAAGCAGGCCGTGCGCGAGAGCGGGGCGCTGCTCAAGGGCGTGAACATGGTGGACGGGCACGTCACGTACCCGGCCGTGGCGGAGTCGTTCGGGCTCGAGTACACGCCGGCGACGCAGTTCCTCGACGAGAGCAAGCAGCCGGCGCGCACGCCGGCCGGCGTCGCGTGACCGGCGAGGTCCGGGTCGCGCGCCTCGCGCACAACCCCGACCTCCCGCTTCCATCCCGGCAGACGTCCGGCTCCGCGGGCTACGACGTAGCCTCCGCGGAGCCGGACTTCGTTTTGCAGCCGGGCGAGCGGCGGGCCGTGCGCACGGGGCTCGCGTTCGAGCTTCCGGCGGGGATCGAGATGCAGGTGCGGCCACGCTCGGGGCTCGCGCTCCGGCACGGCATCACGATGCCGAACGCGCCGGGTACGATCGATCCCGATTACCGCGGTGAGCTGATGGTCATCCTCCAGAACGGCGGCGGCGAGGCGGTGCGCATCGCGCGTGGCGAGCGGATCGCGCAGCTCGTGTTCGCGCGCTTCGAGGCGCCGGCACTGGCCGAGGCCGCGACGCTCGAGGCGAGCGCGCGTGGCGCAGGCGGGTTCGGGAGCACGGGACGGTAGGGAGGTGTCCGGGCTTCCGCCGGTCCTCTGCTATCACAAGGTGGATCCGCGGCGCGAGCTCGGCGTGACGCGGATCTCGCCGCGCCGCTTCGCGCGACAGATCGAGCGGCTCGCGCGCGACGGGTGGCGCACGATGACGCTCGCCGAGCTGCTGGCCTGCGCGCGCGGCGAGCGCCGCGCAGGTCCGCGAGAGCTCGTCGTCACCTTCGACGACGCCTACCGGTCGCTGCGCCAGCATGCCTTCCCGGTGCTCGCGGCGCACGGCTTCGGCGCCGTCTGCGCGGTGATCACCGACTACGCGGGCCGGCTCAATCGCTGGGACGTCGCGTACGGCGGGCGGCGCTTCGCGCATCTCGCGTGGCGCGATCTGCGGCGGTGGCGCGAGCGCGGCACGATCGAGGTCGTCTCGCACACGGCGACGCACCCGCGGCTGACGTGGCTCGGCGCTCGCGAGGCGGCGCGCGAGATGGAGCGGTCGCGCGCCGCGATCGAGCGCGAGCTGGGCGAGACGCCGCGCGCGGTGAGCTACCCGTTCGGCGCCGCCGGCGCGCGCGAGCGCGCACTCGCGCGAGAGGCGGGCTACGACGGTGGTCTCGCGCTCGCCACACGCTGGCGCGGCAACGTCATGGCGATTCCACGGGTGCCGGTCTACATGTGGGCGCCGCCGCGGCCGGCGGTGGGCGCCCTGCGTCACGTCGAGTGGGCGGGCGCGGTGGCAGCCAATCGATGCGCGGTGGGCACGAGCCTGTGGCGCCGCATGCGGGGCGCCGCCTAAGGCGCCGCCGCGCGCCGCGTTACACGAAGTACTTCGCCGCGACGGGGAGGAGCGTCGGGTGATGCACGAGCGCCGACGCGAAGATGCGGCCGAGCGTGCGCTTCGCGGAGGGGATCCCGTTGACCGTGCGCGCGAGCCCGTTGTAGAAGCCGTCGTCGAACTTGTTGAGCGCGTCCTTGAGACGATGGAAGCGGACGTGATCGTCGCCGAGGAGCGCCATCCACTCGTCGTGGTAGCGCTGCAGGCGACGCGCGCTCGTGTCGCCCGAGGCGAGGGCGGCGACGGCCGTGCGCGCGGCGAGACGGCCCGCCTTCATCGCCGTCACGATGCCGCCGCCGGAGAGCGGATTCACCATGTGCGCCGAGTCGCCGCAGAGGAGCAGCGCGTCGGTCACCGTCCGCTTCACCGTCGGATGCACGATGACGCCGCCGACCGTGTAGCCGGTGCGTACGCCGGTCGGAAAGTAGGTGTCGAGGTAGCCGTGCAGCCACTCGCGCGCCGGTCGGCCCTCGCCCTTCAGCGCGACGATGCCGAGACCGACGTTGGCGATGCCGACGCCCTTCGGAAAGACCCAGGCGTAGCCGCCGGGCGCGACGCGGTCGCCGAAGTGGAGGTAGATGGCGTCGGGGTCGAAGTCGATGCCGGCGACGACGTACTGCGCGCAACTCTCCATGTCTCGGGACGGGACCCGCGTGTCGAGCCCGGCCCAGCGACCGACCATGCTCTCGACGCCGTCGGCGCCGATGACGACGCGGGCACGGACGACGCCGTCGCCGCGCGGTCCCCTCGTCGTCGCGCGCCAGCCGTCGCCCTCCCGCGCGATGCCGGTGACCTCGGTGCCGACGACGATCTCCGCGCCGGCGCGCCCGGCCTCGGCGGCGAGCGCCGGCTCGAACCGCGTCCGATCGAGCACGTAGCCGACGTCGCCCTCGGCGACGCGTACCTCGGTGCCGTCCGGCGCCCAGAAGATGACGCGGGTGATGCGGCGAGAGACCCACGGGGCGCCGACCGGGTCGAGGAACTCGGCCACGCCCTTCGAGCCGACGCCCTCGCCGCAGCGTACGGGCGCGCCGACGGCGCGGTCGCGCTCGAGCACGAGAACGTCCAGCCCGCGGTCGGCGGCTGCCGCCTCACGCGCCGCGACGAGGCCCGCCGGTCCGCCGCCGATGACCAGAACGTCGCAGTGAACGGCGCTCGTCACGCTGCGGCGACTCGTTCGTCAAGCACCTGCGAG
Source organism: Gemmatimonadaceae bacterium (assembly GCA_035554795.1). Taxonomy (GTDB): domain Bacteria; phylum Gemmatimonadota; class Gemmatimonadetes; order Gemmatimonadales; family Gemmatimonadaceae; genus DATMHT01. The sequence goes on along the minus strand of DATMHT010000200.1, from coordinate 12,406 downwards.
GGGCGGTCCGTCATGGACAACGCGCCGACGGGGCAGGGGGCGATGCACTTGCGGCACCCGGTGCAGGCGGCGGCGTCCACGAGGAGTCCCTCGCGACGCATGGCGATGGCGAGCGGCGGGCAGAGCGGCATGCACAGGCCGCACGCGTCGCACAGTTGACGATCGACGACGGCGACTTGCGCGAGGGTGACGGCGGGCATGGCGGCGACGTTACGCGCGTCACCTAGGTCGTGTCAAGCCAATGCGTTCGGACGCGCAGTGCGTACCTTGCTCCCCCTGTGGCCGCCGGCTAGGTTTCCGGGTCGCGCCGGCCACTTTCGAACACCCCCGCCTGCCCCTCATAAGGGGCGCGAGATCCGACCCACGATGCGCTTTCCGTTCTTCCAAAAGGGTTCCCGCTCGCTCTTCCCGGCCAACGCGATCGCGGTGGACCTCGGTACGGCGAACACTCTCGTCTACGTCAAGGGCGAGGGCATCGTGCTGAACGAGCCATCGGTGGTCGCCATCGACCGCGAGTCGAAGAAGATCAAGGGCGTCGGTCTCGAGGCGAAGCGCATGCTCGGCCGCACGCCCGAAGGCGTGCTGGCGGTGCGGCCGATGAAGGACGGCGTCATCGCCGACTTCGACGTGACCGAGAAGATGCTGCGCTACTTCCTGACGCTCATCATCGAGAACCACGTCTTCCGCGTGAAGCCGCGCGTCATCGTCTGCGTCCCCTCGGGCATCACCGAGGTGGAGAAGCGCGCGGTGCGCGACTCGGCCCTCGGCGCCGGCGCGAAGGAAGTCTTCATGGTCGCCGAGCCGATGGCGGCCGCGATCGGCGTCGGTCTGCCGGTCGAGACGCCGACGGGCAACATGGTCATCGACATCGGCGGCGGCACGACCGAGATCGCGGTCATCGCGCTGTCGGGCATCGTCAGCGATACCTCGATCCGTACGGGCGGCGACGAGCTCGATACGTCGATCGTGCAGTTCATGCGCAAGAACTACAACCTGCTCATCGGTGAGCCGACGGCCGAGCAGATCAAGATCCAGATCGGCTCCGCGGCGCCGGTCGGCGACGAGCGCGACATGGAGGTCAAGGGACGCGACCTCGTCTCGGGCATCCCGAAGACGGTCCGCGTCCACTCGGCCGAGATCCGCGAGGCGATCCAGGAGCCGATCCAGCAGATCGTGGACGCGGTGCGTCGCGCGCTCGAGATCACGCCGCCCGAGCTGGCGTCCGACATCGTGGATCGCGGCATCGTCATGACGGGTGGTGGGGCGCTGATCCGCGGCCTCGACCTCCTGCTGAGCCAGGAGACCAACCTGCCGATCCACGTGGACGAAGACCCGTTGACGTGCGTCGTGCGGGGCACCGGCCGAATCCTCGACGACGAAGAGAAGTACTGGTCGGTCCTGAGCAGCTGAGTAGGCCGTGGCCAGAACCGCGCGGAGCGGCACTCGCCTGGACACGGTGCTCTTCGCCGTGTGCGGCGCCTTCTCCCTCCTTTTCGCCGGCATCCTTCCGGGCAACGTCCGCGAGAGCTTCGCGGCCGGTCTCCGGCGCACGGTCGTCGCGCCCCTCGTCTCGCTGCAGCGCCGCGCGGAGCTGAGCCGCTCGGCGTTCCTCACGCACGACGCCATCACCGCCCAGCGCGATAGCGTCGCCGTGCGCGCGCTCGGTGTCGCGGAGATCGAGAGCGAAAACCGCCACCTGCGGGCGCTGCTCGGGCTCGGCGCCAAGCTGCAGTGGGGCTTCGTCGCCGCCGAGGCGATGCACGCCGAGGACACCCACGCCCGCACCCCGAGCGAGGACTACACGCTGACGCTGACCGCCGGCTCACGGGCGGGCGTGCGGCCGTTCAGCCCGGTCGTCGCGCCCGGTGGTCTCGTGGGCATGGTGCGCTCGGTGGACCCGACGATGAGTCTCGCGATCACGTGGGCCGACCCGGACTTCCGCGTCAGCGCCATGACCGCCGACGGCAGCGCGTTCGGCATCGTCCAGGCGCATCTGGGCACCGGGCCCGAGCGGTTCCTGCTCGAGCTGCGGGGCGTGCCCTTCCGCAACACGCTCACGCCCGGCGTCCTCGTGGTGAGCTCGGGGTGGGGCGGCGTCTTCCCGCGCGGCATCCCCGTCGGCACGGTGCTCGGCGAAGTGAAGACCGCGGAGGGGTGGGCGAGGACGTACCTGGTGCGGCCCGCCGTCCCGCCGCCGGAGATCTCGTCGGTCATGATCCTCCAGCCGCAGCGGGTGAGCGCCGGCGTCGAGACGGTGTGGGCCTCCGTCATCGCCGCCGACTCGGCCGCGCGTAAGGTCTCGGCGGCTGGCGACTCGATCGCCCGGCTCGCGGCGCAGGAGGAAGTCGCGGCCCGTCGCGCCGCGCTTGGCACCGACAGCCTCGCCGCCGCGCAGCAGGCCGCGGTCCCGAAGACGCACGCCGAGAGCGTCGCCGTGGCGACCGGCGCGATCGTCTCCCGCCCGACGCCCGTGCCCGCGCGGCCGGCGACGCCCCGCCCGGCCACGCCGAAGCCCACCGACAGCGCCAGCGCGCGCCGTCGCCCGCCGGCCGATAGCGCGCGCCGCACGGCGCCGCGTCTCGATACGCTCATCCCGTCCACGATTCCCTCGGCGCAGCCCACTGGAGGGCGCCAGTGAGCATCACCGCCACGCTGCGGCTGCTGATCGCCTTCGCGATCCTCGTTCTGCTCAACTACACGCTGCGCCCGCTCCTCGGCTGGCGAACGCCGATGGACTTCCTCATCATCGCGCTGCTCCTGGCGTCGGTGCGGGTGCGGCCGGGCGTGGCGGCCCTCATCGGATGCGCCATGGGACTCGCGGCCGACTCGATCACGCCGGCGTCGTTCGGCTGGGGGGCGCTCGCGATGACGGCGGTGGGGTACTCGGCGTCCTGGCTCAAGGCGGTGTTCTTCGCCGACAACCTGCTGCTCAACGGCCTGTTCTTCTTTTTGGGGAAGTGGGTGTATGAGCTACTGTTCCTCATCGCCGCGCGCCGCCTCCATGGCGCCGAGATGGTGATGCAGGCGCTCGTGTGGTCGCCCCTCTCGGCCGCCGCGACGGCGCTCGCCGGCATCTTCCTGCTCGTCCTGCTGCGGCCCCTGCTCGAGACGTCCCCCGCCTGAGGTCACACCCGTGAGCTTCCATCCGAACGACGTCGCCCGCCGCGGCCGTTCGGCGTCGGTCATGCTGGTCGGTGCGTTCACGTTGCTCGTCGGGGCCTTCTTCAAGACGCAGGTCCTCCAGAACGCCCAGTACGTGCTGCAGTCGGAAGAGAACCGGCTGCGCGAGGTGCCGCTGCCGGCGCCCCGCGGCATCATCTACGACCGCACCGGCCACGTGATCGCCGAGAACCTGCCCGGGTACTCGGTGTCGCTGCTCGCGCCCACCGCCGACTCCCTCCGCGCGTCGCTGAAGCGGCTCGGCGGCACGATCACGCTGAGCGGAGAGCAGATCGAGTCGGCCGTGCGCCGCTTCAAGCGCGCCCCGAACCGGCCGACCGTCGTGCTCAGCGACGCCCCGTTCGACGTCGTCTCGGTGCTCGAGGAGCACCGCGTCGAGTTCCCGGGCCTGATCATCCAGAGCTCGCCGAAGCGCTACTACCCGGACGGTCCGGCGGTCGCGTCGTTCATCGGATACACGGGCGAGATCAGCGAGTCGGAGCTCAACTCACCGAGCTACAAGGGCTACAAGTCGGGCCAGCAGATCGGGAAGGGCGGCCTCGAGAAGCAGTACGAGGAGCGGCTGCGCGGTCGGGAAGGGACGCGCTTCGTCGAGGTGGACGCGCGCGGACGCGTCGTGCGCGAGGCGGGCGCGCGGCAGGACATCCAGCCCGAGGCCGCGCCGCCGCTCTACACCAACATCGACCTCGATCTGCAGAAGTTCGCCGTCAGCCTCTTCGGCGACTCGATCCAGGGCGGCGTCATCGCGCTCGATCCGAAGACCGGAGCCGTGCTGGCGATGCACAGCGCGCCGACGTACGACCCCAACCGGTTCATCGGCGGGATCCCCGCCGAGTACTTCCGGATGCTGAACACGGACGAGCGCCGCCCGCTGTACAACAAGGTGGTGCAGGGCCTCTATCCGCCCGGCTCGACCTGGAAGCTGGCGACGTCCGCGCTCGCGCTGCAGGACAAGTTCGTGACGCCCGAGGACCGGATGCCGCAGCCGTGCACGGGCGGGCTGCAGTACGGCAACCGGTACATCCGCTGCTGGGACCACCGCGGTCACGGCAGCCTGACGCTCGCCGGCGCGATCGCCAAGTCGTGTGACGTCTACTTCTACCAGCTCGGCCTGAAGATGACGCTCGCCCGGCTCGTCGCCGGCGGCATCACGCTGGGCTTCCGCGATCGCACCGGCATCGACCTGCCGGGCGAGAAGCGGCCGAGCTTCCCGTACAAGGACGTCACCGACTACTACAACAAGCTCTACGGGCCCCGCGGGTGGACGCCGGGCGCGTCGGTGCTGAACCTGTCCATCGGTCAGGGTGAGAACTCGCAGACGATCGTGAACATGGCGCGCTTCTACACGGCCCTTGCCACCGACGGCACGGCGGCCCGGCCGACGATCGCGCGCCAGGAGCCGGTGCACCAGCACCTCTTCACGCTGTCGGCGAACGACATGGAAGTGCTGCGCGAAGCGATGGCGAACGTCGTCTCAGAGCGCGGCACGGCCAACTCGGCGAAGCTGCAGGGGATCGTCGTCGCCGGAAAGACCGGCACGGCGCAGAACCCGCACGGCCCCGACCACGCCTGGTTCGTGGGCTTCGCGCCGGCGGACGACCCGAAGATCGTCGTCGCGGTGATGCTGGAGTTCGGCGGCCACGGCTGGCGCGCCGCGAAGATCGCCACCGCCGTGATGGGTCGCTACCTCAAGGTGACGCCCACCCAGCTTCTCGAGACGGAGGGCTGACGTGAGCCGCCGCGCCGCCGTCGCCGACGCCCCATTGGTCGCGCTCGCCCTGATGCTCTCGGCGTTCGGGATCTCGATCGTCTACTCCGCCGGCCAGACCGACATCCCGACGCCGGTCGCGAGCCTGTACCGGCTGCAGATCATCTGGCTGCTGCTCGCGCTCGCCGGCGCCTACGCCGTGAGCCGCGCGTCGGTGCGACTCATCGAGTGGATGACGACCTACGCCTACGCGCTCACGATAGCGCTGCTGGCGCTGACGCTGGTCATCGGAAGCGGCGCCGGAACCGCCGCGAGCACCAAGAGCTGGATCACCATCGGCGGCCACCGGCTCGGCCAGCCCGTGGAGCTGGCCAAGATCACGGTCGTCCTGATGCTCGCGAAGGTGCTCGCCGAGCGAAAGGAGGCGCCCAAGTCGCTGCTCGAGCTCTGGAAGCCGGCGATGGTCGTCGGCGTGCCGTGGCTGCTCGTCATGGCGCAGCCGGACCTCGGCTCGGGCATCGTCTTCATCGGCATCGCCTTCGCCATGCTATTCTGGTCGGGCGTGCCCTGGCCGCTGCTACTCCTCATCGCGAGCCCGGCGGTGAGCCTCGTCCTGGCGTTCAGCACGAAGCTGTGGGGCGCGTGGTTCATGCTCCTCCTCGCGCTCGTCCTCTGGTACAAGCCGTACCTGGCCGAGGGCGTCGTGGTCGTCGTGCTGAACGTCCTCATGGGCGTCGCGGCGCCGCTGCTCTGGGAGAAGCTGCAGCCCTACCAGCAGCACCGTCTGCTCGTGTTCCTCGACCCGTCGGTGGACCCGCGGGCGTCGGGCTACCACGTCATCCAGAGTACCGTGGCCATCGGCTCGGGCGGCTGGCTCGGCAAGGGGTTCACGCTGGGGACGCAGAAACGCCTCGCCTTCCTGCCGGCGCAGCACACCGACTTCATCTTCGCGGTGGTGGGCGAGGAGCTGGGCTTCATCGGAGTGACGCTGGCGCTGACGCTCTTCCTCGCGCTCTTCCTCCGGATCGTTCGCATCGCCGGACGCGCGAACGACTCGTTCAGCAGCCTCGTCGCGTTCGGGCTGCTCGCGAGCTGGTTCGTGCACGTCGGCGAGAACGTCGGCATGACGCTGAACCTGATGCCGATCACGGGCATCCCGCTGCCGTTCTTCAGTTACGGGGGCTCGTTCATGCTGGCGAGCTGGCTGGCGGTCGGGATCCTGATGCGCATCTCGAGCGAGGGACGCGGACGCTCGGAGATGATGGCGGTCTGAGGGACCGCGCTCGGCTCTCGGCTCTCGGCTGTTCGACAGGAGGAACAGGATGGACTGGATGTGGGTGTGCTCTTCATCCGGTTCATCCTGTTCATCCTGTCGGAGTACTGCCGAGAGGCGCTAGCAGCGACGTAGCTCACACTGTCCCTTGCCCCAACTACCGGCCCCGGCCACATTTCGGCCCATGGCCTGGTTCCGGAAGGAAAAGAAGCCGCGGCAGCCACGACGCGAGCGCCTCGAGATTCCCGCCGACGCGTGGGAGAAGTGCGAGGCGTGCGGGCATACGGACATCCGCGAGAAGTTCGTCCGCAATCTGAACGTGTGCCCGGAGTGCGACTATCACCGTCGCATCCGCGCGGCCGAGTACCTCAACATCCTCTTCGACGAAGGCACGCTCGAGGAGGTGGACGTGGACGTGCGGTCGGTGGACCCGCTCGGGTTCCCCGAGTACCCGCAGCGCCTGAAGAAGGCGCTCACCAACGCCGGCGACGCCGACGCGATCGTCACGGCAACCGGCACCCTCGGCGAGATGCCGCTCAACGTCGGCGTGATGGACTTCGCCTTCATGGGCGGCTCGATGGGCTCCGTGGTCGGTGAGAAGATCGCGCGACTCGGCCAGCGGTCGCTCGAGCGCAAGTACCCGCTCGTGCTCATCTCCGCCTCCGGTGGCGCGCGCATGCAGGAGGGCGTGCTGTCGCTCATGCAGATGGCGAAGGCCGCGGCCATGCTCTCGATGCTGGCCGAGCGGCGCATTCCGTACATCTCGATCCTCACCAACCCGACCACGGGCGGTGTGAGCGCGAGCTACGCGATGCTCGGCGACGCGATCCTCGCCGAACCGGGCGCGGTCATCGGCTTCGCCGGCCCGCGCGTGATCAAGCAGACGATCGGCCAGGACCTGCCCGAGGGCTTCCAGACGGCGGAGTTCCTGCTCGAGCACGGGATGCTCGACTCGGTCGTCCACCGTCGCGACCTCAAGCGGACGGTCGGCCAGCTCCTGCGCCACATGACCGGCAAGCCGTCGGCGACCGGGTGGTCCTCGCCCTGACCACCGGCCCTCGTCGCTGCCTCCCCGGCGGCGGCCTCCGCTCGTGAGCGCCTACCGCGACGCGCTCGACTTCCTCTTCGCGCGCACGACCGGCAAGACCAAGTTCGGGCTGGAGCGCACCCGGGCGCTGCTCGCCGCGCTCGGCGACCCGCATCGGCGGCTACGCTGCTTCCACGTCGCGGGCACGAACGGGAAGGGGAGCGTCTGCGCGACGCTCGAGACGCTGCTTCGCGCCCGCGGCTTGCGCGTCGGCAAGTACACCTCGCCCCACCTCGTGGACTTCCGCGAGCGCGTCGTCGTGGACGGGGTGCCGATCGCCGAGGAGGAGGTCGTGGAGTGGGTGCGCCGGTGGACGGATACCTGCGAGCGACTCGGCGCGACCTTCTTCGAGGCGACGACGGTGCTCGCCTTCGACCACGTCGCCCGCGCCGGCGTGGACGTGGCGGTCATCGAGACGGGGCTCGGCGGGCGGCTCGATTCGACGAACGTGATCGAGCGTCCGCTGGCCGCGGGCATCACCTCGATCGGCATGGACCACACGGAGTACCTGGGGAACACGCTCGCCGAGATCGCGGCCGAGAAGGCCGGCATCTTCAAGGCCGGCTGCCCCGCGGTGATCGGTGAGGGTAATCGGGAAGTGCGCGCCCTCCTCGCCCGCCTGGCGTCGGAGGCCGGCGCTGGGCCGGTGCGGGTGCTGGCCGAGGAGTGGACGGTCGGCGACGAGGAGATCGGGTCCTGGGGTACGCGCTTCTCGCTCGACACCGGAGCTGCCCGCGCCGACCTGACCACGCCGCTCACCGGCCGCCACCAGGCCGCGAACGCCGCGGTCGCGCTGATGATGCTCGACGCTGCCGGCGCGCCCTACGCGACCTCGCTCGACGAGGCGTGCGCGGCGCTGACGCGCGTGCGACTCCCGGGGCGTTTCGAGCGCGACGGCCGCTTCGTCTTCGACGTCGCGCACAACCCGGACGGCGTCGCCGTGCTCGCCGAGACGCTGCGCGCGGTCGCCCCGCCTCGGCCGGCGGTCGCCGTGCTCGCCGTGCTCTCCGACAAGGACTGGCGCGGGATGATCGACGCGCTCGCGCCCTGCGTCGAGCGATTCGTGCTCACGATCGCGCCGACGGCGCCCGCGTCCCGGCTATGGGATCCGGAGGACGCGCTCGCCTACGCGGCCGAGCGCGGGCACCGCGCCGTCGTGGACCGCGACTTCGCGCACGCCCTCGGTCCCGCCGTCGAGGACGCGGCGACCGTCGTCGTCACCGGCTCGTTCCACACCGTCGGCGACGCGATGGCGCTGTTGCAGCGGTCGCCGCTGCCCCGGTAGATTGCGCCGATGCAGAAGGGCCCCCTACCTGGCTTTCGCGACTTCTATCCCGAGGAGCTGGCGCAGCGCGCGCACGTGATGGCGGCGTGGCGCCGCGTCGCGCGCCGCTACGCGTTCCAGGAGTACGACGGGCCCCCGCTCGAGCCGCTCGATCTGTACACGAAGAAGAGCGGCGAGGAGATCGTCGGCCAGCTCTACAACTTCACCGACAAGGGCGGGCGCGAGATCTCCCTGCGGCCGGAGATGACGCCGACGGTGGCGCGGATGGTCGCGGCGCGCGCCAACGCGCTGCGCAAGCCGGTCCGCTGGTACTCGATGCCGCAGCTCTTCCGCTACGAGCGCCAGCAGAAGGGCCGCCTGCGCGAGCACTACCAGCTCAACGTCGACATCTTCGGCGAGCCGGACGTGAGCGCCGACGCCGAGCTGCTCGGCGTCGCGATCGACATGATGCGCGAGCTCGGGCTGACGTCGGACGACGTGGTTGCGCGCATCTCCGACCGCCGCCTGCTCACGGACTACCTGCTCGCCGTCGGCGTGCCGGAAGCCGGCGTTAGCGGCGCCTACGTGGTGATCGACAAGATCGAGCGCACACCGGCCGACGTCTCGCGCGAGAAGCTGGCCGCGCTCGGCGTGTCCGACGCGGCCGCCGAGCGCGTGCTCTCGCTGCCGTCGCTCCCGCTCGCCGACTTCCTCGCGACGCTGCGCGACTCGGGACGCTACGGTGACGCGGCCGCGCAGTTCGAGCGCTACTTCGCGTATCTCTCCGCACTCGTTCCGGACGCGCCGCGCTGGGTGCGATTCGACCCCAGCATCGTACGCGGGCTGGCGTACTACACCGGCATCGTCTTCGAGCTCTTCGACCGGAAGGGCGAGTTTCGCGCGATCTGCGGCGGCGGGCGCTACGACACGCTGCTGGAGGCGCTCGGCGGCGTCTCGATGCCGGCACTCGGCTTCGGCATGGGCGACGTCGTGCTCGGCGAGCTGCTGAAGGCGCGCGGCCTCATGCCCTCGGGCGCCTACGCCGTGGACTACTGGGTCGCCGGCGACGAGAGCGTCGCGCTGCCAGAGGTGATGGGCGTCGCCGCCCGCCTCCGCGCGCGCGACCGCAGCGTCGAGTACGCGCTACGCCAGCAGGCGCTCGGCCGCCAGCTCAAGGCCGCCGCCGCGGCCGGCGCGCGACGCGTCGTCATCCTCCGCGGCGACCGCGCGGGCGACGGTGAGGCGACCGTGAAGACACTCGCCGACGGCAGCGAGGCCGTCGTACGCCTCGACGAATGGCTCCAGACCGCATGACGCTCCCTCGCGCCGCGACGACGCACGCGCGCTCCCGACGTACGACCCGCCACTCGCACCACCGCAATGGCTGACGAGAAGAAGCTGACGCCGCGCGCCGAGGACTTCAGCGCCTGGTACAACGAAGTCGTGCTCAAGGCCCAACTGGCGGACTATTCGCCGGTGAAGGGCTGCATGGTGATCCGCCCCAACGGCTACGGCATCTGGGAGCGGATGCAGCGCGCGCTCGACGACATGTTCAAGGCGACGGGCCACCAGAACGCGTACTTCCCGCTGTTCATCCCGGAGAGCTTTCTGCGGAAGGAGGCGGAGCACGTCGAGGGCTTCGCGCCGGAGACCGCCGTCGTCACGCACGCAGGCGGCAAGAAGCTCGAGGAGCCGCTCGTCGTGCGGCCGACGTCCGAGACGATCATCTACTCGATGTTCGCGAAGTGGGTGCAGAGCTACCGCGACCTGCCGCTGCTCTACAATCAGTGGGCGAACGTGGTGCGGTGGGAGATGCGCACGCGCCTCTTCCTGCGCACGATGGAGTTCCTCTGGCAGGAGGGGCACACGGCGCACGCCACGCACGACGAGGCGGAGGAGGAGACCCGCCGCATGCTCGGCGTCTACCGCACCTTCATGGAAGGGTGGATGGCGATGCCGGTCATCACGGGGCAGAAGACGAAGGCCGAGCAGTTCGCCGGCGCGCTGCGCACCTACGCGTGCGAGGCGATGATGCAGGACAACAAGGCGCTGCAGGCGGGGACGTCGCACAACCTCGGGCAGAACTTCGCCAAGGCGTTCGACCTCACCTTCCAGTCGGAGTCCGGCGCGCTGGAGCACGCCTGGAACACGAGCTGGGGCGTGTCGACGCGCCTCATCGGCGGCCTCGTGATGACGCACGGCGACGACAGCGGGCTGCGGGTGCCGCCCCGCCTCGCGCCGATCGAGGTCGTGATCGTGCCGATCTACCGCAAGGACGACGAGAAGGAGCGCGTGCTCGAGGCGGCGCGACGGATCAAGGCCGAGCTGGCGGCGCACGGACGCGCCGGCGGCGGCATCCGCGTGCACATCGACCAGCGCGAGGGGATGAAGCCGGGCGCCAAGTACTACGAGTGGGAGCTGCGCGGCGTGCCGCTGCGCATGGAGCTCGGCCCGCGCGACGTCGATGGCCACCAGTGCATCGTCGTGCGCCGCGACACGCGAGCGAAGACGCCGACGTCGCTCGACGGGCTCGGCGACGCGCTGGCGGCGACGCTGCAGACGATGCAGGACGCGATGCTCGCCGCCGCGCGCGAGCGCATGGCCAAGAACTCGGTGCGGGAGCGCATCTCCTACGACCGCTTCAAGGAGATCATGGAGGGGGAGGGCGCCTTCGTCTACGCCGGGTGGTGCGGCTCCGCGACCTGCGAGGCGCAGATCAAGGAGGAGACGAAGGCGACGATCCGCGTGCTGCCGGATCCGGAGTTCCAGTCGCCCGACAAGCCGACGCAGTGTCTCAAGTGCGGTACCGCGACGACGACCGAGGCGGTATGGGCGAAGTCGTACTGACGGCCGGCTTTCACCGCGAGGGGACCGCGCTCCACTGCGAGAGCGTGCCCCTCGAGCGGCTCGCCGAGGAGGTGGGCACGCCGCTCTACGTCTACAGCGCGGCGACGGTGCGCGACCGCTACCGGCGTCTCGACGCGGCGCTCGCCGGCGTCCCGCATCGCATCCACTACACGCTGAAGGCCAACGGCAACTCGGCCATCCTCCGCCTGCTGCGCGAGCTCGGCGCGGGGGTCGACGTGGTGTCCGGCGGAGAGCTGCATCGCGCGCTGCGCGCCGGCTTCCGCGGCCAGGACATCGTGTTCGGCGGGGTGGGGAAGACGGAGAAGGAGCTGCGCGAGGGGCTCGAGGCGGACGTTCTCTTCTTCAACGTCGAATCGGAGGCGGAGCTCATCCTCCTCGACCGGCTGGCGGCGGAGATGGGGCGTACCGCGCGCGTGTCGCTGCGCGTGAACCCGGAGCTCACCGTCGAAGCGGCGCACGAGTACATCAAGACGGGGGAGAAGGGGGCGAAGTTCGGCATCCCCTACGACGAGGTGCTGGACGCCGCGCGTGTCGCGCGCGACCTGCCCAACACGGAGCTCGTCGGCCTCGACATGCACCTCGGCTCGCAGCTCTTCTCGCTGGAGCCGTACCTCGCCGGGACCGAGCGGCTCGTGCTCCTCTGCCTCGCGGTGCGTGGCGAGGGGATCGACACGCTGCGCTATCTCGACATCGGCGGCGGGCTCGCGGTGCGCTACGACGACGAGCAGCTCCCCGATCTGAAGAGCCTCTCGCAGCTGCTCGTGCCCGGCGTCGCGCAGACGGGGCTCACGCTGCTCATGGAGCCGGGACGCTTCATGGTCGGCAACTCGGGCATGCTGCTGACGCGCGTGCTCTACCGGAAGCGCAGCGGGGGGAAGGAGCACCTCGTCTGCGACGCCGGCATGACGGAGTTGCTCCGGCCCTCGCACTACGGCGCGTACCACCGGATCGAGGCGGTCCGTCGACGCGACGAGCGGATGGTGGCCGACGTGGTGGGACCCGTGTGCGAGAGTGGCGACTTCCTCG
>DATMHT010000199.1:0-6800 GCA_035554795.1 Gemmatimonadaceae bacterium | reverse complement strand
GCGCAGTAGTAACCGTCGCACCGAGGCACGAGGAGCTCCCGTCCGTATGGCCGTCCCCAGCGTTTCCAAGAAGCACGCATACGAGGAAGGGTCGCTCGACCAGTATCTGCGCGACATCAGCGCGTATCCCCTCATCTCGCGCGACGACGAGGCGGAGCTGGCGCGGCGGATCCGGACCGGGGACCAGGAGGCGCTGGACAAGCTGGTCCGGTCGAACCTCCGGTTCGTGGTCTCGGTGGCGAAGAAGTACCAGAACCAGGGCGTCTCGCTCAGTGACCTGATCAACGAGGGGAACCTCGGGCTGATCCGGGCGGCGCACAAGTTCGACGAGACGAAGGGGATCAAGTTCATCTCCTACGCCGTGTGGTGGATCCGCCAGGCGATCCTCCAGGCGCTCGCCGAGCAGAGCCGGATCGTGCGCGTGCCGCTCAACCGCGCCGGCACGCTGCACCGCATCGGCAAGCGGGCGAACGCGCTCCTCCAGGAGCTCGGCCGCGAGGCCACCCACGCCGAGATCGCCGACGGCATGGACCTCACGGAGGAAGAGGTCGCGAAGACGATGTCCATCTCGCAGACCCACCTCTCCCTCGACGCGCCGCTCACGCCGGGCGAGGACAACAAGCTCCTCGACTACCTCCCCGACACCGTCAACGCGACGCCCGACGAGCAGACGTTCGAGAAGGCGCTCACCGAGGCGATCGAGGAGTCGCTCTCCGGGCTCAAGGAGCGCGAGGCCAAGATCCTCCGCCTCTACTTCGGCCTCGATGGCGAGGAGCCGATGACCCTCGAGCAGATCGGCGCCCTCCTCGGCATCACCCGCGAGCGGGTGAGACAGATCAAGGAGAAGGCGCTCTCGCGCCTCCGCCACGTCAGCCGGGCCCGCGCGCTGGAGTCGTTCCTGGGCTGATGCCTTGTCGAAATATTCCTGCTGGATCCTGTCGGGGCGCCGCGGATCTCCGCGGATGAACGCGGATACTGCTGCTAATTGAAAGACGCCGCGGATCAACGCAGATGAACGCAGATCGATCTGGCTCCTCAACGAGCCAAAGCTCCTCTCGGCCAGCCTGGCGAGAGGAGCTTTCGACTATCAGGGGCTCGCCGTATCCGCGTTCATCCGCGGCGAAAACGCTCTTACACAGCAACAGGCCCCCATCCGCGGCCATCCGCGGAGATCCGCGGCGCCGCCTCTCGCCGAGAGCCGAGAGCCGCCCTTCTGGTACGCCTCTTGACCCGCTCGCCACCCGTGCCGACTCACCACGAGCCCACGGAGCGCGACGAACAGTGACGCACCACGCGAAGCCTGCCCAGGAGCGGTGGCCCGCCACGCTCTGGATCGTGCGGCACGGCGAGAGCGCCGGCAACGTCGCCCGCGACGCCGCGCGCGCGGCGAACCTGTCGGTCATCGACCTCAAGATGCGCGACGTGGACGTGCCGCTCTCCCAGCTCGGCGAGCAGCAGTCGGCCGCGCTCGGGCGCTGGTTCGCGGCCATGCCCGACGAGGCCAAGCCGAGCGTCGTGCTGACGTCGCCGTATCTCCGCGCGCGGCGCACCGCCGAGATCCTGCGCGACGCCGGCGGCCTCTCCATGGACGCGGGCGGCTTCGTCGTGGACGAGCGGCTGCGCGAGAAGGAGTTCGGCATCCTCGACGGCCTGACGATGCGCGGCATCCGCGAGCGTCAGCCCGAGCAGGCCGAGTTCCGCCGTCTGCTCGGCAAGTTCTATCACCGCCCGCCCGGCGGCGAGAGCTGGTGCGACGTCATCCTCCGCCTGCGCAGCGCGCTCGACACGATCTCGCTCCACTACGCCGGCGAGCGTGTGCTCATCGTCTGCCACCAGGTGATCGTGCTCTGCCTGCGCTATCTGGTCGAGTGCATGACGGAGGAGGAAATCCTCGCCATAGATCGCGCCGGCGACGTCGCCAACTGCGCGGTGACCGAGTACGACCTCGACCCCTCGCACGGGCGCGCCGGGAAGCTCGTGCTCACCCGCTTCAACTTCGTCGCGCCGCTCGAGGCGGAGGGCGCTCCGGTCACGTCGGAGCCCGACGCCAATGTCGCCGCGCGCTAGCGGGAAGGGCGGCGGCGCGCGCCGCACGTTGCCGTCGCCGCGCCGGCCGCGCCCCGTCACCGCCGGCGCGCTGCGCGCCTGGCCGCTGCCGCGGCCAGACGACGAGGGCGACAAGGAGGAGCGCGGCCGCGTGCTCGTCGTCGGCGGCGCGGTAACGATGCCGGGCGCGCCACTGCTCGCGGGCGTCGCCGCGCTGCGCGCCGGGGCGGGGAAGCTCCAGCTCGCGACGTGCGAGTCGGTCGCGCCGACGGTCGGCGTCGCGCTCCCCGAGGCACTCGTGACGGGACTGCCGCAGAGCGCGCAGGGCGGTATCGCCGCCAGCGCCGCCTCCACCGTCGCCGAGCACGCCGAGCGTGTGGACGCGCTCCTCGTCGGCCCGGGGATGGTGGACGAGCGCGCGATCGCCGGCTTCCTCGCGCGGCTGTTGCCCGCGGTGAAGCGCCCCGTCGTCGTGCTCGACGCGGGCGCTCTCGCGCCGTTGGCCGAGTCGCCCGACGCGCTCCACCACCTGCGCGGCCGCGCCGTGATCACCCCGCACGCCGGCGAGATGGCCTCGCTGCTCGGCGTGCCGAAGGGCGAGATCACGCGCGACCCGGTGGCGGCGGCGCTGCGGGCGGCGCACGACCTCCGCGTCGTCGTCGCGCTCAAGGGCGGCGAGACGATCGTCGCCGAGCCTGGTGGCCTCCTGCACCGCTACAGTCGCGGCCACGTCGGCCTGGCGACGTCGGGCTCGGGCGACACGCTGGCCGGCGTCGTCGCCGGCCTCGCCGCCCGCGGCGCCTCCCCGGCGCAGGCCGCCGTCTGGGCCGTCTTCCTCCACGGCGAGGCCGGCAACGCCCTCGCCCGCCGCCTCGGCCGCGTCGGCTACCTCGCGCGGGAGCTGCTGGACGAGATACCGGCGGTGATGGCGAGAACTGGCGGGTAGCGGGTGGCGGGTAGCGGATTCGCGCGAACCGCGCTCCTTCCCACCGGACTCCGCACCGCGCACAATTCACGGCGCGCACCGCTACCCGCCACCCGCTACCCGCCACCCGGCTCTCCCATGGCCCAGACCAGCTCCTTCGACGTCACCACCGGCGTGGACCTCCAGGAGGTCGACAACGCGATCAACCAGGCGCAGAAGGAGATCGCGCAGCGCTACGACTTCAAGGGCTCGAAGGCGACCATCGACTTCAAGCGCGCCGACGCGCTGATCGCCCTCACGGCCGACAGCGAGTTCCAGATGACGGCGCTGTTCGACGTCGTGCAGGCGAAGCTGATCAAGCGCGGCGTGCCGGTGAAGAACCTCGAGATCGGCGACATCAAGCCCGCCGGCGGCGACACCGTCAAGCGCGACGTCAAGCTCAAGATGGCGCTCGACGGCGACACGGCAAAGAAGGTCGCCGCGGCGATCAAGGACGCGAAGCTGAAGAAGGTGCAGGCCGCCATCCAGGGCGACCAGGTCCGCGTCAGCTCGCCGTCGAAGGACGACCTGCAGGAGGCGATGACGCTGCTGCGGAAGCAGGACTTCGGGGTGGAGCTGAAATTCGGGAATTACAGGTAGAGTGCGTACCTGATTCCTGATTCCTGCTTGCTGAAAGTCGGCCCGTGTGAGCGGCTGGCTCTAAGCAAGCAGGAATCAGGAATCAGGTACGCCGCCGGCCGCTCTACGCTCGCGCGACCCTCCCCCCCTCCGCGATCGCCGGCGTCGCGAGCACCTTGCTCCAGCGCGCGATCAGCTCCCTGTACTCCTTGCCCACCGGCCGCATCTGGCGACTGAGGTCGTAGAGCCCGACCGGGTGCAGGTCGTTGTTCTCGACGCGCAGCGCGTGCTGCCAGTCGATCTGGTCGGTGAGGGAGTACCAGGTGAAGCCACGCATCGGGACGCCGGCGTTGCGCAGCGCCATCACGTCCTCCCACTGCTCCTTGAGCCAGCTCACCGCGAAGCGCGACACGCGGTTCGTCTCGCAGTGGAAGAGCGGCACATGGTAGCGGTTGTAGTACTCGGCGGCGAGGCGGCGGAAGCCGAGCCCCTGGCGCGCGGTCGTCATGCGACCGCTCGCCATGACGCGGTGCTCGCACGTCGGGTAGTAGTCGAGACCGATCCACCGCTGGTGCGGCGCGCGCTTCTCGCGGAAGAAGCTCAGGTCGTTCGACGTCACGCCGTGCTGGTTGAGCCACCCCGCCATGCCGGGCGCGAGCTCGCGGCCTAACGTGAGGTCGAGCGAGAGGAAGCGGACGCCGTTCCAGTGGTCGGCCTCCTTCTGCGCGCCGCGGCCGGCGGCGTGGAAGTGCTCGGCGCTCTCCCCCTGCACGATGATCGCGTCGGGGCGCTCGCAGAGAATCGCCTCGACCGCGAGCTCGTGCGCCATGCACAGGTTCCGCAGCGCGCGGACGAAGGTCTGGTCCGTCGTCCCCTGCTCGTTCCACCAGCCCAGTCGCGCCGAGAAGTTGGCGCAGACGAAGATCTCGTTGACCGGCGTGTAGTAGCGCACCCACGGGTAGCGCTTGGCGAACGCGCGCGCGTACTCGGCGAACAGCACCGGGAAGGCGATGTCCTGGAAGCCGCCGAGCCAGCTCGGCACCCCGAAGTGACACAGGTCGGCGATGACCTCGATGCCGAGGTGCTTGAGCCGCGCCATCTGCTGGTCGCAGCTGTCCCAGTCGTAGCGATCGGGCGCGACGTGCGTGCGGTAGTACGCGGGGCCGTACCGCAGCGCGGTGATCCCCATGTGCTTCACCAGCGCGAAGTCTTCCTCCCAGCGCGCGTAGTGGCCGCACTTGTCCATCTGGTCGATGCGCTTGCCGCCCGCGATGGTCGGGTAGCTGTTCTCGATGCCGGTGGCGAAGAGAAATGTCATGGGAGTCTCGCGGCGGCCGGCGTCGGCGCGCTGCGGATCGCAGTTCGGGCGTGTGGTCGGGAGGGCCGGCGGGCCGCGCTCAGGTCAGCGGCGGCGCGCATACGGCGAGGGCGGGCGTTGCACCGGAATGACGAGCGGAGGGGGCCGAGGTCAAACTTCCGCGGGCAGTCATTTGTACTGCCGATTCGGCGCCTGCTCGTTAGGCGGGGAGGGAGCTGTGGCGGGTACGGAACGAGGCGCTGGTTCATCCGTTCCTACCCCGGGATGCGCCGGCGGTTGCGCCCGCTGTTGCTCCGGCCGTCGGTCGTCCCGGGCCGGTTCCGCCCACCCCCGCGAGCGTCTAAGTTTCTCGGATGCCGTTGCTTACCCCCGCCCCCGCCGTCGCAGGCCGATGAAGGTCGGCTTCATCACCCTCGGCTGCGACAAGAACACCGTCGACTCCGAACGCTACCTCGCGCAGCTCGCCGACCGCGGCGCGTCGCACGCGTCCGACCTCGCCGACGCCGACGTCATCGTCATCAACACCTGCGGCTTCATCGACGCGGCCAAGCAGGAGTCCATCGACGCGATCGTCGAGGCGGGACGTTACAAGGAAGCAGGGCAGTGCCGCGCCGTCGTCGCCGTCGGCTGCATGGTGCAGCGCCACAAGAGCGAGCTGGCCGACGCGCTCCCCGAGGTGGACCTCTTCCTCGGCAGCTCCGAGGTGGACCGCCTCGTGCCCGAGCTCGAGGAGCGGGGGCTCATCGGCGCCGAGCCGGTCGAGCTGCACCCGGGGGAGCGCATCTACTCGGGCGAGCTGCCGCACGTGCGCTACCTCAAGATCAGCGAGGGGTGCGACCACGGCTGCGCCTTCTGCGCGATCCCGCTCATGCGCGGCGAGCACCGCAGCTTCGCGCCGGCAGACGTCATTCGCGAGGCGCAGCTCCTCGAGCTGCAGGGCGCGCGCGAGGTCAACCTGGTCGCGCAGGACCTTGCGCACTACGGGCGCGACCGCCGCGACGAGAACGTGCGCCTCCCCGAGCTGCTCGAGATGCTCGCCGCCGAGACGACGCTGCCGTGGTACCGGATGATGTACCTGTACTCGAGCGGCATCACGCCGCGCCTGCTCGAGGTGGTCGCGCGCGAGCCGCGCATCCTGCCGTACATCGACATGCCGATCCAGCACGCGTCGGACGCCGTGCTCGCGCGGATGCGCCGCCCCGAGAGGCAGCGCACGATCCGCGAGCGCGTCGCGCGCTTCCGCGACGCCGTGCCCGACCTCGCGCTGCGCACGACGTGCATCGTCGGCTTCCCTGGCGAGACCGACGACGACTTCGAGCAGCTCCTGGCGTTCCTCGAGGAGATCCAGTTCGACCGCGTCGGCGCGTTCACCTACTCGCCGCAGGAGGGGACGCGCGGCGCGGCGATGACCGACGACGTCCCCGAGTGGCTCAAGCGCGAGCGCCTCGAGCGGCTCACCGAGCTGCAGCGCGCGATCACCGCCGAGCGCTACGAGCGGCACCTCGGCCGCACCGTGCGGGCGATGGTGAACCGCGCGCCTGACGACGAGGGCGTCGCGGAGGCGCGTCTCTACCTCCAGGCCGACGACATCGATGGCGTGACGCGTATCCGCGCAGGCGAGAATGCCGCCGCATTCGCGTCGCTTGCCCCCGGCGCGATCGTGGACGTGCGCGTGGACGAGGTGGTGGACGACTACGACTTTGAGGCGACGCTGGTTCGTGTGACGGACGCGCCCGCGCCGATCGTTCGGGCGCCGCGTCGCGGACGCGCGCTGCCGATGGTCGGGACGAGCGTGGGGAGCTTCGGGCGATGAGTGCTGAAAAGCGGGTCGGGGGTCGGGGGTCGGGGGTCGGGGAGAAGCCTCGGGACGTCCCGAGCGGCCATTCCCCGACC
>DATMHT010000198.1:0-2482 GCA_035554795.1 Gemmatimonadaceae bacterium | reverse complement strand
CCCGTCAGCAGCGACGTCTCACGGCCCCAGCGGGCCGTGACGCCGACGAAGACGAACTCGCGCTCGAACGCGTCCACCAGCTTCACACCGTCCAGCGCCAGCGACCGCGCGCCGCCCTCGGCGGCCTGGATCGCCTGCAGCGTCGCCCGCGCGGCGAGATCGGCGCGCGACCGCTCGCTCTCCACGCCCTCCGACTCGCCGATGAACGTGTCCTCGCCACGGCGCAGCGTCACGCGGCAGGTCACGCCCTTGGCGCGCGACCGGCGCACCTCGACGTCCTCGAAGTAGTAGCGGCGACGGCCCGCGTCCTCGGCGGCCTTGGCGGCCGCGGCGATCGCGGCGGCGCTCGCGGCCTGCGCGGCGCTCGCCGCGGCGGCGCTGCCGTTCTCGGTCGGGAAGAACTTGCCGTCGCCCGCCGTCTTCGGCGCCTCGACCGTCGTCGCGACCGAGATCTTGCGATGGTCCACACGCATGCCGAGGTGCGCGATGAGCGCGCTCTCGATGTTGCGCACCGTCTGCTTCGGCGCGACCTCCGCGGTCGTCAGCACGTGGATCTCGTCCACGGCGCCGTTCGGGCTCGCGATGATCCGCGCGGCGATCACTCCCGGCAGCGTCGCGAGCAGCTCCTCGGCGCGCTTGATCGGGAGGACACTGCCGGCGATGGGCGACCCCAGGTACGGCGGCGGCGCGGAGGAATTGGCGGGCGCGGACAACGGCGGACTCCTCGGCGGGGGCTGTCGTGCGGGAGGGGACAGGAGTCTCCCGCGCGGCGCGTCACCCGAGGGCGACTGCGGCGGGACGGCTCATCCCCTGGAGGTAGGCGAGGCGAACATACAGATGACGAACGAGTTAATCAATAGAAACGCGCCCCGCCTCGGCCTCGTACTCGCGCAGCTTCCGATACAATGTGCGCTCTCCAATCTGGAGCAGCGCTGCGGCCTTTCTTCGGTTCCCCCGCGTCTCCTTCAACGCCGCCTCGATCGCTGTCCGCTCGATCTCCGCCATCGTCATCCCCGGCGCGATCGTCACCACGTTAGGCGGCGGCGCCTGGTCCCGCGGCTCGATGGCCCCGACGACGCGTCCGGGCGTCGCCGGCCGCACCTCCTGCGCCCACTCGGCGCCCCGAGCCGGCCGCACCTCCGCCGCGACCTCGCCGCGGAGCAGACGGTCGTCGTCCACTCGCCGGCGGAGCTCCTCGACCTGCACCTTGAGCTCGACGAGGCTGCGGACGATGAACTCGAGCTCCCGCCCACCCACGGCCGACTCTTCTCCCGCGGCGAAGGGACGCGGCCGCGCGCCCGCGCCGAGCACCGGCACGGGGAGCAGCCGCGCCGCCCCCGCCTCGCGGATCTCGCGCGGGATGTCGTCGGCCCGCACCTCCCTGCCCGGCGCCAGCACGACCATGCTCTCGAGCAGGTTGCGCAGCTCGCGCACGTTGCCGGGCCACGGGTAGTCCACCAGCAGTTGCATCGCCTCCGCCGAGATGCCGCGGAACGGCCGGTCGTGCTGCGACGCGACTTCGGCGACGATCCGCCGCACGAGCAACGGGATGTCGTCGCGGCGCTCGCGTAGCGGCGGCAGGTAGATGTGCAGGACGTTGAGCCGGTAGTACAGGTCGGAGCGAAAGTCGCCGTCCTCCACCGCCTGCCGCAGCGGACGGTTGGTCGCCGCGATGACGCGCACGTCCACCTTGATCGGCTGCGTCCCGCCGACGCGCGTGAACTCGCGCTCCTCGAGCACGCGCAGGAGCTTGACCTGCGTGGACTGCGGGATCTCGCCGATCTCGTCGAGGAAGATCGTCCCCGTGTCGGCCAGCTCGAAGCGTCCGAGCCGCCGCTCCGCCGCGCCGGTGAAGGCGCCCTTCTCGTGGCCGAACAGCTCGCTCTCGAGCAGCGTCTCCGGCAGCGCGCCGACGTTCACCGCGATGAAGGGCCGGGCGCGCCGTCGTCGGGCTCGCGGACACCGACGATCCCGCGGCGCTCGAGCGGCTGCGCGGCGAAGGGTACACCGAGGTGTACGGCAAGCCGGCGAACCTCGACGAGGTGTTCGACGGCGTGCGCCGCGCCCTCGAGCGGCAGCGCCTCCAGCGGACGACGGGACTCCTCGGCGAGTCCGAGGCGATCCGCGAGGTGCTCGTGAAGGTCGAGCAGATGGCTCCGGTCACGAGCACGGTGCTGATCGAGGGGGAGAGCGGCACCGGCAAGGAGCTCGTCGCGCGCGCGATCCATCGTCTCAGCCCGCGGCGCAACCGCCCCTTCATCGCGGTGAACGTCGGCGCGCTGCCGGAGACGCTGCTCGAGAGTGAGCTGTTCGGTCACGAGAAGGGCGCATTCACCGGCGCGGCGGAGCGAAGGCTCGGTCGGTTCGAGCTTGCCGACAGCGGCACGCTGTTCCTCGACGAGATCGGCGAGATTCCGTCGGCCACGCAAGTGAAGCTGTTGCGCGTGCTCGAGGAGCGCGAGTTCATGCGCGTGGGCGGCGC
>DATMHT010000197.1:0-1926 GCA_035554795.1 Gemmatimonadaceae bacterium | reverse complement strand
GCGGCGTCGATGTAGATCCGCAGACTCTCCTTCACGCGCTGCTGCCCGATGAACTCGAGCAGCTTCTGCGGGCGGAGCGAGAGCTCGACGACCGACTCGTCGGAGAGGACTTCGGGAGTGGTGATCTCGGCGCGCGTCATTCTACACAGTACCAGGCTGATCGGGGCTCGTCCAAGCGATCCGGAATATACACCGAAGAGGGGCCGAAGATCGAGCGGCACTCGGCCGCTTTGTTGGACAGGATGAACAGGATGAACGGGATGAACGGCACATCCACATCCTGTCCGTCCTGTGCATCCTGCCGAACAGCCGAGAGCCGAGAGCTTACGGCCGAGAGCCGCTCTTTCTCTCCGGCAACATGTACAGCACCGCCAGGCCGACGTGCATCGCCAGGCTCGCGGCCACGCTCCAGAGTGCGAGCAGCGTCGCCAGGAGATAGAGCGGCGCGCCGGGCAGGTAGCGGCGCGTGATCGTGCGCACCTGCTCCCGGTCCACGCGCGCCTCGAGCAGGCCTCCCCAGCGCGAGGCGTAGAGCCAGAGCGCGTTGAAGGCGAGCGCCGTCACCGTCAGCGTGCCGCCGTACACCAGCGCCGCCGTCGTCCGCTCGGCGGGCACGCGCAGGTACTCGGCGAGCACCGCGGTCGGGAAGGGGAGGAACGACACGCACATCAGGAGCAGCGTGTTGAGGCCGACGAACACCGGGTCGGAGCGGCGCACCAGCTTGAAGACGTTGTGGTGGTTCGCCCACATGATCCCGATGACGGTGAAGCTCATGACGAAGCCGAGGTAGGACGGCCAGAGCTGGCCCAGCTCCGTGACGAGCCTCCGCGCCCCCTCGACCGCCGGCGGGACCTTGATCTCCAGCACGAGCAGCGTGATCGCGATCGCGAAGACGCCGTCGCTGAACGCCTCGATGCGCGCCGTCTCTCGCACCGTGTCGCGCGTTGGATCGCTGGCCACCGCCGTCGGCCGGAGTCGTCGTCGCTAGACGAGCGCGCGCACGCCGGCGAGCCGCTCCGCCGCCCGCTCCAGCGTCTCGAGCTGCTTGCAGAACGCGAAGCGCACGAGCGAGCGGCCCGGCGCGCGGTCGTGGTAGAAGCTCGATCCGGGCACCGTCGCCACGCCGCCCTCGCTCGCGAGCCACTTGGCGAAGGTGACGTCGTCGTCGTCGCTCAGGGCGGAGAAGTCGGCGAGCACGTAGTACGCGCCCTCGGGGACCGAGAAGGCGAACCCCGACTCGGCGAGCGCGCCGCAGAGCAGGTCGCGCCGCGCGCGGTAGTCGAGCGCGAGGTGGTTGTAGTAGTCGGCGTCGAAGGCGAGCCCCACCGCGCCCGCGGCCTGCAGCGGCGCCGGCGCACCGACGGTGAGGAAGTCGTGCACCTTGCGGATCGCCTGCGACTCGCGCGCCGGCGCGATCGCGTAGCCGAGACGCCACCCCGTGCAGCTGAACGTCTTCGAGAGCCCGGAGATCGTCACCGTGCGCTCGCGCATTCCCGGCCAGGTCGCGATCGGGTGATGGTTCCCGGCGTAGCGGATGTGCTCGTAGATCTCGTCGGTGATCGCCCACACGTCGTGCTCCACACAGAGCTCGGCGATGAGCGAGATCTCCTCGCGCGTGAAGACGCGGCCGGTCGGGTTGTGCGGCGTGTTGACGACGATCGCCTTCGTCTTCTTCGAGAACGCCGCGCGCAGCCGCTCCGGATCGATGCGCCACTCGGGCCCCTCGAGCGGCACGAACACCGGCTTCGCGTCGGCGAGGATCGCGTCCGGCCCGTAGTTCTCGTAGAACGGCTCGAAGACGATGACTTCGTCGCCCGGGTCGATGAGCGCGAGGAACACCGACGCCATCGCCTCGGTCGCGCCGCACGTCACCGTGACCTCGCGGTCGGGGTCCACCTCGAGCTCGTACCAGCGGCGGTACTTCTC
>DATMHT010000196.1:0-10441 GCA_035554795.1 Gemmatimonadaceae bacterium | reverse complement strand
CTGACGAGGAGGTAGGCCGCCGCGCCGAGCGCCGCGGCCGCCATGCCGATGCCGGCGACGAGCTTGCCGCTGCGTCGGCTCGGTGCGTCGAAGCTCAGCTTCGGCTGGCGCGGCCGCTGCCGCGGGGCGGCGTCGGCCGCGTCGCGTGCCGGGCGTCTGACCGGGATCTCGACCGGCTCGTGGGCCGACGCCCGCGAGATCGGCGCCGCGGGCATCACGGCGGGCGGGACGAAAGACGCGACGAGCGGCGCGACCGGCAACGCGACGGCCGGCACGGCCGGCGGGACGGCCGACGGCAGATACACCGCGACTTCGTCGCTCGGATGCGCGCGGCGCGCGGGCGGCGTCGGCGCGGCGGTCGTCGCTGACGGCGGTGGCGGCGGCGCGAACGCGGACGGAACGCTCGCCGCGGGAGTCGCGGCGGAAGACGGAGGAGCCGTCGGCGTCCACCACACCGCGTCCTCGGTGCTCTCGCTGCGCGCCGTCGGCAGCGGCGTCGGACGCCGAACCTGCACCGGTGTCGGCGTCGGCTCGGGTGGCGCGACGACCACGGGCTCGGGAGGTGCGATGACGACCGGTTCGGGCGCCGGCGTCGGCGCGGCCGCGCTCGTACGCGACGGCGACACCGGGCGTGGCACCGCGGGGAGCGGCTTGCTCGGCGGCAGGGGCGTCGCGTCGATCGGCGCGAGGTGCAGCATGGAGAGGCGCGCCTCGCGAGGCGTCTCGCGCGTCGCCGGCGCGGCCGGTGTCGCCGTCGCCGCGCCGCCGATGCCGAGGGCGCGATCCATCTCCTGACGGAGCGCGACGACCTTGGCGCGCGCGGCCGCCACGCTCGGGTGGTCGGCGCCGAGCGCGTGCTCGCGGATGCCGAGCGAGCGCTGGCGGAGCGCGAGCGCCTCGCTGCGCTGGCCGACCGTGAAGCAGCAGTCGGCCAGGTTCTCGAGCAGCGGCGCGAGCGCGGCGTCGGTCGGAGCGGCGGTCGCCTCGCGAATGGCGAGCGCCTCGCGCCAGAGCCGCATCGCCGCGGCGTGGTCGCCGAGCGACTGTCTGAGCGTCGCGAGGCTCGCGAGCACCGTCGCGACCTCGGGGTGCTGCGGGTCCTGCGCGCGCTTGATCTCCAGCAGGCGAGCGAGCAGCGGCTCGGCCGCGGCCATGTCGCCGCGCTTGAAGTACAGCTTCGCCAGGTTGTTCAGGTTCACCGCGAGCTCGGGGTGCTTGCGCCCCCGATGCCGCTCGGTGATCTCGAGCGCGCGGCGAAGCAGCGGCTCCGCTGCGACGAGATCGTTCCGCGCGACGTGGACCGCCGCGAGGTTGTTGATGCTCTGGGCGACGGCGAGATGATCCGCGCCGAGCGCCCGCTCGCGGATCACCAGCGCGCGCGCGAAGTGGTTCGCGGCGGTGTCGAAGTCGCGCTGCTGGTATCCGAGCTGTCCGAGCGCGCTGACGCTCGCCGCCATCTGGAGGCTGTCGGCACCGTGCTCCCGCTCGGCCGCGCGCGCGGCCGCGGCGAACGCCTCGACGGCGCGCGCCTGGTCTCCGCGCGAGAGGAGCTGTCGCCCGGCCTCGCTGTACTGCTCCCAACGATTCGTGGACGTCGTGGTCGTGTCGCTCATGTCAGGCTCCTCCATCCCACAGTGAGACGCCTCACGCGGCACGCTGTAACGCGGCTGTCAAGCCGTGGAAATGCGCCGGCCGATTGGCGAGGTTGCGTTCCCTCCGAGGCGCAGCCCCCGCCACCCCCGCCCGTGACCGCTCCGGGCCGGCCGCGCGGCCGCGCCTTCCGTCAGCGTCCCGTCTTCTCGCCTCATGCTGCCGCAGACTCTCGCCGAACAGATCGCCCGCGAGCTCACCCTCGCGCCGCGCCAGGTGCTCTCCACCCTCGCCCTGTTCGGCGAGGGGAACACGCTCCCGTTCATCGCCCGCTACCGGAAGGAGGCGACCGGCGGCCTGGACGAGGTCCAGCTTCGCGACGTGCGCGACCGCGCCGACTACCTCAGGGAGCTGGAGGAGCGCCGCGGCGCGATCCTCAAGTCCATCGAGGAGCAGGGGAAGCTCGAGCCCGAGCTGCGCGCCAGGATCGAGTCGGCCGACACGAAGCAGGCGCTCGAGGACCTCTACCTTCCCTACAAGCCGAAGCGGCGCACCCGGGCGATGATCGCGCGGGAGCGCGGGCTCGAGCCGCTGGCCGAGCTCCTCTGGGCCGGCGCGACGGGCGACGCCGAGGTCGAGGGCGCCGCCGGCGGCTACGTGGACGCCGCGAAGGAAGTCCCCACCGCGACCGACGCGCTGCAGGGCGCGCGCGACATCCTCGCCGAGCGCGTGGCGGAGGACGCGGAGCTGCGCGGCTGGGTTCGGGAGCGGACGCGGACGAAGGGGGCGGTGAAGTCGGCCGCGATCTTCGGGAAGGAGAAGGAGGTCTCCAAGTTCCAAAACTACTACGACTACAGCGAGAAGCTCTCCGACATCCCGTCGCACCGCATCCTCGCGATCCGGCGCGGCGAGGCGGAGGAGTTCCTCATCTGGTCGGTGGTCGCGCCGGTCGAGGAGATCGTCGCCGAGCTCGATCGCCGGGTCGCGGCGCCCCGCGCGGCTCGGGCGCAGCTCGGCCTCGTCGTGCAGGACGCGTACAAGCGGCTGCTGGCGCCGTCCATCGAAGTCGAGATCCGGCTCGAGCTCAAGACGCGCGCGGACGAGGAGGCGATCAAGATCTTCGGACAGAACCTCGAGCAGCTGCTCCTCGCCGCGCCGGCCGGCGACCGCCCCGTGATCGGTCTCGACCCGGGCTTTCGCACGGGCGTGAAGGTCGCCGTCGTCTCGCGCACTGGCGCGCTCCTCGACACGGCGACCCTCATGCTTCACCAGCCCGACGCGTTCGCGGCCGGCTTCGGCCGGCTCGTCGTACGCCACCGGCCCGAGCTCGTCGCCATCGGCAACGGTACGGCCTCGCGCGAGACCGAGACGCTCGTGCGCGGCCTCCTCCGCGACGCCCAGCTCCCGGAGGGCGTCCCGCGCCCGCAGGTGGTCGTGGTGAACGAGGCCGGCGCGTCGGTCTACTCGGCTTCCGACGTCGCGCGAGAGGAGCTCCCGGAGCTCGACGTCTCGCTGCGCGGGGCAGTCTCGATCGCGCGACGGCTGCAGGATCCGCTCGCCGAGCTGGTCAAGATCGACCCGAAGTCCATCGGCGTCGGGCAGTACCAGCACGACGTCAACCAGCCGCGGCTCAAGAAGCGGCTCGACGAGATCGTCGAGAGCTGCGTCAATCGCGTCGGCGTCGAGGTGAACACGGCGTCGCCGTCGCTGCTCTCGTACGTCGCCGGTGTCGGGCCGACGCTGGCGCAGAACATCGTCAAGCTGCGCGACGAGCGCGGCGGCTTCCGCTCGCGGAAGGAGATCACCGACGTGCCGCGACTCGGCGCCAAAGCGTTCGAGCAGGCGGCCGGCTTCCTCCGCGTGCGCGGCGGCGCGCACCCGCTCGATGGGTCGGCGGTGCACCCGGAGCGCTACCCGCTCGTCGAGCGCATCGCGGCGGACCTCGGCGTGGGCCTCGGCGAGCTGATCGCGAACGAGCCGCTGCTCGGCCGGATTGAGCCGACGCGGTACGTCGCCGGCGACGTCGGCTTACCGACGCTCACCGACATCCTGAGCGAGCTGCGCAAGCCGGGCCGCGACCCACGCAGCACCTTCGAGCCGCCCGCCTTCCGCGAAGACGTCACCGAGCCCAAGGACCTGAACGAGGGGATGGTTCTCGAGGGAATTGTGACGAACATCGTAGCGTTCGGGTGCTTCGTGGACATCGGGGTCCACCAGGACGGCCTGGTCCACGTTTCGCAGCTCTCCGACCGTTACGTCGCGGACCCCAACCACGTCGTTAGGGTAGGCCAGAAGGTGCGTGTTACCGTCATGGGCGTGGACCTGGCCCGAAACCGCATCGCCCTCTCGATGAAGACGAACCCGTCCGCCGCGCCGGCGCCCCGGCGCGACGGCGGCGCGTCGCGTGCTCCCTCCCCGAGGCCGGGTGCGCGGACGTCGGCGCCGCTGGCGTCGGGAACGCGCCGGTCGGACGTGCCGCGGACGCACAAGTCGGGCGACATCGCGCCGAACGGGATGCGCTTCAAGTGAGCGCGCGGCGTGATTGACGCGAACCGGAATCGCGCCTAGCGTGCGCGCATGGTGGCGGGGCACGGCGACCCGGGCCGTGCGCCCCGCCTAACGAGTCGCTGCTGGTGCCGGCGACAACCTCTGGACGAGACACGTTCATGAAGATGCGACTGCCGTCGGTGCTGGTCGGATCCGCCCTCCTGTGCGCCTCGGCGGCGTGCCGCGATTCGTCCGGGCCGCGTCCGCCGCTGTCCGCCTGCACGGCGACGGCGAGCAACGCGACCGACCTCACCCTCGCGCCGGGCGGCGTCGCGGTCCTTTCGGGATCGCAGCTGGCGTGCGTGCGCGTGCCCAGCACGACCGCCGCCGCCGACTACGTCTTCGTCGTCACCGACGTCGACACGAAGCTCGACGTGCTGCAGGGGTACACGTTCAACGCGCAGTCGCTCGCCGCGGCCGACGTCGGGTCCGCGGCGCTCGTCGCGCGGGCGACGTCGGTGGACGGCGGCGCCGCCGCCGCTCCGGCAGCGAGCTACGCCACGGAGCGCGAGGCCAGCATCCGCACCTACGAGCGAACGCACCTCCGCGGCCCGTCGCTCGCGCTCTCGTCCGGCACGGGCGCGACCGGGCTCCGCGCGAACGTCGTCGCCGCGGCGACGGCGGTGCCGGTCGTGGGCGATACGATGCAGTATCGCGTACCGTCCACCGACCTCAAGGCGGACGCGTGCGTGACCTACGACTCGATCAAGGCGGTCGTGAAGTACGTCGGCACGTCGTCCATCATCGCGCAGGACGTGAACGCGCCGGCGAACGGCTTCACCGCCACCGATTTCCAGGCGGTCGCCAACGAATTCGACACCAAGATCTACGCGACCGACGTCAGCTACTTCGGCAACCCGTCGGACATCGACCAGAACGGCAAGGTCGTCCTCCTCTTCACGCCGCTCATCAACAAGGCGACACCGAAGAACTCGACCTCGTTCTTCGCCGGCTTCTTCTTCGCCGGCGACCTGTTCCCGCGCACGAAGACGTCCACGTCGTCCGGATGCAAGGAGAGCAACCTGGCGGAGCTGTTCTATCTGCTCGTGCCCGACCCGACGGGGGCGTTCGGCGATCCGCGCTCGGTCAACACCGTCCGCCAGATCACGCGCGGGACGGTGGCGCACGAGTTCCAGCACATGATCAACGCCGGCGTGCGTCTGCCGAACCCGAACGCGGCGTTCGAGGAGACGTGGCTCGACGAAGGCCTCGCGCACTTCGCCGAGGAAGCCGTCGGTCGCGACGAGCGCGGCTTCGGCGACCTGCAGGCGCTCAACTTCTCCGACGTCTCGGCGGTGTCCACGGATTACGCGGCGTTCTTCGACCAGAATCTGCGCCGCTTCAAGGACTGGCTGCAGCGCCCGGACACGTCGTCGGGGCCGAGCGCGCACGCGGACGCGAACCTGTCGAGCCGCGGCGCGGCGTGGGCGCTGGTGCGCTACAGCGCGGACCGCTTCTCCGGCGGCGACGTGCGCGGCTTCACGCGTCGGCTCGTGGCCGGCCCCGAGACCGGCATCGCGAACCTCGCCGCGCGCGCCGGGACGACGTACGAGACGATCCTGACCGGCTACCAGGTCGCGAACTACGCCGACGATCTCCCCATCACCGGCCTCGACCCCCGCTTCACGTACACGTCGTGGGTGATGCGCAACGCCGTCGCCGGCGCGAGCGGCGGCAGCTATCCGCTCCTCGTGACCCCGATCTCGGCGTCCGGGACGACGTCCTCAGGCAAGATGCGCTCGGGCGCGGCCGCCTACTTCCGCTGGAACCCCACCAGCAGCGCGCCGGCGCTCGCCGTCCGCCTGCTCGACGGCACGGGCAGCACCGCGGCGACGTGGACGGGGGCGCGGCTGGTGGTGCTGAGGGCGAACTGATGGGCCGGGTCCAGGCGGTAGGGGGTAGGGTGTAGACGAGCTGCCCGGGACGCGTCGTGCTGCGTCCCGGGCAGCTCGTTTACACCCTACCCCCTGCACCCTCACCCCTCTCTCAGCGCGGCCACTGGCGTCTCCCGATACACGTCGCGGCCGGCGAGCAGGCCGATGAGGAGCGTCAGGGCGGTGAGCAGGAGCGCGATGAGGAGCGCCGGGAGCCAGGCCGGTCGGAACTCCTGCTCGAAGACGAAGCGCATCAGTCCCCAGGCGCCGCCGAACGAGAGCAGGGTGCCGGCGGCGCTCGCGAGGACGCCGAGCACCGCGTACTCCGCCAGCATGATGCGCCCGATCTGACGCCGTGTGGCGCCGAGCGTCTTGAGCAGCACGCCCTCGCGAACGCGCTGCCGGCGCGTCGCCGCGACCGCGCTGCTCAGCACGGGAACGCCCATGACGAGGCTGAACAGCGCGAGGAAGCGAATGGCCAACGAGACCTTGCTCACGATGCGGTTCACCGTGCCGAGAACGAGCGACAGGTCGATGCTCGAGACGTTCGGGTAGCGGCGGACGACGTCGCGCTGGAGTCGCGCGATGGCGGTGGCGTCGGGAACGCGGGCGAGCAGGACGTACTGCTTCGGTGCCGCCTCGAGCGCCCGCGGCTCGAAGACGGCGAAGAAATTGGGCTCGAAGCGCGCCCAGTTCACCGCGCGCAGACTCGTCAGTCGCGTGGTCACCGGCACGCCCTGCACGTCCCAGGCGATCACGTCGCCGACCTTCACGTGGAGCTCCTTCGCCACGCCCTCGTCGAGCGAGAGGCCGGGAAGCGTGTCGGCGGGCGAGGCGCGATGCGCGGCGTCGAACCAGCGGCCGGCGACGATCTTCTCGGAGTGGACGAGCGTGTCGCGGAACGTCGAGCGGTACTCGCGCGCGACGGCCCACGAGCGCCCGCGCGGCGTACGCTGCAGGTCGCGCACGGAGACGCCGTTGATCTCGCGGATGCGCATCGAGACGAGCGGCGTGCGCTGCTGCACCGGATAGCCGGCGGCGCGGATCGCCGAGTCGAGTCCGAGCGCCTGACCCTCCTGCACGTCGAAGAAGAGGAGGTTGGCGTTCGAGGCGGCCGCGTCGGCGTTGAACTGCCCGAGCAGATTGGTCTGCACGAGATAGAGCGTCGTGACCAGGAACGCGCCGAAGCCGAGCGCGAGTACCACGGAGCGCGTCTGGTTCGCCGGCCGGTACAGGTTCGCGATCCCCTGGCGCAGCACGTACGGCCATCCGCCGCGGACGCCGCGCCGCGCCGCCGCGACCACGAGGACCGCGCTCACCCAGAGGACGAACATCGCGAGCGCGACGCCGGCGGCGACCACGAGCCCCTGGCGCGGCGTCGCCGCCCGCGTGACGGCGATCGCAACGACGCTCGCGACGAGGGCAGTGTTCACGGCGACACGCGGCCAGTCGCGCCAGCGCATGGCGAGCGCGCCGGCGTCGGTGTCGCGCCGCAGCGCCTGGAGCGGAGACACCGAGCGGAGCGCGACGAGCGGCCGCAGCGCGAAGACGAGCGCGACCCAGACTCCGACGAGCAGCCCCGAGACGACGGCGCGCGGCACGAGGTGCACGGATACGTCCACGGGCAGGAAGTCGCGCACGACGTGCGGCAGCAGGAACTGTACGCCGACGCCGAGCGCGACGCCCGCGGCCGCGCCGAGCAGCCCCATCGCCGCCGCCTGCGTGACGTAGATCGCGAGCACCTGGCCACTCGTCGCGCCGACGCACCGCAGCACCGCGACCGTGTCGATCTTGCGCGCCACGAACGCGTGCACGCCGCTGGCGACGCCGACGCCGCCGAGCAGCAGCGCAATCAATCCGACGACGCCGAGAAAGCGCGTCAGGCGCTCGATCGCCTGGGTGAGGTTGGCCTCGCTCTCGGCGACCGTCCGGGTCCGTACGCGCGCCGCCTCGAGCATCGGCTTGTGCGGCGTGAGGATCGTGCGCGGATCCACGGTGTCGGGCAGCTTGAGCAGGGCCTCGAACTCGGCGCGGCTACCGAAGCTGAGCAGCTGCGTCTCGGGCACGAAGCGCTCGGCGATGAACACGCGCGGGCCGACGATCGCCGCGACGCCGGGATCGCCGGGCACGCTGGTGAGCGTCCCGGTGATGACGAAGCGGCCGTAGCCGAGCGTGAGCGTGTCGCCGACGTGGGCGTCGAGCGCGACGAGCAGGCCGGGGTCCACGACGGCGTGCGCGCCGTCGTGCAGCTCGCGCCACGCGGCCGCCGGCTCGCTGACGACGGTGCCGTAGAACGGATAGTTGCGGCTCACGGCGCGCACCTGCGCGAGGCGCGTCCCGCCCGTGCGCGGAGCGAGTGCCATGGACGCGAACGAGGTGACGCGCGCAAGCGGAGTACCGGCGCGCCGCAGCGAGTCGAGCAGCGAGTCCACCGGCGCGGCGAACGGCTGGCGCGACGCGAGCGAGAGATCGCCCCCGAGCAGGCTGCGCGACTGCTCCGCGACCGACTGCGTCACGTTCGCGGCGAACGAGTCGATCGCCACCAGGGCCGCGACGCCGAGGAAGATGGACGACATGTAGAGCAGCAGGCGCCGTCGCGCCGTACGGCTCTCGCGCCAGGCGAGGCGGAGCAGCGGCAGGCGCGACGCGGGAGGCGCGATCGGCGTCGCTTCCGCTGCGCTCACGCCGACACCTCGGGCGTCTCCTCCGGCACGCTCGACGTCAACGTGTCGCTGGCGGCGACCTTCAGGAGACCGTTGGCGCCGTCGGTCGCGCTGTCCTGCACGACGCAGCCGTCGGCCAGGCGGATCAGGCGCTGGGCGTGCGACGCGAGCGCGGCGTCGTGCGTGACGAGGACGACGGTCGAGCCGGACTCGCGGTTGAGCGCCTCGAGCAGCTCGACGACGCGCGCGCCGGACGCCGCGTCGAGGTTGCCGGTCGGCTCGTCGGCGAAGAGGATGCGCGGGCGGTTGACGAACGCGCGGGCGATGGCGACGCGCTGCTGTTCGCCGCCGGAGAGCTGGGCCGGGAAGTGACTCGTCCGGTCACCGAGTCCGACGCGGTCGAGCAGCTCGCGCGCCCGCACCTCGGCGCCGCGCTCGCCGCGGAGCTCGAGCGGGACCTGAACGTTCTCGATCGCGGTAAGAGTCGGGATCAGTTGAAAGCTCTGGAACACGAACCCAACTTTCTCTCCGCGGAGCCGGGCGCGGGCGTCCTCGTCGAGCGCGGCCAGGCTCGTGCCGTCGAGCAGGACGTCGCCGCGCGTCGCGGTGTCGAGGCCGGCGAGGAGTCCGAGCAGGGTCGTCTTGCCGCTCCCCGACGGACCGACGATCGCCACGAAGCTCCCTTGCGGGATCGTGAACGTGACGTCGCGCAGGACGGCGAGGGCGCCGCCCCCGCTCCGATATTCCTTCGTCAGCTCTCGGGCGACGAGCATGGCAGCGTTGGTAGAGGAGGACCGATGGCGATGACAGCGACCGTGGCAGCGCGAGCCGCCGCATTCCTAAGGGTAACGCTCGTGCTGGGCGCCGTCGCCGCGTGCGGCGATGGCAACGCGCGAGGTGCCGCGGTCGTCGCCGACACGCCCGGCGTCAGCCGAGCGCCCGCCGCGTCCAACGGGGCGCCGACGGCGGCGGCCACGGGGACGGGAAATTCCGCCGCGTCGTGCGCGCCGGCCGGCAAGGTGCGCGTGCTGATGGTCGGCACGAGCCTCACCGCCGGCTACGGGCTCGATCCGGAGCAGTCGTACCCGGCGCTCCTGCAGCGGAAGGCGGACTCGTCGGGCCTCGACGTCGAGATCGTGAACGCTGGCGTGAGTGGCGAGACCTCGGCCGGCGCGCTCGAGCGGACGGACTGGCTGCTGCGCGCACCGCTGGACGTGTTCTACCTCGAGACCGGCGCGAACGACGGACTCCGCGCCGTCGATCCCGACGCGACGCGCGACAACCTTCGCGCGATCCTGACGAAGGCCCGCTCGGCGCACCCGCAGGCGCAGCTGCTGCTCGCGCAGATGGAAGCGCCGACGAACCTCGGCCCGCGATATACGTCGCAGTTCCACGCCGTGTTTCCGGCGGTGGCGCGCGAGACCGGGGCGGAGCTCGTGCCGTTCCTGCTCGACGGCGTCGCGGGTAGGGAGGAGCTGAACCAGGGGGACGGCATCCACCCGAACCTCACCGGCGAGCGTATCGTCGCGTCGAACGTCTGGCCGTCCATCGCGCGGGCGGTGGCCGCTGCGCGCGCGCGTCGGGGCACGCTTGACCCGTGTCCGGGCAAAAAGTAAGTTTAGAGGCTGCCGCCGCTTAGCACGCGTTGGCCGCCTCCGCGCAACGTCGTGGCAGGCGCAGCGGCCGCCGAACCTCTATTCGTGGATTGATCAACATGGCAATGCCGGCAACGCAGATCCGCCGCGGGATGGTGCTCGTCTTCGAGAA
>DATMHT010000195.1:0-6988 GCA_035554795.1 Gemmatimonadaceae bacterium | reverse complement strand
GCGCGCCGTGAAGTGCAGCAGCTCGAGCGACGACGGGTCGGCCCACTGCAGGTTCTCGAGCACGATCAGCAGCGGCTGCCGCGCCGCGACGCGCGTGAGGATCTGCGTGAACCCCCAGAGCAGCCGCGCCTTGAACTCGGCCGCCGGCTCGCGCCCCGCCGGCGCCGCCGCGTCGCGCCCGTCGCCCGTGACGGCGAGCGCTGGGCAGATGTACGCGAGCTCCGCCGACCCGCCGCGCGTCAGCACGGCGAGCGCCGCCGTGTCCATCTTCCGGAAGAAGGGGAGGAGCGCGTCGCCGAAGATCGCGTACGGCACGCCCGTCTCCACCGGGTACGCCTGCCCGACCGCCACCGCCCATCCCTGCCGCGCCGCGCGCTCGGCGAGCGCCGCCGCGAGCCGCGTCTTCCCGACGCCGCCGCCGCCGGCGACGATCATCGTCCCGCCCTTTCCGCCCGCGACGCCGTCGAGCCACGCGCCGAGCGTCGCGAGCTCGTTCGCGCGGCCGACGAGCGGCAGCGTGGGGGGCGTGGCGGTGGCGGTGTTGGGCGGCATGCGCTGGGTGATACCCTCGGGGCGGGTGTTCGGATGAGGGTGCTCAAATGTTCAGTGCGCGGCACGGACCGGCAAGGCGGCCTGCAGATATGACGGCCCGCATCGCACCGTGCGGCGAGGGCGCGACGAGACGGTCTGGGGTTCGGTGCTTCGGCTAGTCGTCCTCCCACGGCTGGCGGTCCGCCTTCTCCTCCAGCCGGCGCGCGCGATCGAGCTTCCGCTCGGCGGCGCGCTGCGCCGCGGTGCACTCGTAGACGCCGTGCACCGTCGCCGAGCGCAGGCGGATCCGCGAGCCGACCAGGTCGGCGAACGTGAGCCAGCGCGACACCCAGCGCCGCTGGAGGCGGCGCTCGATGTCTCGCGCGACGTCGGAGGTGACGTAGAAGCACCCGTACTGGGCGCGCACGACCCAGAAGTCGCCATACGTCGGCGACTCGTCGTCGTCCGGCCCCTCGAGGAGCTCCTTGATCCTGTTCATCTCTCGTTAGGTGGTGAAGGCGCGGGGCGGCCCGTTGAGGCGGCCGCCCCACGCCGGAAGTGAGTGTGACATCCGCCGCCGGCTCGCGGCGGAGCGGCACCTCACCGCCACGCTACGAGCCGACGAACTGGCCGATGACGTTGGGCGCCATCGCGTCGAAGCCGACGACGTCCATCATGCCGGCGTCGTCCGGGTCCGCGATGCTGAACCCGTTCGACGCCATGCCGACGACGACGAGCTTGGCGGCGATGCCCGTCCGCTCCCGGTACTCGCGGAGCGCCTGCGACGGGTGGATCGTGCCCGCCCACGTCTCGTTGTCGGTGAACACGACGAACGCGTCCACCGCCCAGCGGCGCTTCAGCGCCTCCACCATCGGCAGCGCGCAGTCCGTGCCGCCGAACGGCAGGCCGCTCGTCGCCTTGACGACGTCGTCGAGCCGCTGCCGCGGCGAGATGGCGAGCGGCGACAGGCCCGTGTCGTACTGCGAGCCGTGCGTCCGCGACCACATCGACGGGTAGCTGCCCTTGGTGAACGCGACGAAGCGGTGGTTCGGCTCCGCCGCGGCCGTGACGAGCGCCATCGCCGCCGACGCCTCGCGGCAGCTCAGGTAGTCCATGCCCGGCACCGGCGCCCCCATCGAGCCGGAGACGTCGAGCGCGAGCATGACGCGCTTGCCCGTGCTCGGCGCGTTCGCGAACGACAGGTAGAAGGCGCCGTCGAGCGCGTCCACCACCTGCGACACGGGCGTCCAGCTGCCCGAGCCCTTCATGCCGCGACCCTGCGCGTACGTCTTCAGCGCCGCGAGCACGGCCACCGGGTGGACACGCGCCTTGCGGATCGCGTCCCGGTCCGACAGCCGCGCGACCACCGCGCGCGCCGCGTCGCTCGCCGGCGCGAGCAGCCCGACCTTGCTCATGACGCCGAGGTTCCGGATCATGGCCGTGAGCGGCATGCGGTCGAGCAGCGCCTCCCACACGACGGCGTGCGTCAGCAGCTCCGTCGGGACCATCTCGCGCGTGAGGCCGTAGATGGTGACGACGCGTGCCGCCTCGGCCGGCGCCATCTCGCGCAGCGCCTGCACCGCCTCGACGCGCGCGACCGCCTCGACGTCGGCGCCCGCGACCTGGCGCGCCTCGTCCCAGCCCTTCGTCGCGTAGCGGAAGAGCAGGTCGTGCGTCGGCGACGGCGCCTTCGGGTGCGCGAGCCGCAGCGCGTCGCGGTGCGCCCAGCCGTCGCGCGACGGGTACTTGAGCATCTGGTACGCGAGCGCCTCGGGCGACTTGGCCGTGTACCACTTCGCGACCGCCGTCCGCACGCCGCGCCCCCAGCCGCGGAACGCGCGCACGAACTGCAGCCAGTGGAACAGGTGCGTCGCCGTCCGCGCCACCGCCGGCAGCGCGGCGAACGCGGCGGCGCGCGTCGCGTCGTCGCCGAGGCCCGCGCACATCGCGAGCACGAACAGCGCCGGGTCGTTCTTCGGCGCGCGGCCGGCGGCGCTCACCTCGGCGACGCGCCGCACGACGCGCGCGCCGTCCTCGGCGATGCACTCGGCGACCGCGGTCGCGTTCTCGCGCGTCAGCGCGCGCTCGCGGACGTAGAAGGTGCCGCCCTCGCTGCCGAGCACGAGGAAGCGGTCGAGGCGGACCCACTTGTCCACGGCCCACGCGTAGCCGCCCGCGGAGTTGGCGACCTGCGTGGAGCCGGGGATCGGCTCGGCCTGCGGCGTCGCCTGACGCCGGAGGCGAGTCGCGAAGTGCTGCGTAAGATCGAACATGCTCGCCCTCCTGTGGTCGAGTGTGAGTGGTGTGCGTCCACCGGATGCGGTGTCGCGACGTCGGGCATTGACGGTAACCGACGCGCTTCGACCCGGCGGGCGCGGGGTGCACCGCCGCCTCACGAGGCGGCAGCACGAGGTGGCACGGCGACGGAGGCGGATGAATGGTGCGCTCGGCCCCGGCTTCGCTTGGTTCTCCGGGATTCCCTGCTTGGAGCGATAACCGAGCGGCGGCGACCCGCCTCGCGAGAGAGTGTTTCCTGGAGCTGGGCGAACAGCGGCGCCGCGGATTCCCGCGGATTTCGCGGATAGTGCTGCTCGGCAAAGGCACCGACCGCGGAGGATGACGACGAAGAGGCGACATCCGCGTTCATCCGCGCAAATCCGCGGCGTGCGTTCGTGCCGAGCGCCGCATTCCGCGGTCGTCGTCGTACTGAGGAGATGGCCGTGACACCGCGGAGCCCGGGATTCGAACCCGTTGGCTTGCGCCGTACCAGATAACCCTCGACCGTCGGCCCGCTGATGTTACGGCAGGCGAAGTGTGGCGAGGGCGTGCATCGCGCGATGCACGGCCAATTGAACGGCAGCTCTCGGCTCTCGGCCGTCTTGGACAGGATGCACAGGATGAACAGGATGTGGGTGTGCGCTTCATCCCGTTGATCCTGTGCATCCTGTCGAACAGCCGAGAGCTGCTTCAATGCTTCCGGTGGCGGCGGCGTGTTGCACCGCGCCTCGGCGACGTGTGCCCGCACGCTCCGGCCCTCGTCGGGCAATGGGAGACAGTGCGGCGCCGCCGCGCTCTGGTCGTGAGCTACGCCCACCGGACGGCGCGCGGCCATTGCCCATACGCGCCGGAGTGCGAACGCGGTCGGATGATGGATGGACTCGGTGTCTGGCTCGCTGAGTAAGGCGATGACCGAGCGCCGACGACCCGACCGCTGACGATGAATGGGAAACCGGCGCGATTCGAACGCGCGACCTCGAGATTCGATAACCCTCTCCTCTCGGCCCGACGCGCGTACGTCGGACAAGGGATCGGCGAGGGACGTCTCGCGCTCTACCCAACTGAGCTACGGCTTCCGGTGCTGCTGGTCCTGCTGGTCTTGCTGGTACTTCGAGATGATGGGCCTGACGGGACTCGAACCCGTGACTTCCCGCTTAGGCAGCGATAACCCTCCGCCTTCGGCCCACCGCTCGCGCGGCAGGCAAGGTGTGGAGAGGGCCGTTAGGCGCTCTACCGACTGAGCTACAGGCCCATCGTTGGTCAGGGGGACGGGACTCGCACCCGCTCTCGGGAGCCCACAACTCCCAGTGCCGAGCTGCTTACACTACCCCCTAGCTGACGCAGTACCGCCGGCGCGATTCGCACGCGCGACCCCCTGGTTCGTAGCCAGGTACTCTGTCTGCTGAGCTACGGCGGTGTGTGTGTACGTGTGTGAAGAGGGGCCATCCGGATTCGCACCGGAACTTCCGCGCTGGCGACGCGGCGTCATGACTCTTGGACCATGACCCCAGATGACGGCGTGCTCGCTGGTCCGTATACCCTCGCAGCTTCGTCGCGCTCGCGGCGCGACACGCACGTCGTCATGACTCCCGGCGCCGCGCGCACGGGTGCGCGCGACGGCCGCCGAGAGCGACGTTGCAACGACAAGGCGGAGCCAGCGGGACTTGCACCCGCACCCTTCCGCTCGACAGGCGGACGCTCTAGCTGTTTGAGCCATGACTCCGAAAGTGTGATCCGCCGCCGGCGCGGCCGGCACCGCTTCGCCCCGCAGCACAGGGAGTCGCGTTCGCCGATGCCCGGGCTCCGCGGCCACCGACCGGCCGACGACGGATCACGTCCTTCTCGTACTTTCCCCAGACCGTCAGTTGTCAAAAAGCGCTCGGCGCCTGCGCGGCGCCCGGGGCGTGAATGCGAAACGCCCCGCCTGCGCGTGGACGCAGGCGGGGCGTGTGGTACCGCTCCCGGTCGGAGGAAGGAGGCGCACCTAACGAGTGCCGCCCTCCGCCGCTCCGTCCCCTGCGTTCACGTATGTCCTGCCGTCCTTCCGATCGCCCGCGAAGGGCGGAATCACCGACCCCGTCAGCGGTCGCGCCTGTCCTTCGACGCGCCGCCCGACGATCACGGCCGCGACCCAGCTCGCGCCGTTCCGGTACTGGCCGGAGGCGTCGAGTCGCGCGCGCGCGTCGTGTGGATGGGTGAGGTGATGGTTCATCGAGTGCTCGTGTAGTGATCGCTGCCGAGTGTCAGGTCCCGAAACGCAGAATCGCGTCGCCGATGTTCGCCGCCCAATGGTGCTGGCGGCTCCGCACTCCGCCGCCGCCGCGCGATCGCGCGGGTGCTGGTGGTGAGCGGTGAACATCGGGACGCGACTCCCAGGGCGCCAAGTCTATAAGCGACCGGCGCGGCGTGTCAAGAGCGAATTCCGAAATTTCTTCTTCGGCGCGCTCCGCGTCAGCTTCGGTACAGGTCCGCCCGCGTCGGCGGCAGCTCCGCGCGTCCGTTCGCGTGCGGCTTCGCGTACAGCGTCTGACAGAGCCCGAGCCGCCCGGAGAGGAAGCCGAGCACCGACGCCGTCATGTAGAGGCGCCAGACGCGGTACGTGGTCTCGCCGACGATCGCCGCCGCTTCGTCGTGTCGCGCCTCGAGGCGCGCCACCCAGTGGCGCAGCGTCATCGCGTAGTGCTCGCGCAGGTTCTCGACGTCGCGCGCCTCCAGCCCCGCGCGCTCGCCGTCGGTGAGCAGCTCGCCGATCGGAATGAGCTCGCCGTCGGGGAAGACGTAGCGCTCGATGAACTCGTCGCGCTTCCACAGCCGGCGCGCGATGCGGGTGCGAACGCTCCGCACCTCCTCGGCGCCGAAGCGCGTGATGCCGTGGTCGAGAAAGAGCCCGCCCGGCCGCAGCAGCCGGTGCGCGGCGGCGAAGTAGTCCGGCAGCCGCGCCCGGCCGACGTGCTCGCGCATGCCGACGCTCACGATCTTGTCGAACGCGCCGTCATCGGCGACGTCGCGGTAGTCGCGCACCTCGATCGCGCACCGGTCGGCGACGCCGGCCGCGGCGAGACGCTCGCGCGCCGCCGCCGCCTGCCGCTCGCTCAGCGTGATCCCGAGCCCGCCGACGCCGTGGCGCGTCGCCGCGTACTCGAGCAGTCCGCCCCATCCGCAGCCGATGTCGAGCAGCCGCTCGCCCGGCGCGAGGCGCAGCTTGCGGCAGATGTGCTCGAGCTTCGCCTCCTGCGCCGCGTCGATCGTCTCCCGGCCGGTGGGGAAGTAGGCGCAGGAGTACTGCATGCGCCCGTCGAGCCAGAGTCGGTAGAAGTCGTTGCCGACGTCGTAGTGGTAGCGCACGGCGGCGGCGTCGCGGCGGCGCGTGTGACGGCGCGCGTGGGCGGCGACGACACCGGGCGGCGGCGGGCGACGATGTCCGTCGTCGTCGTCCGTCTCGTGAAGCGGGTCCGCGTCGCGTGGCAGCGCGAGGAGCGTCCGCGCGAGCCGCATGGCCGCCGCCGGCGAGCGGATGGCGGCGGCGACGTCGTCGCCCAGCGTCGCCGCGCCCTCGAGGTCGCCCTCGACGTCGAGGTCGTCCTGCAGGTACGCCTCGACGAGCGCGAGCTCCGACGGCGGCAGGAACGCGCGCCGCAGCGCGCCCTCGTGCCGCACGACGAGCGTGAACCGCGGCGTGCTCGACTCGGCCGGCGTCTCCACCGACCCGTCCCAGTAGCGCACCGCGAAGCGACGCCGCTCCGGCGGCCCGAACAACGTCGCGAGCGCGTCACGGGCGGCGGCGAGCGCGGCGGCGCCCGACGGCGCGCCGCGTGGCGGCCGCGGGAGCGATGGAGATGGCTGGGACGGAGAGGACGTCGGCTGCTCGTACGCCGCGCCCGCGTCCTGCGTCCTGCCGCTGCTACCGCTGCCCGGGATGGTGGTCATGTGCGCCTCCAATCCACTCGCGGCGGCCACCGCGAGGTGAAGTGATGCACTGACGAGACTGCCGAACTACACCACTATCGTCGTGCCTCCTCATGGCGGGCGCAAGGGAGGGTAAGCGTAGCGCGTAGCGCGTCGCGAAAGCCGACCGGGCCGGCTCCCATGACGGAAGCCGGCCCGGCTGGTCCTCGCGACGCGCTACGCGCGAGCTACTACCCCGCAACCGCGCTCACCCCATTCCCCGGCGTCACCCGCG
>DATMHT010000194.1:0-23703 GCA_035554795.1 Gemmatimonadaceae bacterium | reverse complement strand
GATGACCTCGCCGCCGTGCTTGCCGGCGCCGGGCCCGAGGTCGATGAGATGGTCGGCCATGCGCATCGTCTCGTCGTCGTGCTCGACGACGATGACGGTGTTGCCGAGATCGCGCAGCTGCCGGAGCGTCGCGAGCAGGCGGCCGTTGTCGCGCTGGTGCAGCCCGATGGACGGCTCGTCGAGGATGTAGAGCACGCCGACGAGGCGCGAGCCGATCTGCGTCGCGAGCCGGATGCGCTGCGCCTCGCCGCCGGAGAGCGACTCCGCGGACCGGTTGAGCGTGAGGTAGTCGAGCCCGACGTCCACGAGGAAGCGCAGCCGCTCGCGGCACTCCTTGAGGATCGGCCCCGCGATCTCGGCGTCGAGGCCCGGCTTCCCGTTGCCACGCACCGGCACGCTCTCGAAGAAGTCGAGCGCATCGGTGACGGACAGGTCCACGACCTCACCGATGTTGCGGCCATTGAGCGTGACGGCGAGCGACGACGGCTTGAGCCGCGTGCCGCCGCACGCCGTACACGGCCGCTCGATCATGTACTCCTGCAGCTCGAGGCGGACCGCATCGGAGTCGGTCTCGTCGTGGCGACGCTGGACGTTGGAGAGAATCCCCTCCCACTGAAGGGACGGGGACCGGGGTACGGGGGACGCGCCCGACTTCTTCGTCCCGCGTCCGGCTTCCGCCGTCCCGACGCCGTACAGCAAGGCGTCCTGCACGGCCGGCTTCAGCTTCCCCCACGGTGTGTTGAGATCGAAGCCGATCTCCTTGGCGAGGCCGGGAAGGATGACGCGCTTCAGGTAGCCGTCGGGCTCTCCCCAGGGCAGCACGACACCCTCGAGGATCGAGATGCTCGGGTCGCCGAGCACGAGATCGGCGCTCACCTCCCGCCGCGTGCCGAGGCCGCCGCAATCGGGGCAGGCGCCGAACGGGGAGTTGAAGGAGAAGTGACGCGGCTCGAGCTCCGGCAGCGAGAGGCCGCACACGGGACAGCCGTACTTCTCCGAGAAGATCTCGGCGCGCTTCGTGTCCGCCTGCTCGACCTCGACCAGCCCCTCGGCGAGCTTGAGCGCCGTCTCGAGCGAGTCGGTGAGACGGCCGCGGTCCTCGGCGCGGACGACGAGCCGGTCCACCACGACCGAGATCGTGTGGTTCTGGCGGCGGTTGAGCTTCGGCGGGTTCGCGACCTCGATCAGCTCGCCGTCCACGTAGGCGCGAATGAAGCCCTGCTTGCGGACCGTCTCGAAGAGCTCGCGGAACTCACCCTTGCGGCCCTGCACCAGCGGCGCGCGGACCTCGATGCGGGCGCCG
Organism: Gemmatimonadaceae bacterium; assembly: GCA_035554795.1. Classification (GTDB taxonomy): domain Bacteria; phylum Gemmatimonadota; class Gemmatimonadetes; order Gemmatimonadales; family Gemmatimonadaceae; genus DATMHT01. The sequence goes on along the minus strand of DATMHT010000194.1, from coordinate 22,400 downwards.
GCGGGCCAGGTGAGAATGGTCTCGGCGATCTGCGCCGGGCTCTGACGCTGCACGGGGCGGCCGCAGTTCGGGCAGTGCGGCGTGCCGGCGCGCGCGAACAGCAGGCGCAGATAGTCGTAGATCTCGGTGACCGTGCCGACGGTCGAGCGCGGGTTGTGCCCGGCCGTCTTCTGCTCGATCGAGATCGCCGGCGAGAGCCCCTCGATGGAATCGACGTCGGGCTTCTCCATCAAGCCGAGGAACTGCCGCGCGTACGCGGACAGCGACTCGACGTAGCGGCGCTGCCCCTCGGCGTAGATCGTGTCGAAGGCGAGCGACGACTTGCCCGACCCGGAAAGTCCCGTGATGACCGTGAGCTGGTCGCGCGGGATCTCGACGTCCACGTTCTTGAGGTTGTGCTCGCGGGCGCCGCGTACGATCAGCGCCTCGCGTGCACCATCGGGAGACGCGGCAGCTCGACCATTCGCTCGCCCGCTGCCGTTCGGGCGCTCGGCGCGCGCGGCGCCGTCCAGGACATCTTCCGCCATAATCAGGGGAAACTGGCGGGCGGAGAGCCCGAAGACAAGCCGGAGGCCACGGCGCGCCACCGACTGGCGGGCAGCGGCGGGCGCACCGGCCGCGGACGAATGTTGCTAGGCCGCCTCGTAGTACGCGGCGCTCACCCACTGGAGGACCTGCGTCGAGAGCCCGGCGGGGTCGCGCAGGGCGTCGCTCGGCGGGATGGCGGCGAGGATCTCGGCGAGGTCGGCCCTGACGAGCGCGAGCACCTCGCGCGGCGGCACCTTCGCCGCGCGCAGGGCACGCGCGTGCTCGCGGACGGCGTCGCGCAACGCCTCCATCGCGTCGCGTCCCGCGTCGACGTGGTCGCGCATGCGCTGCGTCGTGGCGACCAGCTGGCGACTCGCGTCCACGGCGTCGCGCAGCCGGACGGCGACGGCGGCGTGACGCGCGCGCGCCGCCTCGTGCATCGCGAACGCGCGCAGCGCGCGCGCGATCGCCGTCCGGAACTGCCGATCGGCCACGTGCCCTCCGGAGGGCGGCGTGGTGGGGAAATCAGGCTCGACTGACACATGCGTCCGATGTCGGCGCCGCCAGAAACGCCTGATGAGCAACCCGAACCGTTGACGCCTGGTGTCGCACCGCGCCCGGCAGGGAAGCGCGCTCGAGCGGAGCGCGCATCCTTCGAGCTTCGCATCTTTCACGCCCGCCGCCAGTCGCGCCACTTTCGGCGACCGACGGCAACAAACGTCGGCGCTGCGCACGGCGCGTAACGCGTCAGCCGCAGAGTGCCGCGCCTCAGGACGCGAAAGGGGCAGGCGCGCGGCGGGCACCGGGCCGCTACATTTCTGGGCCGCTTCCCTCCCCCGCCGCCATGACTCTTCCGTCCGCCACCGACGCCGTCGTCGTCCTCACCACCGTCGCCACCGCCGACGAGGCGGTCGCGCTCGTACGCGCGCTGCTCGACCGGCGCCTCGTGGCGTGCGGCACCGTGCTTCCGGGTGCGCGCTCACTCTACCGGTGGGAGGGCAAGATCGCCGACGAGCAGGAGGTCGTCGTGCTGCTCAAGACGCGCGCCTCGCGTGTGGACTCGCTGCGCGGCGCCTTCGGCGAGCTGCACCCGTACAAGGTGCCGGAGCTCCTGGCGCTGCCGGTGGCCGCGGGCGCCGAACGGTACCTCGGCTGGATCGCGGCCGAAACGGCGCTGGCATTAGCTTGATTCTGGTGTAGAACTGCACGAGGGCGTGAGACGCGCGGCGGGACTGCCGCCCTCTCGCTCCTCTCGCGCCGGCGCAACCGGTGCGACGCGGCTCCCGACGTAGATCGCTCAGACCCTCGCTGTCCCCACCGATGTCTCTGTTCTCCGAACGCTCCGGCGGCCCCGACGACGCGTCGTCGTCCCCCGACTCCTCCCTCGCCGTCAACAGCGCCGGTCGCAGCGCGGGGCGCGACCAGGAAGTCCCGTTCGCCGGTACGCCACCGGGCGGCAACGCCGCGGCGGCCGGCGACCGTCCGGCCCCCGAGCCCGGCTCGGACGCCGAGAAGGTCGCGGCGCTGTTCGCGCGCGCCAAGCAGTACGGCGAGTCGAACGAGACGTCGCTCGCGATCACGACGTACCGGCAGCTCCTCAAGCTCGACCCGCGCCACGCGCGCGCGCGCAACAACCTCGCGTTCCTGCTCGAGCAGCGCGGCAACATCCAGGCGGCGCTCGTGGAGCTCGAGCTGGCGATCGCCGAGGAGCCGGACAACGTCGCGCTGCTGCTGAACCGCGCGGCGGTGCTGAGCGCGCACCTCAAGTTCGACGCGGCCGAGCAGGACCTGCGGCGCGCGCTGCGCCACGGCGAGAACGCCGAGATCCTGACGACGCTCGGCATGGTGCTCAGCAAGGGCGGTCGGGCGAAGGAAGCGCTCGAGCCGCTGCGCCGCGCCGTGGAGCTCGCCCCGAACAGCGCGGCGGCGCACTACTACCTCGGCGAGGTCTACAACCGCCTCGACCAGCTTCCGGCGGCGCTGGCGTCGTACGAGCAGGCGTGCGCGCTGCAGCCGTCGAACTGGCGCGCGTACAAGGGCGTCGGCAACGTGCTCGATCGCATGGCCCGCCCCGCCGAGGCTGCGGTCGCGCATCGCAAGGCACGCGAGGCGCAGCGGAAGTGACCGAGGGGGGTGTGGGGAGTGGAGAGGGGGGTGTGGCGAACGCCGCCCGGGACGTCTCGGGCTCGACCGCGACCCACTCCCCACCCGCCGTTGCCGCTCGCTGGTCCGTCACGGTGGACGATCTCTCGTTCTTCGCCGGCGACGCGATCGCGCGGCCGGTGAACGAGTCGCTTGGCGCGACGACGGCGCTCGTGCGCCGGCTCGAGACGGCGGCGCTCGACGGCGAGCGCGGGCAGCGGCTCGCGCAGCAGCTCCGCCCCACCGAGCCGCTCGCCGTGGGTTCGGCCGTGGTGACGGGCGCCGGCGCGCTTGGCGCCGAGCTGCTGATCCACGCCGTCGTGCAGGGGCGCGAGGAGCGCGTGACCCGCGAGACGGTGCGGCGCGCGACGACGAGCGCGCTGCAGCGCGCGGCCGACTTCGCCGTCGTCCACCTCGGCATCGCGCCGTTCGGGCTCGGCGCCGGCAACCTCGACCCGGACGACGCCGCGGACGCGATGGCGGATCCGATCGCGCGCCACCTCGCCGCGTCGCGCCATCCTGAGCGCCTGACGGTCGTCGTCGAGACCGACGACGAGGCGCGCGCCTTCGCGGCGGCGCTCGGGCGCGCGGCCGCGACGGGCTCGGCTCGTTAGGCTCGTGACGACCCGTCGTCTCGGCCGGCGCGGCACCGTCGCCGCCGGCGTGCTGCTGCTCTGGGGCGCTGGACTCGGCGTGCTCGCGCGCCGCGAGCTCACCGCGCGCGGTAGCGACGGCGCGCGGCTGGCGGCGGTCGCGTCGCGCGTGTCGCCCGGCAACGCCTTCTACGCCGTCGAGCAGGGCGGCACGCAGATCGGCTACGCGTCGTCCACGATCGACACGACGACGACCGAGATCCGCGTGGACGACGACTTCGTCGCCGACATGCCCGTGGGCGGCACGCTGCACCGCGCGTCGGCGTCGAGCCGGGTGCGGCTGACGCGCGGCTTCGCGCTGCGGACGTTCGCGGTCGAGATCGAGTCGGACGCCGGGCCGATCCGCGTCACCGGCCGCACGCAGGGAGACTCGCTGCTCCTCGTCGCCGTCTCCACCAACGGCGAGCCGGCCGACACGCAGCGCGTCGTGACCAATGGCCCCGTGCTCCTGCCGACGCTCCTGCCGCTCGCGGTCGCGCTCGGCGAGCGGCCGCGCGTCGGTGCGCGCTACACGCTCTCGGTGTTCGATCCGACGGCGATGGCGCCGCGGCCGACGACGATCGCCGTCCGCGCCGAGTCGCTGTTCGTGGTGGACGACTCGGCGGCGGTGGATCGCGCGACCAGGCGCTGGCACCCGGCGCACCGCGACACGGTGCGCGCGTGGCGGATCGAGTCGGAGACGGCGGACGCCGGTGGCAGCGCCGCGGCCGGCGCGCGGCCGGGGTTCGCCGGCTGGGTGGACGCGGACGGACGGCTCGTCGAGCTCGCGCCGCCGGGCGGTCTCGTGCTCCGTCGCACCGCGTACGAGATCGCGTTCGAGAACTGGCGGGTCGCCGCGCTCCAGCGCGCCGGCCGGACGGTGACGGCGGACGAGGACATCATGGAGAGCACGGCGATCGCCGCGTCGGCTCCGCTGGGCGAGAAGGAGGTCGAACAGCTCCGCGTGCGACTCGGCGGCGTGGATCTCGCCGGCTACGACCTGAACGGATCGCGCCAGGTGCTCCTCGGCAACACGCTCATGGTGATCCGGGAGCGGCCGGACCAGCTCCGCGCCATGTACACGCTGCCGACCGACGAGAGCATGCGCGCCACGTTCGCGCGGGAGCTGGAGAGCGAGCCGCTGCTGCAGGCGTCGAACCCGAAGATCGTCGAGCTCGCCCATCGTCTCGCCGCCGGCGCGCGCGATCCGCGCGTCGTCGCCGAGCGGATCAACCAGTGGATGTACGACTCGCTCGCGAAGGAGATCACGTTCGGGCTGCCGAACGCGGTCCAGGTGCTGGAGTCGCGCAAGGGCGACTGCAACGAGCACACGCAGCTCTACATCGCGCTGGCGCGCGCCGCGGGCATCCCGGCGCGCCCGGCCGCGGGGCTCGCCTACGTGCGCGGCAAGTTCTACTACCACGCCTGGCCGGAGGTCTTCCTCGGCACGTGGGTCGCGGTGGATCCGACGTTCGGCGAGTTCCCCGCCGACGCGGCGCACCTCCGCTTCGTCAACGGCGGCCTCGATCGGCAGGCGGAGCTGCTGCGGCTGATCGGGAAGCTGAAGATCGAGGTGTTGGCGAAGAGATAGGCGTGCGCAGCGCGTAGAGCGTAGCGCGTAGCGGTCGTCTCCGATACGGACTGAGCGACCGGCGCGCCAGGCCCTACGCGCTATGCGCTACGCGATACGCGATACGCGAGCCCCGCTCCACTCGTCCTCCCGGCATGATCTCCCTCTCCGCCCTCACGAAGCGCTACGGCTCGTTCACCGCGGTGGACGCGCTCGACCTCGAGGTCCCGCGCGGCGAGCTGTTCGGCTTCCTCGGGCCCAACGGCGCCGGAAAGACGACGACGCTCCGCATGATCGCCGGCATCCTCCGGCCGACGAGCGGCACGGTGCGCATCGGCGGCGTGGACGTCGTTGCCGAGCCGGTGCGCGCGAAGTCGAAGCTCGGCTTCATCCCCGACCGACCGTTCATCTACGAGAAGCTGACGGGGAGCGAGTTCCTTCGCTTCGTCGCCGGGCTGTACGACCAGGAGGGCGCCGCCGTCGAGCGACGGGCGCGCGAGCTGCTGGCGCTGTTCGACCTCGAGGAGTGGCGCGACGAGCTGGTCGAGAGCTACAGCCACGGGATGCGGCAGAAGCTGATCATCTCGAGCGCGTTCGTGCACCGGCCCGAGGTCATCGTCGTGGACGAGCCGATGGTCGGCCTCGACCCGAAGGCGGCGAAGATCCTCAAGGACCTGTTCCGCGAGTACACACGGCGCGGCCACACGATCATGATGTCCACGCACACGCTCGAGGTGGCCGAGCGGCTGTGCGACCGGATCGGGATCATCCAGGGCGGGCGCATCCGTGCCTGCGGGACGATGGACGAGATCCGCGCCAGCGCCGCCGGCGGCACGGAGGGGCTGGAGCAGATATTCCTCCGCCTGACGGGGGAGAACGCGGCGCGCGAGCTGGTGGACGTGCTCGATGCGTAAGGGACCGGCCGCGGCCGAGTCGCGGGGGGGCCCCCCGACCGGGGATTTAACGCCGCGCGCGCCGAGCGTCGGTACCGCGACACCGCGCGACGTACCGCTGCATCTCGTGCCCGAACATGGCGGCGCCGCCGAGGCATCGCCGCCCGACCCGGGGCTGCTCCATCTCCTGACACCGAAGTGGCTGACGGCCCGCGCCCGCGCCGCCGCCGGCGAGCGTGGACGCGGCGCACGTGTCGTGCTGCTCGGCGCCTTCGGGTTCGGCTTCTGGGCCGCCGTGTTCGTCGTCCTCTACCGCCTGCTCTCGTACTTCCGCGGCGTCCAGGAGATCGGCGCGCTGCTCGCCGGCAAGCTGCTCGGGATCGTCCTCGTCAGCTTCTTCTCGATCCTGCTCCTGTCGAACGTCATCACCGCGTTGTCGAGCTTCTTCCTCGCCCGCGACCTCGACCTGCTCGTCGCGGCGCCGGTGGACTGGCTCAAGCTGTACGGCGCGAAGCTGCTCGAGACGGCGCTGCACTCGAGCTGGATGGTCGGGCTGATGGCGGTGCCGATCTTCGCCGCGTACGGCGTCGTCTATCACGGGGGCTGGCTCTACCCGCTCGCCGCGCTCGGCGTCTTCGTGCCGTTCCTGGCGATCCCCGCGGCGCTCGGCAGCGCGGTCACGCTGCTGCTCGTCAACGTCTTTCCCGCCCGGCGCGCGCGCGACATCCTCAGCGTCATCGCCGTCATGGCGGCGGCCGGCGTCGTCGTGCTCTTCCGCATCGTGCGACCGGAGAAGCTGGCGCGCCCGGAAGGATTCCGCTCGCTCATTGATTTCATCGGCGCGCTCAGGACGCCGACGTCGCCGGTATTGCCGAGCGAGTGGGCGGAGCGCGGCGTGATGTCGTGGCTCGCCGGCGCGCCCGACGCGCTTCCCTTCTACCTGCTCTGGTCCACGGCCGCCGCGTTCGTGGTCCTCGGCGCGCTGCTCCACCGCGCCCTCTACGCGAAGGGGTTCAGCAAGGCACAGGAGAGCGGACGCCTCGGCACGGGCGACGCGACCACGCTGCGCGCCGACGGACGCCGGCGCGGCGTCGGCCGCCGACTGCTCGCGCCGTTCGGCGTGCTCCGGCGCGAGCTCGTGCTCAAGGAGATCCGCCTCTTCTTCCGCGACACGACGCAGTGGTCGCAGCTCCTGCTGCTCGGCGTACTCGTCGTCGTGTACGTCTTCAACGTGAAATTCCTGCCGCTGAGCGGCGAGGGGGTCACGTTCTTCCTGCGGAACGTGATCCCGTTCCTGAACCTCGCCCTCGCCGGCTTCGTGCTGGCGTCGGTCGCCGCGCGCTTCCTCTTCCCCGCCGTCAGCCTCGAGGGACGCACGCTCTGGCTGCTCAAGTCGAGCCCGATGGCCGTGCGCGACCTGCTGTGGGCCAAGTTCTGGGTCGGCACGCTGCCGCTGCTCGTGCTCGCGCTGGGCATCGTCGGCGTGACGGACTGGCTGCTGCAGGTGTCGGAGTTCACCTTCGCCGTCTCCGTGCTGACGATCGCGCTGATGACCTTCGCCATCGCCGGCCTCGCGATCGGCTTCGGCACGATCTTCCCGCAGTTCGAGACCGAGAACGCGGCGCAGATCCCGACCTCGTTCGGCGGCCTGCTCTTCATGATGACGTCGGTCGCCCTCATCGCCGCCGTGATCACGCTCGAGGCGCGCCCCGTATACGCCTACCTCAGCGCGCGCACCTTCGGCACCACGGCCGACCCGCGCGAGATGGTCATGGGCTTCACCCTCGCAGCCCTCGTCTGCGTCGCGACGACGCTGGTGCCGATCCGGATCGCGTTGGCGCGGCTGGACGCAGTAGAGCGGTAAGCGGTAGGCGGTTGGCGGTGAGCGCGAACAGCAAAGGGGCCGGCATCTCACTCGGATGCCGGCCCCTTCGTGATCTCTAGCTCGCGCTTACCGCCTACCGCCCACCCGCTTCTATGCCGCCAGCCTGCTCCCGCACCCCTCGCAGAACCGCGCCCCTTCGCGCGTGACGTCGGCGCCGCAGGAGGTGCAGCGGCCAGCGAGGTAGCGTCCGCAGTCGGAGCAGTAGACGGCATCGGGCTCGGGGCGGAGACCGTGCACGGGGCAGGCGACGACGGCATCGCCGACGGCCGCGCGCGCGCGGCGTACCGCGAGCTCCGCCGCGTCGGGCGCGCCGGTCGCCGACGCCGCGGAAGCCGCGGTAGCGGCGGCGGCATCGCCGCGGCGCATCTCGTCGAGCGCCTGACGAGTGTACGTCGCCTTGAGCTCGGCGTAGTCCGAGTCCGACAGCTTGCCCGTGGCGCGATCGAACTCGATCTCGCGCAGCGCCTCGACCGCGGCGCCGCTGCCGGCCGCCGCCGCACCAGCCACGCCGACGCCGCCGGCCGGCGGCGCTGCCGACGCGCCGTCGTCGAACAGGAGCGGATGGAGCACGAACAGCAGCGCCGCGAGCGCGAGTGCCGTGCCGACGAGGAGCGGCGTCATGCGCCGTCTCCCCGCACCGCGGCGTCGAGGCGAGCCAGCTCCTCGGGCGTCGCGTCCGCGCCGGGCGCGCCGGGCGCCGCAGTTCCCGTGCTCGGCGGCGCGCTCGCCGCGGTGAGCGCGGCCCGGTGCCCCCAGCGTCGGATCAGCCCGGCGACGACGACGGCGCCGGTGCCCAGCGCCGCGAACGGCGCGACGTACCCCGCCCAGTTGAACCCTTCCTTCACCGGCGCCATCAGCACGCGCTCGCCGTACGTGTCGCGGAAGGCCGCGATGATCTCGTCGGCGGAGTAACCGCCCTCGACGAGGCCCATGACGTCGGTGTGCATCGCCGGCGAGACGCCGCAGCTGAAGTCGGTCGTGCGGCAGGTGTAGACGTCGAGCGAGCAGCCGCACTGGCAGTGGATCTGGTGCTCGAGCGCGTCGCGCTCCGCCGCCGAGAGGCGCGGCGCCGCGCCCGGCTTCGGCGCGCGCCGCACCGGCCGGTAGGCGGTCTCGTTCATCGGCATGTTGGCCGCGCCCTGATTCGCGCTGGAGTCGGCGCCCTGCGCCGCCGGCTCCTCGGGCACCAGCCCGCCCGCGGCCGGCTGCTGCGCGGCCAGTGGCCGGACGCCGAGCGACACCGCGCCGGCCGCGGCCGCGCCGGCGCCGAGCGCCGCGAGAAAGTGGCGGCGCGAGACGACGAGCGCGTCTCCGTCGCGCGCGGGCGGCGCGCCCGTGCGACCGACCTCGGGTCCGTGCCCGCGACCGCTCATGCGCGCTCCGCGGCGGTGACCAGCGTCGCCTTCGCCGGCGCGGCCGGCGCGAGCGCGCCTTCCGGCGCCATCACGGCGACGTAGCCACCCTGCCGCCGCCGCTCCGCCTGCGGCCACATCACGATCAGGCCGCCGACCGCCATGATCATTCCGCCGTACCACACCCACCAGACCAGCGGATTGAAGGTGATGCGGACCTCCGCCGTCTCCTCGCCGATCACGCCGGCGAGGACGACGTACACGTCCTGCTTCGCCGACTCCATGATCCCGACTTCGGTGGACGGCTCGAACGTCGGGTTCCCCTGGCTGTCCACGTGCTGCCGCTTCTCGCTCGTCACGATGCCGGCTGGCTTGCCGTCGCGCGTGGACTCGAGGGCCACGGCCGTCACCTGGCGGTTGAGCTGGTCGTAGCGCGAGATGCCCTGGCTGACGAAGCGCCAGTGGTGTCCCCACGGATCCACCGTCTCGAACGACTCGCCCGCCTTGAGCGTGACGTCGTTCTCGCGCTTGAACGCGAGCCCGGCGAACGCCGAGAAGACGACGACGATCCCGAAGTGCACGATGTAGCCGCCGTAGCGGCGGCGGTTGCGCGCCACGAGCCGGACGAGCGCGACCGCCGGGTTCTCGCCGTGCAGCCGCATCCGCGCGCCGACGCCCTTGTAGAACTCCTGCCCGATGGTCCCGAGCACGAAGCCGGCGAGCGTGTACGCGACGAGCGCGTAGAAGTCGCGCATGCCGAGCGCGAGCAGCGCGGCGCCGGTGAGCAGGCCGGCGAACGCGGGCGCGGTGAACTGCCGCCGCAGGTTCGACAGCGACGCGCGCCGCCACGCGATCAGCGGCCCGACGCCGGTCAGGAAGAGCAGGAAGAGCCCGAGCGGGATGTTCACCGTGTTGAAGAACGGCGGCCCGACCGTGATCTTCGACCCGCGCACGGCCTCGCTCAGGATCGGAAAGAGCGTCCCCCAGAGCACCGAGAACGCGATCCCGACGAGCACGAGGTTGTTGTAGAGGAACGCCGCCTCGCGACTCACCATGCTCTCGAGCTCGGCCTTCGCCTCGAGATCCTTGAGCCGCGTCGCGACGAGGTAGCCGCTCACCACCAGCGCGAGCACGAGGAAGCCGGCGAACCAGTTCCCGACCGGTGACTGCGCGAACGAGTGAACGCTCGAGATGACGCCGCTGCGCGTGATGAAGGTGCCGAGGATCGAGAGCAGGAACGTCGAGACGACGAGCACGACGTTCCACTTCCTCAGCATGCCCCGCTTCTCCTGGATCATGATCGAGTGCAGGAACGCGGTGCCGGTGAGCCACGGCAGCAGCGACGCGTTCTCCACCGGATCCCACGCCCAGTAGCCGCCCCAGCCCAGCTCGACGTACGCCCACCACATGCCGAGGGTGATGCCGACGGTCAGGAAGAACCACGACACGAGCGACCAGCGGCGCACCGCGGCGAGCCACGCGGCGTCGAGCTTCCGCGTGATCAGGGCGGCGACGGCGAACGCGAACGGCACCGTCGTCGCGACGTAGCCGAGGTAGAGGTTGGGCGGGTGGATCGCCATCCCGGGATTCTGGAGCTGCGGGTTCATCCCGCGGCCGTCGGCCGGGATCCAGTCGAGGCGCTCGTACGGGTTGGCGCCGAGGCAGAGCGTCGCGAGGAAGAAGAGCGTCGTCGTCGCGAGCACGCCGGTGACGTACGGCATCAGCTCGGGGTTCGCCTTCCGGCTCGTCAGCACCGTGATCGCCGAGTAGAGCGACAGGATCAGGCACCAGAAGAGCATCGAGCCGGCCTGCCCCGCCCAGAGGGCCGTGAACAGATACGGCCGGGGCAGGTTCGCGCTCGTAAACGACGCGACGTACTTGATCGAGAAGTCGTGCGAGAAGATCGCCGTCCACATGCCGAGCGCGGCGAGGAGCACGAACGCGAACGTCGCGTAGACGCCGCGCTCGCCGCTCGCCACGAGGTCGGCGCGCCGCAGCTTGCCGCCGGCGAAGGACACGGTGGCCGACCAGGCCGCCATGAGGAACGCGACCCAGAGCGACAGCTCTCCGACGAGAATCATCTACCGCTCCCGCCGTCAGCCGCGCGCCGCGGGCGCCGGCGCGGTGGCCGTCGCCGGCGCACGGTAGCCCGGCGTGTTGCGGTACTTCGGGTCGTTCCGGTCGGGCGCGTTCTCGTAGCGCGACGCGCACTTGGCGAGCAGCGTCGTGGCGCGGAAGGTTCCGTCGCGGCCGAGCCGCCCCTCGACGACGACGTCCACGCTGTCGGTGAACGTGTCGGGGATGATGCCGCGGTAGACGACCGGATAGGTCCGCGCGCCATCGGTGACGCGGAACGCGACCTGGCGTCCGCCCGGCTCGCGCTGGATCGAGCCCGGCACGACGCGCGCGCCCACCTTGACGCCCGTCTCGTAGAACGTCGGGTCGGCGGTGGTCTTGGCCGCGAGCTCCTGCGGCGTCAGGTAATAGGTCGCGGTCTGCTCGATCGAGTTGGCCATGAGGTAGCCGGCCACGCCGAGGACGAGCAGACCGCTGACGAGAAACTTGGTACGGGCCTTCACGGAACCCTCCGGGACGGCGGCCGCGGCGCACGACTGCGCGCGACACCGCCCGACGCGGGGTGAGTGACGAGTACGGCGGCCGCCCGCGCTGCGCGACGCACCGACTACGACGTGCTACGACGTTGGCATCTTCTGCGAGGCGACACGGCGCACTCGCGCCATGATCGCGTCCAGCTCCGACTCGGCGCGCGTGCGCTCGTCGGGCGTCCACTCGCCGGTGTTGCGGTTCAGCTCGCGGACGCGCTCGAGCATCTCATCAATCAGCGCGCGCAGCACAAGGTTCGATCGGCGGTCGTTGCCGCCCCCGCCGCCGCCGCCCTGGGACTGTGATTCGATCTGGTTCGCCATGCGTCGCCCGCCTGGGCAGCCGAAGGGTGAATGGCGCCGCCCGGCGTGCGGGCGGCGTCGCCGCTCCAAATATACTTGCCGACCAAGGGTGGGCGAGTCTCCACCTGATGCCTGGTTCCTGAGCCCTCACGCCGGCCCCCTCTGAGAGAGCTGGCTCGGAGGGGCAGGAACCAGGCATCAGGTAGGTGCCCCCCTGCCTCGCATCCCCTACTCTACTTGGCCCTCTGCAGCATCACGCTCGCCGTCCCGATCCCCGCCGCGTCCCATAGCAGGTCGCCGGTGCTGAACAGGCCGTAGGAGCGCCGGTCGTGCACCTCCTTCGCCACGCCGACCGCCGCGGTCACCGCCGTCGCGCCGGCGAGCGACGCGTGCGGCCGCACGCCGGCCAGCCGCAGCGCGCTGTACGAGACGCTCTGGACGAAGAAGCTCGTCACGAAGTGCTTCACCTTGTCGGCGCCGAACCACGTGTTGCGCACCGGCGCCCCGCCGCCGCCACCTCCGACCGGCCACCGGAAGACGAGCAGCGCGACGACGAGCGCCGACGATGCCGCGCGCGGCATCGTGCCCCGGCCCACCCTACGCGACGCTGCGTGCCGCATCGGCCCTCTCCGCTCCGTCGGCATCCACCTTCGCGATCGCGCCCACGTCCTCGAAGGCGGCGCGCAGCAGCGACAGCGCGCGGTCGAGCAGCGCGCGGTGCCCGGCCTCGTGCACCCAGCTGCTCGCCCCCGAGGGATGCGGCAGCGGGATCGCCAGCGACTCCCCGCCCTCGTGCGTCACCCGGTGCGCGGCGCCGACGAGCCGATCGAGCGGCGCCGGGCCGAGGAAGCGGTCGATCGCCAACCGGCCAATCGGGATCAGCACGAGCGGACGGATCAGCGACAGCTCGCTCTCGAGCCAGCCCGCGCAGAGCGCGCGCTCCCGCGGCGTCGGCACCCGGTCGCCGCGGCCGCTGGGGCTCGGCCCGGGATAACAGCGGGTGATCGCGCCGATGTAGATCCGCTCGCGCGCCTGCGCCTCGCTCATCCCCGCCTGCGCGAGCCAGCGAAAGAGCGTCTTCCCCGCGCGTCCGGCGAACGGCTTCCGGTCCACCACCTCGGTCTTGCCCGGCGCCTGGCCGACGAGCATGACGCGCGTCGCGCGCGCCTCGGCGAGGATCGGCAGCGCGTCGGCGTGGCCGCAGCGCCGGCAGTCGGCGAGCGCCGCGCAGTGCGCGTCGAGGGCCGCGCTCGCGGTCTCCGGCAGGAGCGCGAGACGGCGCCCGGTCAGGGCGAGATCGCGCGGCGTCACGGCTGGTACCGCGCCCACGCGAGCGCCGCGTGCACCGCGCGGTGCCATCCGGCGATCCCTGCCTGCGCGTCGCACGCGCCCTCGGCCGGCATGAAGCGCGTGAAGCGCCGCGCCGCGATGAACGCCTCGGCGCTCGGCCACACGCCGGTGGCGATTCCCGCCAGCCCCGCCGCGCCGAGCGCCGTCGTCTCGATGATGTCGGGGCGCTCCACCGGCACGCCCAGCACGTCCGCCTGAAACTGCATCAGCCACCCGTTCTCCGTCGCCCCACCGTCCACACGCAGCCGCTCGAAGGCGCCCGCGTTGCTCGCGCCGCCGCTCGCCGCCTCCTGCCGCTCGCGCATGACGTGCATCACGTCGTATGTCCCGTAGGCCATCGCCTCGAGCGCGGCGCGAACGAGGTGCGCGCGCGTCGTGCCACGCGTCAGCCCGACGATCGTGCCCCGCGCCTCGGGCTCCCAGTTCGGCGCACCGAGGCCGGTGAGCGCCGGCACGAAATACACTCCATCCGTGCTCTTGGTCCCGCGCGCGATCGCTTCCGTGTCGGCCGCGCGGTCCACGACACCGAGGCCGTCGCGCAGCCACTGCACCGCCGCGCCGGCGATGAAGATCGCCGCCTCCAGCGCGTACGCCGGGCCGCCCGACGCGTCGCACGCGACCGTCGTCAGCAGACCGCCACCGGGCTCGGGACGGCGGGCGCCGGTGTTGAGCAGGAGGAAGGCGCCGGTGCCGTACGTGTTCTTCGCCTGACCCGGCCCCCAGCACCCCTGCCCGAAGAGCGCCGCCTGCTGATCGCCGGCGACGCCGGCGATCGGGATCTCGGCGCCGAACAGCTCGCGCCGCGTCGTCCCGAAGCTTCCGCTCGACCGCCGCACCTCGGGGAGCACGGCCGCTGGGACGCCGAAGCGCTCGAGCAGCGCCGGGCTCCACGCCTGCTCGCCGATGTCGTACAGGAGCGTCCGCGACGCGTTCGTCGGATCGGTCGCGTGGACGACGCCGCCGGTGAGATGCCAGACGAGCCAGCTGTCGATCGTGCCGGCGGCGAGCTCGCCACGCTCGGCGCGGCGCCGCAGTGCGTCGTCGCGCAACAGCCACTCGAGCTTCGTCGCCGAGAAGTAGGCGTCCACGACGAGACCCGTGCGCGCGGTGATGTCGGCGGCGACGGGCGTCAGCTCCGCGCAGCGCGCCGCGGTGCGCCGATCCTGCCAGACGATCGCGCGGTGCACCGGCCGGCCGGTCGCGCGCTCCCACAGGACGACCGTCTCGCGCTGGTTCGTGATGCCGATCGCGTCAGGCGTGACGCCGGCGCTCGTGATCGCCGCGCGCGCCGCCTGCCAGGTGCGGGCGAGAATCTCGTCCGGGTCGTGCTCGACCCAACCGGGCTCCGGGAAGTGCTGCGTGATCTCCTGATAGCCGCGCCCGACGACGCGGCCGTCGGCGGAGACGACGAGGCAGGTCGTGCCGGTGGTGCCCTGGTCGATGGCGAGGACGTGCTTCATGAGATGAAGTGCTCTAGTCCCTCTACCCGGATGCGGGCAGGAATGAGGAATGAGGAACGAGGGGCGCCGCGCACACCACTCTACCCCGCCGAGGGAGGGTTACAAGGCAAAGAGCCGAGGTCTGAGTGAGTTGGACCGCAGCCCTCATTCCTCATTCCTCATTCCTGCCCGCGTCCTGATAGGGTGGCGTGAAATCGGTAAGGCGGTCGATGCACTCCGCGATCGCTGATCATCGCCGTCACCAGCTCCGCCGGCGTGACGTCGAAGGCCGGGTTGAAGATGCGCGCCTCCGCCGGCGCCGTCCGCGCGCCGCCGAAGCCGCGGCTGATCTCGTCCGCCGAGCGCTCCTCGATGACGATCGCGTCGCCCGTCGGCGTCGCCGGGTCGAAGGTCGAGGCGGGCGCCGCGACGTAGAACGGAATGCCGTGGTGCCGGGCCAGCACCGCGAGCGCGTACGTCCCGACCTTGTTGGCTACATCGCCGTTCGCCGCGATCCGGTCGGCGCCGACGATGCAGAGGTCCACGCGGCCGGCGCGCATCAGCGCCGCCGCCATGTTGTCGGCGAGCACGGTCACCGGGATGCCGGCGCGCGCGAGCTCCCACGCCGTCAGCCGGCTCCCCTGCAGCAGCGGCCGAGTCTCGTCCGCGAACACCTCGATCCGCCGCCCCGCTTCGACAGCGAGGTACAGTGGCGCCAGCGCGGTGCCGATTCCCGCCGTCGCCAGCGCGCCCGCGTTGCAGTGTGTCAGCACCCGCGCGCCGTCGGGGACGAGCGACAGCCCGTGCTCGCCGATCCGCCGGCACATCGCCTGGTCCTCCTCGAGGATCGCGTCCGACTCGGCGCGCAGGGCCTCGAGGAGGGATCGATTCGCCTCGAGCGCGCGCGCCGCCCGCGCCAGCATCCGGTCCATCGCCCACGGGAGGTTCACCGCCGTCGGCCGCGTGCCGCGGATCGCCTCGGCATGCGCCGCGACGCGCGCTCGAAACGCCTCGGGCGCCTCGGCCACGTGCGGCATCAGCGACGCCACCAGTCCCATCGCCCCGGCGACCCCGATCGCCGGCGCACCGCGCACCGCCAGCGTCCGGATCGCGTCGCAGACGTCGTCGAGCGTACGCAGCTCGCGCTCGACCAGCTCGCCCGGCAGGCGCCGCTGATCCACGATGATCACGGCATCGCCGGCAGCGGACCAGCGAACGGCGCGGATGATGGTCGGTTCGGTCACGGCATCAAGCTACGCTCGGAGCGAGCGACGCGAGAGGTCGGAGGCTGGAGGTCGGAGGTGGGAACGAGCCAGGCAGGTTCTCACCTCCGACCTCCGAGCTGCTCTCACGCCGCCCGACTCTCGTCGCGCCGCTTCCGCCGCCGCTCGGGGAAGTAGCGGTCGAGGAACTTGATGAGCGCCCGCTCCTCGGGCGCGTGGCGCCACTCGCCGCGTCGGCGCTGCGCCGAGATCGGCGCGAGGTCGCCGGCGATCGTCACTCCCTCGTCCTCGTAGCGCGCCAGCACCATCGGGTGGATGTAGGAGCTGCGACAGATCGCGGGCGTGTTGCCCAGCTCCGCCGCCACGAGGCGCACGGCGGTCACGACGTTCTTCTTCGCCTCCGTCGGCGTGCGGGCCGGGCCGAGCTCCGCCAGCACCGTCGCCGCCCGGAGCGTGCCGCCCCAGGTGCGGAAGTCCTTCGCCGTGTACGGCACGCCCACCAGCTCGTGCAGGTAGCGGTTGACGTCGCGCGCATCGAGGTCCGCCCAGGCGCCGTCATCGGTGCGATAGCGGAAGAGCCGCCGGCCGGGCGTCTCCATCAGCTCCCGGACGAAGCGCGCCAGCTGGCGGTCCACCACCACCTGCCACTGCTCGACGCTCTTCTTCCCGACGTAGTTGAAGTGCACGGCGTCGCCGTCCACGCGCACGTGGCGCTTCGCCATCGTCGCGATGCCGTGCGTCTTGTTCTCCTTCGCGTACCGCTCGCTCCCGACGCGGAAGAACCCTTCGCTGATGAGCCGCACGACGCCGGCAGTCACCCGCTCGCGCGTGAAGCGGCCGCGCCGCGTCGCCGCGAAGTCGCGCCGCACCGCCTCCCGGATCAACGGCAGGTCGAGCGCCATCTGCCGCACGCGGTAGTGCTTCCGCAGCGAGCCGCGCTCGATCGCCTTGTCGTGGTAGCGGTACTGCTTGCGCCCCTTCGCGTCGAAGCCCCACGCCTGGATCGCCGCGCGCGCGCTCGGCGCGACGTGCACGTCGGTCCACGCTGGCGGGATCCGGAGTGCGTCGATCCGCGCGCGCACGCTGTCGTCGCGGAGTGGTCGTCCGCCCGGCGTCAGGTAGCGGAAGCCGCTCCGCTTCGTGCCCTTCCGCAGAATCCACCGCTCGCCCGCGCGATCGCTCATGATCGCGCGGGATGGCAAGAAGCGTTCTACGGACCGGGCGGCGTCCCCGTGCTCCAGTGGTCGCGCGGCGGCCCGGGACGGTACATTTCCCCTCCCTCCCCCACTCCCGAGCCCGCAAGCATGGCCTACAGCTTCCTCACCTTCGACGTCGCCGACCGCATCGCCACGATCACGGTGAACCGGCCCGACAAGCTCAACGCCCTCAATGACGCGACCATCGCGGAGCTGGGCCGCGCCATCGACGAGGCCCGCGCGCGCGAGGACGTCGCCGGCGTCATTCTCACCGGTGCCGGGCGGGCATTCGTGGCCGGCGCGGACATCAGTGAGCTGTCGTCCCAGACCGCGCTCGAAGCCAAGCGGCGGGCCCGCAACGGTCAGGAAGTCTTCCACCGCTTCGAGACGTCGCCGAAGCCGGTGATCGCCGCCGTGAACGGTTTCGCGTTAGGCGGCGGCTGCGAGCTCGCGATGGCCTGCCACGTCCGCATCGCCTCGGACCAGGCGAAGTTCGGGCAGCCCGAGACGAAGCTCGGGATCGTGCCCGGCTTCGGCGGCACGCAGCGCCTCCCGCGCCTCGTCGGCCGCGGCCGTGCGCTGCAGCTCCTAATGACGAGCGAGATCATCGACGCGCAGGAGGCGTGGCGGATCGGGCTCGCGAACAAGGTGGTGCCGGCGGCCGAGCTGCTCGGCGCCGCCCGCGCGATGCTCGCGCAGATCCTCGCCAACGGTCCGCTCGCGATCGCCCTCTGCATCGAAGCCGTCAACCGCGGCCAGGACATGGGGCTCGACGACGCGATGGAGCTCGAGTCCACCCAGTTCGGTCTCCTCGCCGCCACCGCCGACACCGCCGAGGGGATGCGCGCCTTCCTCGAGAAGCGGCCGCCGACCTTCGCGGGGAAGTGACGCCCCGGACGACGGGGCGCCGCCACGCGGCGACGCCGACGGCGTCGGCGCTCGCCGTCGTCGCGCTCTCCGCGCTCGTCGTTGCCTGCGGCGGGCGGCGCGAGCGACTCGACGTGCCGCGCATCGCGCTCGACGTCGCCGACCAGGCGCCGCCGCCCGGCGGGCGCATCACCGGTCACGTCGAAGCCACCGACCAGAGCGGGCTCACCCTGCTCACCGTGTACGCCTGCACGGCCGACAGTCTCTTTCGCCAGGGCCTGGACCTCGACCGCGTGCACTCGGCGGGCTTCGACTTCTCGCTCCACGTCGCCAGCACGGCGACGCCGGGCGCGGAGGTCGAGGTCTACGCGGTCGCCGGCGATGACCAGGGGTTCTACGCCGACACGGCGCGCGCGCTCGCGGTCGGTGGCGTGGCGGCACCGGCGACGGCGGACGTAGCCATGCAGACCGCGGAGGCGATCTGCCCGCGCGTGATCCACGTGCGTCGCGCGCCACTCCGTGAATCCGACGCGCCCACGGCGCCGCGCCCGTGAGCGACCCCACCGCGCCCGACGCGCGCGCGTCCGAGACGGAGCCTCCGACCGCCGCGCGGCTCTGGCTGCGCCACCTCAGCGTGCGCGACTTCCGCAACCTCGAGCGCGTCGAGCTCGACCTCCCGGAGGACGGGATCGCGATCGTCGGCGAGAACGGCCACGGCAAGACGAACCTGCTCGAGGCGATCTACTACCTGCAGCTTCTTCGCTCGATGCGCGGCGCCCGGGACCAGGACGTCGTCCGCTTCGGGGCCGCCGGCTTCTACGTCGCGGCCCGCGTCGAGCGGCGCGACGGCGCGCCGGGCATTGGCGAGATGAGCGTCGGCTTCGAGCGCGCGGGCAAGCGCAAGCGCGCGAAGCGCGACGGCGTCGAGCCGCCGCGGCTCAGCGACGCGCTAGGCGGGCTGCCGTCGGTGATCTTCTCGCCGGGCGACGTGCAGCTCGTCGCCGGTGCGCCGAGCGAGCGGCGGCGCTTCCTCGACGTGGCGCTCGCGCTCACCTCGCGCCGCTACCTGCACGCGCTGCAGCAGTACCGCGGCGCGCTCGCCCGCCGCAACGCCGCGCTTCGCGACGCCGCACGCTCCTTCGGCACCGACCGCGCGGGCACCGCCGACGCACGCGTGAGCGTGTGGGAGCCGGCGCTCGCCGAACACGGCGCGACGCTCTGGTCGGAGCGGGTGGCGTGGGCATCGCGCGTCGCCGCGGAGTTCTCCTCGCTGTGCGCGGCGATCGGTGAGCGCGGCAGCGCGCGGCTCCGCTATGTCAGCGCGCTCGCCGCCCCCGCCGACGCGCCGATCGAGCGGCGCCGCGAGCTGCTCGCCGCGGCACTGCACGAGAAGCGCGGCTTCGACATCAAGCGCGGCGTCACCCATGCCGGCCCGCACCGCGACGACCTCGCGCTGCACCTGGACGGCCGGGAGCTGCGTCTCTTCGGCTCGGCCGGCCAGCAGCGCACGGCGGCGATCGCGCTGCGCATCCTCGAGGCGCGCACGCTGCGCGACGCGACGGGCGCGGCGCCGCTCTTCCTGCTCGACGATCCGTTCGCCGAGCTCGACGCGCGCCGCTCGCACCGCATTCTCGAGCTCCTCAGCTCGGCGGGACTCGGCCAGACGGTGATCGCCGTCCCGCGCTCGGCCGACATCCCACCCGAGCTGACGACGCTGGAGCACTGGCAGATCCGGGACGGGGTGCTGGCGAGGGTGTAGGGTGGAGCGGATAGGGTATGGAATCCGTCCCGCTGGGGGTGTGCATGAGGTAGCTTCGGGGGCGGACGAATCGTCTCATGCCGTTCGGCGATCCCCCACTCCCGATTCCCCACCCCCGGCTTGTCGTCCAACAAGAAGAAGCCCCAGGCCATCGGTGACCTCCTCGCCGGCGTGCTCCAGCAGGCCGGCATCGCCGAGCGCGTCGAGCAGGCGAGCGTCGTCCCCGAGTGGGCGACGCTCGTCGGCGCGCAGATCGCGGCCGTGACCGAGCCGCTCGCGATCACCGCCGACGGCACCCTGTTCGTGGCCGTCCGCACGAACGCGTGGGCGAACGAGCTCTCGCTCATGGAGCCCGAGCTGCTGCGCGCGCTGAACGTGAAGCCGGAGCGACCGCCGGTGCGCAAAATCCGCTATCAACTGAAGCGCGAATCAGCGCCCTAAGTCGTTCATAATCAATCCCTTGGACGCGAGCCCAAGGGTTGCTTTCGGCCGTCCGCGAGGTTACCTTTGTCAAGCTGACTCCGAGCGCGACTTCGGCCGATGTTCGGGGTTCGGGCGCGAGGGCATTTCAGTCATTTCCAGGCTTCAAGGCGACCATGGCGAAGACAGCGGAAAAGCCGGTGCAGACGTACGACGCCGGACAGATTCAGGTGCTCAAGGGGCTGGAGGCGGTCCGCAAGCGCCCCGGCATGTACATCGGCTCGACCAGCTCCCGCGGTCTGCACCACCTCGTCTACGAGGTCGTCGACAACTCGATCGACGAGGCGCTCGCGGGCTACGCCGACACCGTCTCGGTGACGATCCACCAGGACGACTCGATCACGGTCAGTGACAACGGCCGCGGCATTCCGGTGGACATGCACCCGATCGAGAAGCTGCCGGCCGTCGAGGTCGCGCTGACGGTGCTCCACGCCGGCGGCAAGTTCGACAAGTCGAGCTACAAGGTCTCGGGCGGGCTCCACGGCGTCGGCGTCTCGTGCGTCAACGCCCTCTCGGAGCAGCTCAAGGTGTGGGTGAAGCGCGACGGGAAGGAGTACTACATGGACTTCGCGCGCGGCGACACCACGACCAAGCTCAAGACGCTCGGCAAGGTCGGCGCGAAGGAGACGGGGACGACGGTCTACTTCAAGCCCGACCCGACGATCTTCACCGAGCTGCGCTACGACTACGCCACGCTCGCCTCGCGCCTGCGCGAGCTCTCGTTCCTGAACAAGGGTGTGACGATCCACCTCAAGGACGAGCGCGAAGGACAGGAGAAGACGGAGACCTTCCACGCCAAGGGTGGGCTGCGCGAGATGGTGCAGTACCTCAATGGCACCAAGAAGGCGCTCCACCCCGAAGTCATCTACATCGAGACCGAGCGTGACGGCATCGCCATCGAGCTCGCGATGCAGTACAACGACCAGTACAACGAGAACGTCTTCTCCTTCGTCAACAACATCAACACGCACGAGGGCGGGACGCACCTCACGGGCTTCAAGAGCGCGCTCACGCGCGTCGTGAACCTGTACATCCAGAAGTCGAGCAACCTGAACAAGAAGGACAAGGAGACGACGCTCTCCGGCGACGACGTCCGCGAGGGCCTCACCGCCGTCCTCTCGATCAAGGTGCACGAGCCGCAGTTCGAGGGGCAGACCAAGACGAAGCTCGGCAACTCCGAGGCGGAGGGCGCCGTCAAGAGCGTCGTCAACGAGTTGCTCGCGACGTACCTCGAGGAGCACCCGAAGGTCGCGAACGCCGTCATCGACAAGGCGATCTCCGCGTCGCGGGCGCGCGAGGCGGCGCGCAAGGCGCGCGACCTGACGCGCAAGAAGTCGGGGCTCGACATCGGCAACCTGCCCGGCAAGCTCGCCGACTGCTCCCTCGTGGACCCGGCGATGTGCGAGCTCTATCTCGTCGAGGGCGACTCCGCCGGCGGCTCGGCCAAGCAAGGGCGCAACCGGCAGTTCCAGGCGATCCTGCCGCTGCGCGGCAAGATCATCAACGTCGAGAAGGCGCGCATCGACAAGGTGCTCTCCAACGAGGAGATCCGGACGATCATCACGGCGATCGGCTCGGGGATCAAGGAGGAGTTCAACCTCGCGCAGACGCGCTACCACAAGATCATCCTGATGACGGACGCCGACGTCGACGGCGCCCACATCCGCACGCTGCTCCTCACGTTCTTCTTCCGGCAGATGCCGGAGCTGATCGACGCCGGCTACATCTACATCGCGCAGCCGCCCCTCTTCCGCGTCGCCAAGGGGAAGGAGGAGTACTACGCCTACGACGCCGAGGAGCGCGACGAGGTCGCGAAGCGGCTCGGCGAGGGGAGCAAGGGCAGCGTCAACATCCAGCGCTACAAGGGCCTCGGCGAGATGAACCCGGACCAGCTCTGGCGCACGACGATGGACCCGGAGCGGCGCACGCTGCTCAAGGTCAGCATGGAGGACGCGGTGCTCGCCGACGCGACCTTCCGCACGCTGATGGGCGACGACGTCGAGCCGCGGCGCGAGTTCATCGAGAAGAACGCGCAGTTCGTCTCGAACCTCGACATCTGAGGCGACGACGGTCGGCACGCAGAACGGGCGGGGCCAGTCGGCCCCGCCCGTTCTGCGTCTCACCTCCCCGCGACGCCCCTCTCACTCCAGCGCGGATGCCGGCTCAGGCGACGCTTCG
>DATMHT010000193.1:0-10472 GCA_035554795.1 Gemmatimonadaceae bacterium | reverse complement strand
GGCAAGCTCGGGGCGCTCGTCGCGAAGCTGTTCGGCGAGGAGCCCGACGTGCAGGTCCGCGAGGACCTCCGACGCTTCAAGATGATGATGGAGACGGGAGAGGCCGCCACGACCGAGGGACAGTCGCGGTGCGAATGAGGGAAAGGGCGTAGGGCCGTAGGCCTGGGGCCTGGACGAGCTCCCGGGATGCTTCCCGAGGCAGTCCAGACCCTACGGCCCTACAGCTCTAGGCCCTTCTCGTCTCCCCCCTACCCCCTACACCCTATCCCTCCACTCATGCGCGCCGTCTGCTGGCACGGCAAGCACGACATGCGGGTCGAGAACGTGCCGGACCCGAAGATCCTCACCCCGCGCGACGCGATCATCCGCGTCACGTCCACCGCGATCTGCGGCTCGGACCTGCACCCGTACGACGGCTACATCCCGACGATGCAGCGCGGCGACATCATGGGCCACGAGTTCATGGGGATCGTCGAGGAGGTCGGGCGCGGCGTGAAGAACCTGCGGCGCGGCGACCGGGTCGTGGTTCCCTTCCCGATCTCCTGCGGAAACTGCTACTACTGCCAGAACGATCAGTTCTCGCTCTGCGACAACTCGAACCCGAACGCGGCCATGCTCGAGGCGATGGTCGGCTACTCGGGTGCCGCGCTCTACGGCTACTCGCACCTCTACGGCGGCTACGCCGGCGGTCAGGCCGAGTACGTGCGCGTGCCGTACGCCGACGTCGGGCCGCTCAAGCTCGAGAACGACCTGCCGGACGAGAAGGTCCTCTTTCTGAGCGACATCTTCCCCACCGGCTACCAGGCCGCCGAGCAGTGCGGGATCCAGCCGGGCGACACCGTCGCCGTCTGGGGCTGCGGGCCCGTGGGACAGTTCGCGATCCAGAGCGCCTTCCTCCTCGGCGCCGGGCGCGTCATCGCCATCGACCGGTTCCCCGAGCGACTCGCGATGGCCCGCGACATCGGCGGCGCCGACGTCATCAACTACGAGAGCGACACTGACGATCTCGTCGAGCTGCTCAAGCAGATGACCGGTGGACGCGGGCCCGACCACGTCATCGACGCCGTCGGCATGGAGTCCCACGGGCACGGCGTCTACACGGCGCTCGAGAAGACGAAGCAGAGTCTGAAGCTGCAGATGGACCGCATCAACGCACTGCGCCTCGCGATCCAGGCGTGCGGCAAGGGCGGAACGGTCTCGGTGCCGGGCGTCTACATCGGTCTCGTGGACAAGTTCCCGCTCGGCCAGGCGTTCGCGAAGGGGCTCACCTTGCGGATGGGACAGACCCACGTCCACCGCTACCTCAAGCCGCTGCTCGGGCGCATCGAGCGCGGCGAGGTGGATCCGTCGGCGATCATCACGCACCCGATGTCGCTCGACGACGCCGCGCACGGCTACGAGATCTTCCAGAAGAAGCAGGACGACTGCATCAAGGTCGTGATGAAGCCGTGACGCGTCCGCCGGCGCGGCGGCGAGGTCTCAGCCCTTCCGCCGCTCCGGCCCCGCGTAGGCGGCACCACCATTCGCGACCGGCGGCGGCGCCGCCGGATCGACCTCGATGACGCGGAACGGCGGACGCTCGGGGTAGTGCTTCTTGAGCAGCGGCATCGCGACGTTGTAGACCGGGATCCCGTTCGACGTGGCGCCTTCCGGACAGCCGTTGTGCGCGTGACCGTGGAAGACGGCGGTCACCGGATAGCGCAGCAGCGGCTCCTCGTGCCGGCTGCAGCCCAGGTAGGGGAAGATCTCCAGCGGCTCGCCCTCGACCGTGGCGCGCACCGGCGCGTAATGCAGCACCGCGATGCGCTGCGGCATGCGCAACCGCGCGAGCGCACTCTCCAGCTTGAGCGACTCCGCCACCGCCTCGTGCGCGAACTGCTTCACCGCCGGCTCGCCCCACGCGCCGAGCACGCCGCGGCCGAATCCGCCGCAGAACCCCTTGATGCCCGCGAAGCCGACTCCGTGCGTTTCGTGGCTCTCGCCGTCGAGCATGACGACGCCCGCGTCGGCGAGGATGCGCCGCACCTCGCCCTCCTGCGCCGACTCGAAGTCGTGATTACCGAGGACGGCGATGATCGGGATGCGGAGCGTCGCCAGCTCCTTCGCGAGGATCCGCGCCTCGTCGGGGAGCCCGTAGTCGGTCAGGTCGCCGCACGCCACGAGCACGTCGGCGGCGTCGGCGATCTGGGCGAAGAGGGAGTGGAAGGCGCCGGCCGGCGTCTTCGTGTTGCAGTGCGGGTCGCTGATCGCCGCGATGCGGACGGTGCTGGCCATGTTCGGTCGGTGGTGAAGGCGGCGGGGCGGCGGCCGCGTCCTCGTCGTTCGCTAGCCCTACTCTTGCGCTGCAGGCCGGACCGGCGCCCGCTCGCCGCGGTCTCACCTTCAACAACCGTTCCGCGCACCCACTCATGGACGTGACGCCATCGCACGCGGGCGAACGCCGCCCGCTCGAGAATGCCGCCGCCGAGCGCCGTCGCGCGCCGCGCCGCCCGCTGGTGGACCGCCTCGCGCCGCCCGACGCCGAGGCGGTGTACCGTCACGTCCTCGAGGCACTGCGGGAGGGCGGCGTCGAGTTCCTCGTCGGCGGTGCCTACGCGTTCACCCGTTACACCGGCATCGAGCGCTCGACGAAGGACTTCGACGTCTTCGTGCGCTACACCGACCGCCACCGCGCGCTCGAGGCGCTCGCCGACGCCGGCTTCGACACCGAGGAGACGTTCCCTCACTGGCTCGCGAAGGCCTTCTGGGGCGACGACTTCGTGGACATCATCTACAGCTCGGGCAACGGCGTCGCGCCGGTGGACGACGGCTGGTTCGCGCACGCTCCCGAAGCCGACGTGCTCGGCCTCCGCGTGAAGATCTCGCCGCCCGAGGAGATGCTCTGGTCGAAGGCGTTCGTCATGGAGCGCGAGCGCTACGACGGCGCCGACGTCATCCACCTCCTGCGCGCGGGCGCGGCGACGCTCGACTGGGACCGGCTGCTCCACCGATTCGGCTCGCACTGGCGCGTGCTGCTGTCGAACCTCGTCCTCTTCGGCTTCGTCTATCCGGGCGAGCGCGCGCGCATCCCGCGCCGTGTCATGGACACGCTGCTCGAGCGCCTCACCGGTGAGCTGGACGCGAGCGACCCGGACGCCGCGAAGCTCTGCCAGGGCACGGTCGTCTCGCGCCAGCAGTACCTCATCGACGTCCAGGAGTGGGGGTACACCGATGGTCGTCTCCGCCCGCGCGGCAACATGACCGCCGAGGAGATCGCGCACTGGACGGCCGCGATCGGAACGATCAAATAGCGGCTGTCGGCTGTGGGCTCTCGGCTCTCGGCTGTTCGACAGGATGAACAGGATCGACAGGATGTGGCTTTGCTGTCCTCCCGTTCATCCTGTTCATCCTGTCCCACAAGCGCCGAGAGGCGAGAGCCGCTCGCGCTCAGCCTCTCGGCTGCTCCTTCGCCGGCGCGACGACGCGACGCAGCGCGACGCCGATGTACGAGCCGACGAACGCGGGGATGAGCGCGAGAAAGGTGTCGGCGAAGCGCGGCACGGGGTACGGGAGCACGCGCCCGGTGTAGTGCGAGACCAGGTGCGCGAGCGGCACCGAGAGGCCGAGCATCAACGCCCGGCGCCAGGCGCCGTCCGGGTACGCCGCGCCGAGCACCGCGCCGAGGCTCACGATCATGAGCACGGCCGGCTGCACCTCCTCCGCGCGGAGGTCGGTGTAGCCGACGAGCGTGCCTAACGCGATCGTGACGAGCATGAGCACGGCTTTCGTCAGCATGGGACCTCCCTCCCGTCCGCCAAAGCGCGTCCGGGCGTCGGCCGACGCCCGGTCTTCGTAGTATAGCGTCGGCTCACCCGCCACGCCCGGCAGGCGCACCCGGCAGCGACGAACAGTCGAGCTGCCGGAGCCCGGCGAAACGCGGACTCTCCGCGATGTCACGCGCTCGCTCCCGGGCGGCGTTCCAGCCGCGCCAGTCGCTCGACCGCACGCGACGCCACCGCACCAGCGACTGCTCGAGCTCACAACGGTCCGGCGCCGACATGGACGCCGGCAGCGTCGCGAAGGTTCCGGCGATGACGGGCGTGGCGTCGGCGCTCAAGGTCCGCACGTACGACGGGTCGAAGCGCGCGCCACGCTCGAGCCGCGCGAGGTTGGTGCGCGCGATGATGGCGTCCGGGTTCGCGACGTCCAGCGCGGCGACCGCGAGCCAGGCCGATACGAGCGCCCCGAAGGCGAACGCCGGCGTACCGCGTCCGCGCAGCACCGTTGCCGCGAACCATGCGAGGACGACGGCCAGCCAACCCATGCAGACCGTGGCGTAGAAGCGCGTCTCGGTGAGCCCGTACTCGCTCTGGTAGAGCCGCA
This sequence comes from Gemmatimonadaceae bacterium, assembly GCA_035554795.1. Classification (GTDB taxonomy): domain Bacteria; phylum Gemmatimonadota; class Gemmatimonadetes; order Gemmatimonadales; family Gemmatimonadaceae; genus DATMHT01. Next base: position 6,110 of record DATMHT010000193.1, on the reverse strand, counting down.
TCCGCTGCAGCGCGGAGAGCATGACGACCGCGAGCAGCGCGAGCAGCGTCCAGGAGAGCCCGCGGAAGATCCATTCATCGCGGCGTCGCTCGCGTCGCAGGGCACCGTTCGCGGCGAGCAGCGTCGCCAGCGCGAATGCGGTCACCCACACGAGCTCGAAGAAGCCGCGCCGCGCGTACTCGGCGTACGTCATGTGGGCCGTCGCCTGCACGTGCGCGGCGCCGCCGAACAGGTAGCGGAGCTGTATGACGACGAAGATCAGGAACAGCACGTCGAGCGCCGCCAGCCCGAGTCCGACCTCGATGATCCCGAGCCCCAGCGACGGCCGCTCGCCGTGGCGCACCCTGTCGTCGATCGGCGCGACCGCGGCGCCACGCAGGTAGCCGGCCGTGGACCAGGCGAAGAAGCCGATGAGAACGACGTGCGAGGCAGCGAGGCCGACGTCCACGTCGAGCACGTCGTGCACGAGGTGATCGAACACCGGGTCGGCGGCGCTGAAGAGCATGCCGAAGAGCAGGAGCAGCGGGATGGTGATCGCGGCGCCGCGGCCGACGGCGGGCCAGTGCCGGAGTGGACCGCTGCGCGCCTCGTCGCGGGCGAGCTCGCCGAGTCGCAGGTCGGCGAGCAGCGGGAAGCCGCCGACGGCCGCGCTCAACCCACTCTTGACCGCGCCGGCGAGGTAGGCGCCCACGCTTGCCCGACCCGGCTCCCACTCGTCGCCGCGCAGCAGCGCCCAGGCGAGCGCCGACAGCGCCGCGAGGAGCGCGAGCACGTTGTAGAAGACGAGCGCGTCCGAGTTCCGCCAGGCGAACGTCGCCGTCGTGACCGCGATGGGCAGGAGCAGCAGCGTCGCGCCGAGCGACCAGCGTACGCCACGAGATCGCGTGAGCCGGGCGAGCACGTACAGCAGCGCGCCGAGGAAGAGCGGGAAGCCGAGGCCCAGAGGACCCTGGCGGAGCAGCGCGTCGCCGAGCACTCCGAGAGCGAGCGCGGAGACTGCCACCGACCGGGCGACACGCGTCGAGACTCTTCGAACCGTGTGCGTGGCGCCGAGCGTGGCGTCGCGGGGATCGAGGGTGGTGGCCATGGTCAGCCGGCCACCGCCGAGGTGATCGCTCCGAATCGACGGTCGCGCGACGCGAAGTCGTCGAGCGCCGCCGCGAGCTCCGGCTCGCCGAAGTCGGGCCAGAGCCGTGCCGTGAAGTACAGCTCGGCGTAGGCGCACTCCCAGAGGAGGAAGTCGCTCAACCGCCGCTCGCCCCCCGTGCGGATGAGCAGGTCTACGTCGGCCGCCGGCTGCATCTGGTGGTGAACGGCGCCGAGCAGCTTCGCGAACCGCTCGTGCGTCGGCGATTCGTCCGTCGCTGCGTCGTCGCGAAGGCGCTCGGCCGCGCGCAGGATCGCGTCGCGTGACGAGTAGTCGATGGCGATGCGGAGACGCATGCCGGTGCCGCCCGCCGTCGCCCGCTCCGCGCCCTCGATCGCGTGCACGAGCGCGCGGGGCAGCCGGTCGCGCCGGCCGACGATGGTGAGTCGGATGCCGTTGTCCACGCAGCGCGCCGTCTCGGCGGCGAGGTAGCGGCGGAAGAGGCGCATCAGCGCGCCGACCTCGCCGGACGGCCGCCGCCAGTTGTCGGCCGAAAAGGCGTAGAGGGTGAGCGTACCGACGCCGAGGCGCGCGGCGCCCTCGACCGTCCGCCGAACGGCGCGCGCCCCTTCGGCGTGGCCGGCGGTGCGCGGCAGCCCGCGTCCGATCGCCCAGCGGCCGTTGCCGTCCATGATGATCCCAACGTGCAGCGCGCCCGCCTGGCGGAAAGAACTTTGATCCATAAAGTGTCCTCGCAAAAAAAAGGCGCGCGATGGCAGGCGTCTGCCTACCGCTCGCGCGTCGCCTTGATCAGCGCCTCCATGTGGTCCAGGTACCGCTCCAGCGCGCGACGGCCGGCCGCCGTGAGGCGGTACTCGGTCTTCGGGACGCGTCCCTCGAACGACTTCGTGCACGACACGTAGGCCGCGTCCTCGAGCTTGCGCGCGTGCACGCTGAGGTTGCCGTCGGTCGTGCTCATCAGCCGCTTCAGGTCGTTGAACGTCAACGACTCGTTCACCGCCAGCGCGCTGACGATCCCGAGCCGCATCCGCTCGTGGATTAGCCGGTCCAGCTCGGGCGCGCCGGCTGCGGCGGTGGCCGCCTCGGACGAGCGCGTGCCGCGCACCGCGTTCAACCGGCCGCGCGCCGCGCCGGCACCGGTGCCGGCGCTCGCCCCGGTTCCCGGTTCACCCTTCTTGCCGCTACGCTCGTCGCGCGCCGCTCCATGCTTAGCCACCATACCTCCGTGCGATCAGGATCCCGAACGCGACGTGCAGCCCGCCGAAGCCCGCCGCCAGCATCGCCGCCGACCAGGTGGGCGGCGCGAACAGCGCGACCGCGCCGAGCGCCATGAAGAACGCGCCCATCACGGGCACGACGCGCGCCGAGTAGCTGCCGCCCGTCACCACCGCCGTCCCGTACAGCAGGAGCCAGAGGCCGGGCAGCGGCCAGGTGAGCCCGGCGCGAAACAGGACAAAGGTCAGCAGCGCGCCGACCAGCATCGGCGGCGAGAACGAGATCACCAGCTTGCGCCCCGGCCCGGACAGCACCGGGACGTTGGCGCGCGCCGCCTTGCGCGCCGTCGTCCAGACCGAGAGGCAGAGCGCGACGACGCCCGCTCCGACCCACGTCTCGAGCCACCGTGCCGGCGTCGGCTGTCGCGCCGCGGCGGCAGCGGCCACGAACGCGACGAGGCCGATGCCGACCATTCCCCACCCCGAGACGGCGGTGAAGGCGGCGGCCTGCTCCATCGTCTCGCGGATGAAGCGCAGGTTGTCCATCGCTCGCGCGTGGAGCGCGGGCGGCTCGGCGACGGGCCGGTTCACGGTCTCTGGAATGGGCGACACGCCGACATGATGCGGCCGCGCCGGCGATCTGTCAAGTGCTTTATGCTACAAAGCCGAACGACACCCGCGTCGACCGCGCGAGACGCGGGAAAACGGAAGGAGGGCCGCACGACCTCGTGCGGCCCTCCTCTCTCACACTCGACCGAGCGGGCGGCGCACTAGACCCGCCCTTCTCTCTGTTCCGACGTCTTCGACGCCCCCTCGCCCCCGATCGCCGACGGGCCGGGCAGCGGATCGCTGGCGGGGAACGACTGCTCCACCATCCGGTCGAGCTTCGTCTCCTCGCGTCCGCCGTTGGCCAGCGCCTCGTTGATCGCCTTCGAGAACGCCGGGATGTCGGACGGCTTGCGGCTCGTGATCAGCTTCTCGTCCTTCTGGACCTCGCTGTCCACCCACGTCCCGCCGGCGTTGCGGATGTCCGTCTGGAGGCTCGGCCACGACGTCAACGTCCGGCCGCGCACGACGTCCGCCTCGACAAGCAGCCACGGCCCGTGGCAGATCGCCGCGACCAGCTTGTCGCCGGCCACGAACTCACGCGCGAACTGCACGGCGTGCTTGTCCTGCCGCAGCCGGTCGGGGTTCGCGACGCCGCCCGGCAGCACGAGCGCCGCGTAGTCGGCCGCGCTCGCGTCGCCGACGAGCTTGTCCACCGGAAACGTGTCTCCCTTCTCGTCGTGCTGCATCATCTGGATCGTGCCCGGCTTGATCGAGAGCAGCTCGAGCTCGGCGCCCGCCGTCTCGAGCGCCTTCCACGGGCCGGTGAGCTCCGACTGCTCGACACCATCGGTGGCGAGGAACGCCACCTTCTTTCCGCGCAGTGACGTGGCCATGGCGTGCCTCAATCGTTCGCGTTGTCTTCGTCGCGCTCCTCGCGCGCCCGCTGCTCGCGCCGCTCGCGCAGGTCCGTGAGCGCCGGATTCTCGCCGCGCTTCGGGATCATGCCCTCCGCCTTGTGCTTCTCCGACTGCGCGAACTCCTGCTTGTCGCGCTCGTGGATCCCCTCGTCGTCGGTGCGGTCCTTGTAGTCCGTCGCCCCCGCCTCGCCCGGATCGATCTGATATTGGTCTGGTCGCTTGCCGCCCATGGTGTGACCTCGCTGAAGACGTTTCGAGCCACCTGGCGACCCGTGCTCGGCCGCCTCCGATCCGGAGCAACAAGGTCATGAAGCGTGCCGCACACCCACGGCGGTGCGCCGCTTGCGCTCCCGATCGCGGCCGCCCGCGCCGATCGACGCCTCCCTGCTCGACAGACACCCGGAACACTCTCGCCCACCCTGTCCGTGACGAACACCCGCCCCGACGTCGCCCCGCAGCCGCACGTGGACGAACAGCAGGTGGAGGAGAAGTGGCGCGCCTACCCGAACACGATCCTCGAGTTCGCGGGACGCCCGCCGCTTCGCCTCGACCTGCGCGAGCGCGTCACCGACGACACGCGCGAGGCGCTGGCGGCGCTCGGTCTGGGGACGGCCTTCGGCGTCTTCACCGCCGAGAACCCGGCCGGCGAGAACGCGGAAGACGCGCCGACCGAGGGTGCCGAGGAGCGGCGGGAGCGCGCCAACGATCGCCGCAACAGTCAGCTCGAGCGCGAGCTCGATGCGCGCGGCGTCGCGTACGTGCCCGTGGACGGCGTGTCGCCGGACGGGCAGTACCGCGAGCATTGCATCGCCACGCTCGTGGCTCGCGACGAAGCGGTCGCGCTGGCGCGACGCTACGCACAGCTCGCCCTCTTCTGGTTCGACGGCGAGTCGTTTTGGCTGCTCCCGGCGCTCGCCACGAAGCCGCCGATGCGTCTGCCGCCCAGCGAACGAGACGGCTGAGCCCGGTGCCGCGGGCTCGGCTGTAGACAGGAGGGCGGCGAAAGTCCAGACTCGCGGGCACCCGTCGGGCGGGGTAGGTTCCGATCGTGACCATCGTCCCGCTGTACGGCCACACCGCGCTCGCCAGGCAGCTTCTCGAACGCGACGAGCACGGGGCCCTTCCCTCCAGCCTGCTCTTCCACGGCCCGCGCGGCGTCGGCAAGCAGCGGCTCGCCCTCTGGCTCGGCCAGGCGCTGCTCTGTGCGGCGGGGCCGGGTCGGCAGCGCCCGTGCGGCGTCTGCCAGAGCTGTCGCTACGCGGCCGAGCTGTGCCACCCGGACCTGCGCTGGGTCTATCCCCGTCCGAGGCTGAAGGACGCGGACGCGTCGGCGAAGGAAGTGGACCAGGACTACGGCGAGGCGACGGCGGAGCGGGTCAAGGCCGGCGGACTCTACGCGGCGCCCTCGGGCAGCGAGGCGATCTTCGTCGCCACTGTCCGGACGATCGTCCATCAGGCGGCGATGTCGCCCTCGATCGCGCGGCGGAAGGTGTTCGTGATCGGCGACGCCGAGCGCATGGTGCCCCAGGAGGGAGCCGACGCGGCCGCCAACGCCTTCCTCAAGCTGCTCGAGGAGCCACCGGCGGACACGACGATCCTCCTGACCTCGAGCGAGCCCGCCGCGCTGCTGCCGACGATCCGGTCTCGCGTGGTCTCGGTGCGCGTGCCGGCGCTCCCCGAGCGGGACGTGCTGGCGTTCCTCGCCGACCCCATCGTCACGGCCGCGCTCGATGCCGACAAGGGGCTGCCGCGCGGCGCCGTCGAGCGGGCGCGGCTGGCGGCGGGCGCGCCGGGTGCGCTCATCGGCCGTGGCGAGCAGGTGGCCGCCGACGAGGCGGCGCGCCGCCTGCTCGAGGCCGCGACCGCGGCGCGCCCGGTGCGGTTCCGCGTCGCGTTCGCGCAGGGCGGCGCGCGCGCGCGCGGTGCCTACTCCGACGTGCTCGACGCGCTCACGGCGGCGCTGCGCGAGCGGGCCCGCGACGCCGCGCGCCGGCACGACGACCGCGCCGCGTTAGGCGCGGCGCGCGCCGTGGACGGTGTCGAGCGCGCGAAGGCGCTCGCTGCCGGCAACGTCAACCCGTCGCTCGTGACGGCCGCGCTCCTGCGCGAGCTGCACGCGGCGCTTCGCTGACGTCGTGACGCGCCGCGCCTCTGCACCCGAATCGCCCGCCGTCGCGTGCGCGCTGACGCACGTGGACGCGGCGTCGGGCGAGGCGCGAATGGTGGACGTGTCGGCGAAGCCGGAGACGGAGCGTGTCGCGCGCGCTGCTGGCGCGATCCGCATGCGCGCCGAGACGCTCGCGGCGATTCGCGACAATGCGC
>DATMHT010000192.1:0-7035 GCA_035554795.1 Gemmatimonadaceae bacterium | reverse complement strand
AGGAGCAGGATCGTGCCGTAGTCGTAGCGCGTGACGCCGTCGTCGTGGAGCTCGAGAGCTAGGCCGAACTCTTCGCGCGCCTTCGGCAGGTCGTTCCACTGCGTCCACGCGATCGAGCCGAGCGCGGCGTGGGCGGGGTAGAAGGCGACGTTCTCGCCGAGGGCGGCGCTGAACTCGTCGCGCGCCTCGTCGCGGCGGCCCGAGGCGAAGAGCGCCTTGGCGATCGCGTAGTGGAAGACCTCGCGCGACTGGTACGGGACCGGTGGCCGGTCGCGGTCGAGCTTCTCGAGGGCGGCGAGCGTCGCCCGCATCTCGGCGATGGTGCTGTCGAACTGCTGCAGGGCGAAGAAGCGGCCGGCGAGGTAGACGCGCAGCGGGAGCGCTTCGGGGTGCTGCTCGAGGGCGGTGCGCACGGCCGCGAGCGGCGGGAGGTAGCGCGGGTCCACGCTCTCCTCGATGCTCACGAACGGGTCGCGCGCCATCGCCCGCACATAGAGCGAGTCGATGCGCCGGCGCTCCTCGGGCGTCAAGCTCCGCATGTGCCGCCACGCGGCCGCGCGCCCCTCCGCCTCGCCGCGCACGAGGAGCGCCCGCGCGGATGTCGGGTCGATGCGTGTCGCCCAGTAGGCGGCCGCCGCGGCGCGCTGCGAGTCGTGACCGAGGAGCCGCCGGGCGAGCTCTATGTAGGGCTCGGCGTCGTTGGTGTCCGCGCCGACGTCGAGGCGCGGGCGGCGGGGCTCGAGTGCCGGCTCGTCGGACCGGCCGCTCTGTGCTCGCAGCGGTGCTGGGGCAGCGGCGAGTACCGCGAGCACGAAGAGGACGGGCGCGGCGTGACGAGCGAAGGGGTGGGAGGGCATGCGGGCACCTGGGTGTGATGGGGCGCGGAGGCAAGCGCCGGATCTTCCTTGCGACGCCGGTCTCGCCGTCAGGTCACGCCCGCGCCTAACGTACGGCGACGGCCGCGTCGCGCCAGAGTGCAGCGCGGGCCGGTCGCTCCGGGCGTGGTGGATGGCGCGCGGGCCTTCCGCGCGGACCGCTCGCGATGCAGCGTGTCGCGTGAGACGCCGCAGCCAGTGCGACCCTTTCCCGGTTCCCGATGCGCCGCATCGCCCCGCCCCGACTCTCTTCGCCTCGACTCCTCAGGGGGCTCGCGGCGATCGCCGCCGCTGTCCTCTACCCGTGCGCCGCGCGCGCACAGCAGACTTCGGGCGGCACGCTCGACGCGCTGACGCTGTCGCGGCCCGGTCGCATCGCGCACTACGCGAGCACCGACCCGAAGCACGGCAACGCCGACTTCCGCCGCCTCGCGCCGGGTGAGACGCTGACGCTCGTGGACCACCGCGGCGCCGGCATCGTCCGGCGGTGGTGGCTGACGATCGCGCCGCGCAACAACGTCGCGATCCAGCGCCAGCTCATCGTCCGCTGCTGGTGGGACGACGAGCCGACGCCGAGCGTCGAGGTGCCGGTGTCGGACTTCTTCGGCGTCGGCTTCGGGCAGTGGGTGCAGTACGTCTCGGCGCCGCTGAACATGACCAGCGGCGGATACAACAGCTACTGGCCGATGCCCTTTCACCACCACGCCCGCATCACCGTCGAGAATCGCTCGGCGGTGACGGTGGACGCGTTCTACTACAACGTGGACGTCGAGAGCGTCGACCGGCTGCCCGACAGCACGCTCTATTTCCACGCCCAGTTCCGCCGCGTCACGACCGTGCGCGGCACGCCGGTGACCGTGCTCGACGCGGTGGGGCGCGGGCAGTACGTCGGCACCATGCTCGCCATGCAGCCGCGCCACAGCCGCGCGATGTTCTTCCTCGAGGGGAACGAGCAGGTCGTCGTCGACGGCGACAGCGCGCACGCGATCGTCGGCACGGGCACCGAGGACTACTTCTCGTCCGGCTGGTACTTCGACACCGGGCCGTACTCCGCGCCCTATCACGGCGCGCCGATCAAGGACACGACGAGCGGCCGCGTGAGCGCCTACCGGTGGCACATCGAAGACGCGATCCCGTTCGAGCGCACGCTCCGCTTCGACATCCAGCACGGCGGCGCGAACGACGCGCCCGGCACCGACTACAGCTCGGTCGCCTTCTGGTATCAGACGCACCCGCACGCGCCCTTCCCGCCGCTCCCGAGCGATCTCCTCCCCGCCGAGCCGTGGACGCCGACGCGGTTACCGGGGATGATCGAGGCCGAGGGGCTGATCCGGAGCGCGCACGTCACCGGGGGCGAGCTGCAGGTGCAGGACCTGTCGTTCGAGGAGGACTCCACGGCAACGTGGAGCGACGGGCGCCACCTCTGGTGGGTGAACGCGCGGCCGGGCGCGCGCCTGACGCTGCCGCTCCCGGCGCCTGCCGCCGGCAGCTACGAGCTGGTCGGCTACTTCACGCGGGCGACCGACTACGGCGACGTACGCCTCAGCGTGAACGGCGTGGCGCTCGCGCCCGTGGTGCGCGGCTACAGCCCGACGGTGCGGCCGACCGGGCCGATCTCGTTCGGCCGGGTGCGCCTGCGCGCCGGCGCCAACACGGTCGTCGTCGAGATCGTCGGCAAGGACCCGCGCTCGCAAGGGAGCGGCGGCGGCTACTTCGTCGGGATAGACGGGTTCGTGCTGCGGCGGTGAGCGGCGCCTAACGATCGAGCCGCAGCCGGTATCCTTCGACGAGCTCCGCGCCCCCCGGCCTGAAGTCGCGCTCCGGCGCGCGCTCGAAGCCCATCCGCTCGTACATGCGCCGCGCGACGCGCATGCTCTCCGACGTGTGCAGGCCGAGCTCCGCGGCGCCGGCGCGGCGCGCGCGCCGCACGCACTCGTCCACGAGCGCGTGGCCGACACCGAGCCCGCGCGCCTCGGCGGCGACGGCGAGCAGACGCAGCTCGGGTGCGCCGGCGGCCGCCGAGGCGAGAGCGCCGTAGGCGTCGCTCGCCGGCGGGAAGAGAAAGACGCTGCCGACGATCCGCCCGTCGCGCTCGGCGACGATGCGCTCCTCGGGACCGTGCGGCGCGTCGAGCGCCGCGCGGACGGCTCCGTCGAGCGCCGCCCACGCGGCCGGCGTCATGATCGTCGCGTAGTCGGCGTACGCGCGCAGCGTCAGCTCGCGCACCGCCGCGCGCTCGTCGGGGCGCGCGTCGCGTATCACCGTCCCGCTCGACGACGCGACGCTCACGGCAGCCGCGCGCGATCGTGCGGCGCCGACCAGTCCACGATCGGGCCCTTGGGCACGATGCGCGTCGGGTTGATCTGGTCGTGCGTCATGTAGTAGTGGCGCTTGATGTGGTCGAAGTTCACGGTCTCCCCGAAGCCGGGCCGCTGGAACAGGTCGCGCGCGTAGCCCCACAGGTTCGGGTAGTCCACGAGCCGCCGCAGGTTGCACTTGAAGTGGCCGACGTAGACGACGTCGAAGCGCGCGAGCGTCGTGAAGAGACGAATGTCGGCCTCGGTGAGCTGGGTCCCGGCGAGATAGCGCTGGCGCGACAGGCGCTCCTCGAGCCAGTCGAGCCGGGCGAACAGCGCGTCCACCGCCGCCTCGTACTTCGCCTGCGACGTCGCGAAGCCGGCGCGGTAGACGCCGTTGTTGACGTCGCGGTACACGACCGCGTTCACCTCGTCGATCGCGGCGCGCAGCGGCTCGGGGTAGAGGTCGGGCGCGCCGGCGCGGTGGAACGCGGTGAACTGCGTCTCGAAGTCGATCGTGATGTCGGGGTAGTTGTTCGTCACCAGCCGGCCGGTGACGCGGTCCCAGATGCACGGCACGGTGAAGCGCCCCGTGTAGTCGGGATCCGTGCGCAGGTACGCCTCCGACAGGAACTGGAAGTTGCACACGGGATCGGGACCGTGGCCGGGGCCCTCGCGGAAGGCCCACCCACGCTCGTCGCGGATCGGGTCCACGACCGACATCGAGATCACGTCCTCGAGGCCGAGCAGTCGACGGACGATGATCGCGCGGTGCGCCCACGGGCAGGCGAGCGAGACGTACAGGTGGTAGCGGCCAGGCTCCGCCTTGAAGCCGGACGAGCCGTCGGCGGTGATGCGGTCGCGAATCGTGTACGGCTGGCGCACGAACGCGCCGTCGCGGCTGGTCTCGGCTGGAAACTGTCCCGTCGCATTCATCGCTCACCTCGCTCGCCCGCTGTGCCCGCGCGCCACGCGCTCTCTGACAGATCGCGTCCGCGCGCTCTCTCTCACGGAACGCCGTCGCCACGCCGGTGGCAAGTGGCGCGCGTGTCGCCGCCGCACGCCGTGCTTGACGCCAGCCGCGCGGGGGGCCCCATTACGCAGGGGCGACGCCGCCCGGGTCATCTGTCGCCTGCTCGGGGAACCTCATGCGCGTTCGTTCGATCGCCCTCTGCACCGCCGTCCTCTGCGGTGCCGCCGCCGCACGAACGTTCGCCGCGCGGACGCCCGTCGTCGGCACGGTGCCCGGCGAGGTGCGCGTCGTCGCCAACGACAATCGCGCGCCGGCCGGCACGCTCCGCGGCGGCGTGCTGACGCTGCGCCTCGTCGCGCGCGCCGGCACCTGGCGCCCCGACGGCGACTCGGCGCCGGGCGCGATGGTGCCCGCGTTCGCCGAGGAAGGGCACGAGCCGCGGATCCCGGGACCGCTGATCCGTGTGCCGGCCGGCACCGAGGTCGCGGTCACCGTGCGCAACGCGCTCGCCGCCGACACGCTCGCGGTCCACGGCCTCGGCGCGCACCCCGGCGGCGACGCGGGCATGACGCTCGCGCCCGGCGCCGCGCGCACCGTGCGATTCCGGCTCGACGCGCCCGGTACCTACTACTACTGGGGCACGACGATGGGCCGGAGGCTGGACTTCCGCACGCGCGAGGACGCCCAGCTCTCCGGCGCGATCGTCGTGGATGCGCGGGGCGCGCGTCCAGCGCCCGATCGCATCCTCGTCATCGGGATGTGGTCCGACACCGCCGGCCGCGTGCTGGCGCGCCGCCACCGGCTGCTCGCCGTCGTCAACGGCCGCTCGTGGCCGCACACCGAGCGGCTCGCGTACACGGTGGGCGACACCGTGCGCTGGCGCGTGATCAACGCGTCGGCCGACGCGCACCCGATGCACCTGCACGGCTTCTACTTCCGCGTGGACAGCCGTGGCGACGGCGTCGGCGACACGGTGTACGCGGACGCCGAACGGCCGCTCGCGAACACCGAGGGCATGCACCCCGGCTCGACGATGAGCCTGACGTGGGTGCCCGAGCGGGAAGGGAACTGGCTCTTTCACTGCCACATTCCCGAGCACTTCAGCCCGCGCGGGCCGCTCGGTCTCATGCGCGAGCAGAGTGCCGGGCACATGGCGCAGCACGGAGGCGAGGACCCGCACGTGAACCACGCGCTCGGCGAGATGAACGGCCTCGTCGTCGGCGTGCAGATTCGCCCGCGCCCGGCGGCCGGCGCGCAGCTCGTGCGCGCCGCGAGCGAGGGGGCGCGGCGCCACCTGCGTCTCCTCGTCCGGCGCAGCGTCGGCAGCTCCGCGGCGGCGCCGCTCTACGCTTTCGCGCTGCAGCAGGGCGCGACGGAGCCGCCTGCCGACTCCGGGCTCCGGAACGGACCGCCGATCGTGCTCGCGCGCGGCGAGCCGGTGAGCATCACGGTCGTGAACACGCTCGAGGTGCCGACGGCGGTGCACTGGCACGGCATCGAGCTCGAGAGCTACTACGACGGCGTCGCGGGCTTCAGCGGCGCCGGCGCACGCCTCGCGCCGGTGATCGCGCCGGGCGACTCGTTCGAGGCGCGCTTCACGCCGCCACGCGCGGGCACGTTCATCTACCACACGCACGTGGACGAGGAGAACCAGCAGCTCGCCGGGCTCGCCGGACCGCTCATCGTCCTCGAGCCGGGCGCGCGCTACGATACGGCGACCGACGTCACGGTGCTCGTCACCTCGCCGCGTGATTCGGCCCTGGAGCGGCGCGCGGTGCTGCTGAACGGCAGCGCCTCACCGGCGCCGCTCACGCTGCGCACGGGCGTCACCTACCGGCTGCGCTTCATCAACATGACGACGCGCCGGCCGAACATGCGCGTCGAGCTGCGTCGCGACACCGTGGTGGCGCGCTGGCGGCCGCTGGCCAAGGACGGCGCGGAGCTGCCGGTCTCGCTGCAGGTGGCCAGGCCGGCGCGGTCGCCGCTCGCGATCGGCGAGACGCTCGACGTGGAGCTGACGCCGGACGCGCCCGGCGAGCTGCGGGTGGAGGCCAGGACGGCTCCGGGCGCGCTCCTCGGCGTGCTCCCGGTGCGGGTGGTGCCCGCGGGAAAGGCCGTGAGCCCCTAGAGTCGCGCCGTCACGAGATGACGGTGCCGAACAGGGCGCCGAGGAGCGCGAGCGCGGCGAGCGCCGCGGCCGCGGTGCCGATCGCCACGGCGAGCCACCGCACGACGGTCGAGACGAGTGAGTCGCGGCGGGCGCCCGCCTCCTGCTCGGACGGCGCCGGTCGCTCGCGCTCGACCATCCCCCAGACCCCGAACGCGCCGACGGCGACGAGCGGGAGGAACGGGACGCGCCAGCCCGCCGGCGCGAAGAGGAGGCCCATGACGGCGACGAGGCCGACGGTCGCCGCCGTCGCGAGCGCGCCGTCCGAAGACCGCCGCGCGAGCTCGGCGAGCGCCGCATAGACGTTCGACGCCTGGGTGGGCGAGTGCAGCTCCGACTGGTGGTGGCGCATACGGCGGGCGCTCCGTGTTGGAGGTGGGCTGACGCTACGACGCCGCGGCGCGATCGGCCAGCTTCCGCACCGTCGTCGCGTTGCGCATCGTCATCGGCGCGCCGAGCACGCGCTCCAGCCGCGCGCCGAGGCGGAGCGACTCCATGTTCCGCACGAGACGCCGCCAGTACAGCTCGCGGCCGGTGACGCGGAAGCGGTCCACGTCCGTCGCGAGCGCGAGCACGGCTCGCTCGACGTCGGCCGTCGGCGGGGCGCTGAGGAAGCCGATCCAGAGGTCGCGCCCCGCCTCGAGCGGGCCGAGCGCCGCGAACGGCTCGTAGGCGGCGACCGCCGCCAGCTCGGCCGCCGTCCGCACGAAGGTCGCGACCTCG
>DATMHT010000191.1:0-2551 GCA_035554795.1 Gemmatimonadaceae bacterium | reverse complement strand
CTCGTAGTGCGAGCGGAGGGCCCGCTCGACGTGAGCGCGCAGTTCGGGATCGCTTGTGGACGGTGCAGCGGAATCGGGCACGCGACGGGGCTGGGGAGCTGGGGCGGGAACCCACATTCTACCACTTGGGCCCCGGCCGGGAAAGAGAAACGCCGTCGTGGCAGTCATGGTCCGCCACACTACGTCGGATGGGCGGCGGAAAGTTGCAATCCCTGCCGGGATGACGTAGTTCGGGGTGGAATGGAGTGTGCGACTCCGGGTGGCGCCCGCGAGCGGCCGGGGCAGGCACCTGACGCACCCCGTCCGCGCGCGGGCTCACCGTTTTTTCACCCCCCGGGGCAAGCCATGGCTCAACGTCAGACTCTTCCCGTCCTGCCGCTGCGTGGGACGGTCATCTTTCCCGGCCTCACCGCGCCGATCGCGGCGGGCCGCCCGGGGACCCTCCGCGCCATCGAGTCCGCCCTGAAGGGGGAACGGCTCGTCTTCGCCGTCGCCCAGCGCGACAACACCGACGAGCCCTCGCCCGACATCCTCTACTCCATGGGCGTGGTGGCGCGGATCGGTCAGATCCAGCGCGGCCTGGGCGGGGTGCAGCTCCTCCTCCAGGGGGAACAGCGGGCCACCGCCCTCCAGTACACCACCACCGAGGGGTTCATGTCGGCGGTGGTGATGCCGGTGGACGAGATGGAGCCGGTGAACGAGCAGGATCCCGCCTTCGTGGCGCTGCACAAGGAGACGCGCGAGCGCGCGGCGGAGCTGGGCGAGCGCCGCGGCCTCCCCGAGGAGGTGGTGCACCAGGTGCTCGACTCGGTGACCGAGCCGGGACGCTTCGCCGACCTCGTCGCCGGCTACATCGAGCTGCCGGTTCCGGAGAAGCAGGGACTGCTCGAGACGCTCAGCGTCGAGGAGCGGCTGCGGCGCGTGCTCGTCTACGTGCAGCGCCAGATCGGGCTGCTCGAGGCGCAGGAGGACATCAAGACGCAGGTGCAGGAGGAGCTTGGCGAGCGCCAGCGCGAGATGTACCTGCGCGAGCAGATGAAGGCGATCCAGAAGGAGCTCGGCGACGACGATCAGGCGAAGGAGATCACCGAGCTGCGCGACAAGCTCGGCAAGCTCGAGCTGCCGAAGGAAGCGCGCGCCGAAGTCGAGCGCGAGCTCGGTCGCCTCGAGCGCTCGGGACGCGAGAGCATGGAAGCGCAGGTCATCCGCACCTACCTCGAGTGGATCGCCGAGCTGCCGTGGAACAAGCGCTCCGACGACGACCTCGACCTGAACCGCGCGACCCAGGTGCTCGACGAGGACCACTACGGGCTGCAGGACGTGAAGGACCGCGTGCTCGAGTTCCTCGCCGTGCGCCAGCTCCGCGCACAGCAGATGGCCGAGGAGGTCGAGAAGACCGGCGAGGTGCCGGCGGCGAAGATCAAGCCCGCGAAGGAGGACGCGACGCCGGCGCTCAACGCCGCCGGCGACGAGCACCGGCACATCACCGACAAGGCGGAGGCGAAGGCGCGGGCGATGGCGCGCGGCCCGATCCTCCTCTTCACCGGTCCGCCGGGCGTCGGCAAGACGTCCATCGCCAAGTCGATCGCGCGGTCGCTCGGCCGCGAGTACGTCCGCGTCGCGCTCGGCGGCACGCGCGACGAGGCCGACATCCGCGGCCACCGGCGCACGTACGTCGGCGCCCTCCCCGGCCGCATCATCCAGGGGATGAAGCAGGCGGGGACGAAGAACCCCATCTTCCTGCTCGACGAGGTGGACAAGCTCGGTCAGGGCTTCCAGGGCGACCCGGCGAGCGCGCTGCTCGAGGTGCTCGATCCCGCGCAGAACGACTCGTTCACGGATCACTACCTGGGCGTGCCGTTCGACCTCAGCGAGGTCCTGTTCATCGCGACCGCCAACTTCCCGCAGAACATCCCCGGCCCGCTCATCGACCGCATGGAGGTCGTCGAGTTCGCCGGCTACACCGAGCGCGAGAAGGCGGAGATCGCCAAGAAGTACCTCATCCCCCGCCAGCTCGAGGAGTCGGGGCTCGCCGACAAGAACATCCGCTTCACCGACGAGGCGGTGATGAGCGTCGTCTCGAGCTACACGCGCGAGAGCGGCGTTCGCCAGCTCGAGCGGCAGCTCGGCGCGGTGGCGCGGAAGGTCGCGCGCCGCATCGCCGCCGGCGACACGAAGGTGATCGAGGACGAGATGATCGACGCCGAGGAGGTGCGCGAGCTGCTCGGCCGGCCGAAGGTGCACCCCGAGCACGCGCAGGAGCACAACGAGGTCGGCGTCGCCACCGGCATGTACTACACGCCGATGGGGGGCGACATCATGTTCGTCGAGGCGAGCGTGCGGCGTCTCTATTCGCCCCGTCCGACGACGGACTCCGACGAGCGGACGCAGGTCGGTCCGGGAGGCGCGGTCTCGCTCATCCTCACCGGCCAGCTCGGCGACGTCATGAAGGAGTCGGCCCGCGCGGCCTTCACCTACGCGACGAACAACGCCGCCAGCCTCGGCATCCCGCGCGACAGGCTGGGCGCGATCGAGGCCCACATCCACGTGC
>DATMHT010000190.1:0-3833 GCA_035554795.1 Gemmatimonadaceae bacterium | reverse complement strand
CGCCGCGCGATGTACGCCGCGGCGCTGTCGTTGCCCGGCGTGCCGGTGGCCCGCCCCGCCAGCGCGTCGCTGGCGAGATAGACGACGTCGCGGCGGATCGTCGCGCTGTCGGGCGCGGGGCCGCCGAGCCGCGCGGATGCGACCGCCGCCGCGCCGCCCTGGTGACAGGCGGCGGTGGCGAGCACGGCGTAGGCGGCGAGCGCGACGAGCGCGCGCCGGGCGGAAGCGAGCGAGGAGAGTCCGGTCATCTGATGTGAGGGGTCTGCGCCAAGTCTACGCGGCGGGTACCGCGAGTGTTAGCCGCCGCTCGGCGCCCGCGAAGGCTCGTGCCGTCGTGCTCAGCGGGCAGCGGCGCGCTCGGGCGATGCGTTGGACCCGAGCGCGGGCGGGCGACGCTCGGCGGGCGGCAGCATGAGGTCCTGGAGGAAGAACGCGGCGAGCTCGGCGCGGCCGCCGAGGCCGGACTTCCGGTAGACCGAGACGGCGTGCTGCCGCACCGTGCGCTCGCTGCGCCCCGTCAGCGCCGCCGCCTGCTTGTGGCCGTGTCCCTTGAGCAGGAGCAGCGCGACCTCGCGCTCGACCGGCGTCAGTCCCCACGCGTCGAACTGCGCGTCGATCGCGGCGCCGAGCCCGTCGAGCGCGCGCTGGGCGCTGGCGCGCCACGCGTCGCGCTCGGCCTGATGCTCGGCGACCGTGTGTTGCGCCTGGGTGAGCGAGCGCGAGGTCAGCGACCAGCCGCGCCAGAGGTAGACGGCGGCGGCGAGGCTGACGACGATCATCGCCAGCTCGAACGCCACGTGCGCCGAGCGCCAGTTGCGCGGCGCGTCGAGCGCGAGATCCACCGCGCCGCCGACGACGACGAGGGCCAGTATGGTGACGAGGGCGAGCCGCAGCCGCGTGTCGCCGTCGTCAGCGATCGGATGTTCCACTCGGATCTCCTCCGTCATCCGCCGGATGCGAGCGCCTGACGACGCCTGTCGTCGCGAACCGCGTCGAACGCCTGATACCCGCGACGACCCGCGGAGCCGATGTTGTGATCGAACTCTGTCGGAGAAATCACATGTCGACGTTCATTCCCGATCCGCTGCACCCGGCGATCGTACACTTCCCGATCGTGCTCACGATGCTCCTCCCATTGTTCGCGCTGGGAGCGCTCTGGGCAATCAGGCGCGGTGCCCGCCCGATGCGCGCGTGGGGGCTGACCAGCGCCGTCGCCGGCGCGCTCGTCGCCAGCGCCTGGCTCGCCGTGCAGACGGGCGAGGGGCAGGGAGACAAGGTCGAATCCGTCGTTCCCGAGAATGCGCTCGAGTCGCACGAGGAGGCGGGCGAGGCGTTCCTCTACTTCGCTGGCGGCGTGCTCGTCGTGACGCTCGTCGGGCTGGCGCGCGGACGGGTCGGCCAGGTGGCGCGGCTGGCGGGCACGGCCGGCGCGCTCGGTCTGGTCGTCGCCGGATGGCAGGTCGGTCACAGCGGCGGCGAGCTGGTCTACCGCCACGGCGCGGCGAGCGCATACACGCAGCCCGGCGCGGTGGGCAGCGGTGAGGCGGACGCGAACCGGTCGGTCGCGGAGCGCGGGGCGGACCGGGACTAACGGGCGGGAGCGTCGGGTGCGCCGAACCGACGCGAACCGGTACCGGTTCGCGTGACGCACCTCGTGGCTCGGGCGTCGTTTGTGGCGTTCCCTCGGCGACGCCACACCACCCAATGGACTACTCGACCACCTTCGCCCGCCACTTCTCGCGACTCGTCTGGCTCCTGCTGCACGACGCCGCGGCGGTGGACGAGCAGAAGGTGGCGCTGCGCGCGCTCGTCACCGTCGGCAAGGACGGTCCGGTGACGCTCGCGACGCAGGGGATGCGGCTCGTCGTCAACGGCGCGCTCTGCCCCGACGCGCTCCAGGGCGTCCCCGAGGTCGCCGCGCAGCTCATCGGCCACGCCGTGCGCGAGATCGCGGTGCAGCGCAACGCGACGCCGGGCGACATGCTCGGCGTCGCGCGGCTGCTCGCCGCCGAGCCGGTGCCGGGCGACGGCGGCCAGGCGCTGGCGAAGAAGGTCGCCGCGCTCGGCGCGAAGACCGTGGAGGTCAGCGTCGGTGGCGCGGTCGGCGTCGGCTTCGCGGACCTCGAGATGGAGGTGCTCACGCCCGAGGAGAGCGAGGACGCGTCGTCGGCCGCGAGTACGATGGCGGCGGGGCTCGGCGCGGCGACGGCCGCCGCCGCGGCGGCCGAGAAGAGCGTCGCGCGCGCCGGGAGCGCCGCCGTCGCCGCACCGCCACCGCAGACGGGCGCCTTCCTCGACTTCGCCGCGCCGCCGCCGCCGCGCGAGAGCCTGGGCGACCTGTTCGCCGAGCTCGATACGACCACCGCGTCGAACATCGCGTCGCGGCTGCTCGACGAGCTGGTGACGGCGGCCGAGAACGCCGCCCGGTCGGCGCAGCCCGAGGTCGTCGTCGAGGCGATGGGCGGCTTCGTGCGGCGCGAGGGCGCGGCGCTCGACGGGCCGCTGCGCGGCGCGTTCGGCATGGCCGCGCGCCGCCTCTTCAAGCCGACGCTGCTGCGCCCCGTCGCGCAGATGGTCGCCGCGCGGCCGAACCTCGCCGCCGAGTACACGGCGATCCTCGCCCGCGCCGGCGAGGACGGTGCCGACGCGCTCATCGAGCAGCTCGCGAACGCGTCGTCGCTCAGCGAGCGCCGCGCCTACTTCGATGCGCTGGTGAAGCTGAACGCCGGCGTGTCGTCGCTCGTGCACATGCTCGGCGATGCCCGCTGGTACGTCGTCCGCAACGCCGCCGACCTGCTCGGCGAGATGAAGGCCGTCGAGGCCGACGGTGCGCTCGGCGATCTGCTGCGTCACGACGACGAGCGCGTGCGCCGCGCCGCCGTCTCGGCGCTCGGCAAGCTCGGGACGGCGAAGTCGTCACAGCGGCTGCAGCAGGCGCTCGGCGACAGCGCGCCCGGCGTGCGGACGCAGGCCGCGGCCGGGCTCGCGGCGTGCGCGGGCAGCAGCCCCGCCGCGGGGCGGACGGCCGCCGCGACCGCGATCGGCGAGGCGCTCGACGCCGAAGTTGACGGCGAGGTGCAGCTCGCGCTGCTCGCCGCGCTCGGCCGCGTCGGCACCGCCGAGGCGGTGCAGCGCCTGGTGAAGGCGGCGGAGCCCGAGGGTCGGCTGTTCAAGAAGAAGTCGCCGGCGCAGCGCGTCGCCGCGGTGCTCGCCCTCGGCGAGGCCCGCACGCCGGCCGCGCTCAACGCGCTCTCGGAGCTGCTCACCGACAAGGACAAGGACGTGCGCGACGCCGCCGTGCGCGTGTTCAAGTCGGCGGCGACGCCCAAAGGGTAGAGGGGGTAGGGTATAGGGTGTAGCGGTGCACTCGACGTGGTGCATCGCGCGGGATAGCGTACGTCGCATTGCGACGACTACACGCTACACCCTACACCCCGACTCACTTGTCCCGCACCCACACCCTCGCCTACACGGTCCTCCGCGTGATGGCCGCGCTCGTGCACATGCAGCACGCGCTGCAGAAGCTGTTCGGCATGTTCGGCGCGCCCAACCGTCCGGGCGGCGCGGCGGCGATGTTCTCGCTGATGTGGTTCGTCGGCGTGCTCGAGCTGGTCGGCACGGCGATGCTCGCGGTCGGGCTCTTCACGCGGCCGGTGGCGTTCGTGCTCGCCGGCGAGATGGCGGTCGCGTACTTCTGGCGCCACGCGCCCAACGGCTTCTTCCCCGTCGTCAACCGCGGCGAGCCGGCGCTGCTGCTCTGCTTCGTCTGGCTGCTGTTCGCCGCCGCGGGCGCGGGCCCGTGGAGTCTCGACGCGAAGCTCGGTCGCGATCGT
>DATMHT010000189.1:0-5710 GCA_035554795.1 Gemmatimonadaceae bacterium | reverse complement strand
GGTCGGCGACCTCTCCGGCGGCGAGCGCAATCGCCTGCACCTGGCGAAGACGCTGATGAGTGGCTCGAACCTGCTGCTGCTCGACGAGCCGACGAACGATCTCGACGTGGACACGCTGCGCGCGCTGGAGGAAGCGCTGCTGGACTACGCCGGGTGCGCGGTGGTGATCTCACACGACCGGTGGTTCCTCGACCGCGTCGCGACGAACATCCTCGCGTTCGAAGGGGACTCGGAGGTCGTCTGGTTCGAGGGAAATTACCAGGCGTACATCGAGGATCTCATTCGCCGGAAGGGACCGGGGGCGGATCAGCCGCACCGGATCGCGTACAAGAAGCTGGTGCGGGCGTAAGGCGTAGGAAGGGCTCACGACAGAGCGGCCGCGGGGAATCTCCCCGCGGCCGCTCTCGTATTCGCGATCTCACCGCGCAGGTTGCGTCCGTCGCCCCGCGGTATCCCGCCTATCGCTTCCGGAGCTGCAGGTCCGCGCCGAGCGAGATCACGCTGCGCATCCCGTCGCCGGCGAGGTAGACGCGGTCCGACATGCGCAGCCGAATGTTGCGTCGTCCGAGCAGCAGGGTGGGCTCCACGAAGGCACCACCAGGGATGTCGAGCTTGTCCACCTGGCAGTTGGAGCAATTGTCGATGCTGCGCCGGCTGATGGTCGTGCTGGCGCCGACGTTGACACCGAGTGCGAGCGGTACGACGGGGAGGCTTCCCGTGCGCGCGCCGGCCATCGCGGAGAGATAGGTCACGACCGCGCTCGACTTCATCTGTCCGCCCGTCGTGTTCTGGGTGAACTGCGCCTGGTCCTTGAGGAACTGGCCGCCGATGTCGACGCCGAAGTAGAGGTGACGCTTCACGAGCACGCCACCGTCGAGCTGCAACCCGTACGAGCGGTCGCCCACCTGGGAGCGAGCCGCGGACGCGGACTCGATCGACAGGGAGCCGACCGTGGCCCCGAATACCGGTGTGACCTGCTGCGCCGGCAGCGTCCGCGCCCCGATCGCGAGCAGCGCCGCGCCAACGAAGATGTGACGTCCGTGCATGTCGTAGCTCTCCTTGAGTGCTTGAACCGGCATCCGGCATCGCGCCGGTGTGTGTCGCCGGAGGACTCCGATGTCATGGACGAGCTCGTTAGGCTCGGCGTCACACCATGTTGGGCGACCAGGCCATTGCACGCGACAAACGCCGGATCGTCACACTCTCGAAAAGCGCAACACGCCGACTCCGCGTTAGGCGAAGGCGTAGAACAGCTCGACGTACGACCGCGCCGCCCCGTCCATCCCCGCCACCTTCGAATGCCGTGCCTCTCCACGAGGCATTTGCGCCGCGGATCGACGCGGATGAACGCGGAGCTCCCCTCCGGGTCATCCCGAGCGCAGCGAGGGATCTTCCGTCCCTGTCGCGGAGCACGCCACGCGAGTCGCACGCAAGATCCCTCGCTGCGCTCGGGATGACTGGGGAAGGATCAACCTGCGTGTCCTCCCCCGTCCATGCTCTTCGCCGAGTAGCCGTATCCGCGCGCATCCGCGTCGATCCGCGGCGGCTTCTCTTCAGCGTCGCGCCACGCGCGTCGGCGGCGACGTAGATTCGAGTCGCCGACGGTCCGCTCCTTCCCGTACCCCGATGCCGCCATGGACGAGATCAAGGTCTCCGCAGGAAAGCTCAAGGACACGCTGAAGGCGATCCTCCGCGAGGGGAACGTGCGGAGGATCGTCATTCGGAACGCGCAGGGGCGCACGCTGCTCGACATGCCGCTCGCGGCGGGCGTCGCCGGTGTGCTGCTCGCGCCATTCTGGATGGCCGTGACGGGCGTCGTGGCGCTCGCCAAGGAGTTCACCGTCGCGATCGAGCGCGGCCCGGACTCCTCGGTGTCCAAGGCGGAGTGAGCGCCGCAACCGCTGTATCCCCAGTGCGGGAAGCGCGTCTACAATTTCTGACGACATGACGAGGCCCGGCCACTCCGTAGAGTGGCCGGGCCGCGTCACAGATCTAGGGACCTCTCACGGCACGCGATCAGCCCCGCGCCGCCACGAGCGCGGGTCCGCTCGCGAGGCTCCCACCCCGGCTCCGCCCCGCGACGCGCTCCGCGTGGAAGCGCCGGATGTGGGTCGCGACGTAGTCGAGGTGATCCTCGACCGCGAAGTGGCCGGCGTCGAGCCGGTGCATCTCGGCGGTCGGGAGATCGGCCAGGTAGGCGTCGCCGCCCTCGCGCGTGAAGAAGATGTCGTCCTGCCCCCAGAAGATGAGCGTCTCCGGCTGCCGCTCCCGCAGGAACGCCTGCCACCGGGGATAGAGCGGAACGTTCGTGCGATAGTCGTAGAACAGGTCGAGGTTCAGGCGCGCCGCGTTCGGCCGTTGCAGGAACGCGAGGTCCGATTCCCAGGCGTCGGGGCTTACGAGCTCGGGACGCTTCGCACCGTGCAGATAGATCGTCCTGACGGTCTCGCGCGTGAGGAATCCGAGGAGCGGCTCTTCCGTCTCCGGCGACCGGTGCTTCCACAGTGCGTTGCGGAGGCCGTCCCACGCCGCGGTGAAGCCGACCTCGTAGGCATTCGAGTTCTGGATGACGAGCCACTCGAGAGCGTCGGGATTGCGCTCGACGATGCGGAATCCCACCGGTCCGCCGTAGTCCTGCACGAACAGGCCGTACCGGTCGAAGCCCTTCAGCGCGAGGAAGCGCTCGATGACCTGGGCGATGCGATCGAACGTGTACGCGAACGTCGCCGGATCGGGGACGTCGCTGAGCCCGAAGCCCGGATAATCCGGCGCGATCAGGTGGAAGCGGTCGGCCAGCACCCGAACGAGGTCGCGGTACTGGTGCGACGACGCCGGAAAGCCGTGCAGCAGCACGAGCTTGGGGTTCACGGGATCGCCGGCCTCGCGATAGGCGACGTTCAGTCCGTCGACCGGGATGCTCCCGTAGCGGACGGGCGTGTGGTCCTCTGACATCCGAAGCTCCTTGCAGTCGCCGATGGATGAGCCGCCGTCCTCCATGGCTTCGTTGGGGGCCTCGACGTCCAGCGGCCGCCCCGGGGATCGCGTTCCCCAGTTAGCGGCGTGGTCGCCCGAAATCTTACCTCGTACCCGATCGATCCCCGCCGCGAAGCACCGCGAGAAGGCCCTCGGTGTCCTCGCGGCAGGCGGCGCAATTGACCATGTGCGTGAGAAACGGGGCGAAACGATCGGGCACTGGCTCGCCGCGGGCCACGAGCTCGCAGTACTCGTCCATCCACTCCCCGGCGTGGTCGCATCCGGGATCCGGGTCTGCGCTGCCGAGCAGTTTCCGAAGTTCGGAGTCGGTCATGACACTCGCTCCCCGTGACCCGCGTCGATCAACGCTCGCCGAAGCTTCGCGCGCGCGTCGTGAAGCGTCTTGTAGACGGCGCCCCGCGACGTGCCGAGCCGCTCCGCAAGGACGTCGATCGGTACGTCGTCCATCGTCACGCTCTGAAAGATCAATCGTTGCCGGTCGGTGAGGTGGTCGTCCACGGCGCGGCGAAGCGCGGCGATCACCTGATCGTTCTCCAGGCGCTGCAGGGCGGGCGGCGCGGCGTCCGGCAGCCGATCCCAGATCGTGTGGTCGAGCTCCACCTTCCGCTGCCGCCACGCGTGACGCCGCAAACGGGTCGACGTCTCGAGGATCGCGAACTTGCACGCCCAGGTCGTGAAGCGGGCGGCGCCGCGGTACGTGGCGAGCTTCGCGAGCACCGCCATCAGCGCGTCGTTCGCGGCCTGGACGCAGAGATCGTCCACGTCCTCGATCGCGCGACCCGGAAGTGTCGCGCGCCGGCGCGACGCCTCTCCGCGCGCGACGCGAAGGAGCAGCGCGTGAAGGCGCGTGATGGCATGCTCGCGTGCTCCATCGATTCCCTGGAGGTCGCGCAGCCACTCGGCCGATTCCGGATCGAGAGCGACGGTATCCATGTGAGGCCGGGCTCGGTGCGAGGCACCGAGCCCCGATCTCAAGTCTAGCGACTTCGGTCGCGACGTGACGGGCGACGGGCTCCGCACCGGGTTCGGCACCGCGCTCGCCGGCGCGCCCGTCGTCGGACCGTCGCCGCCCGCCTAACGCCCGCTCTTGACGTGCGGACCGTGGCGGTTACGCTATCGCCCGGCCGTCGGCGCCCACGGCGCATCGAGACGACCCACTCTCTATCCACACTCCACCGAGGCCCTCGATGACCGCTGCCAGCCGTGCCGCCCTGCTCTCCGTCGTCCCGCTCCTCGTCGTCGCCGCCTGCGGGAAGAAGGACGCCGCTCCCGCCAGCAGCGCGGCCGCGACGACCGCGTCCGCGTCGGCGGGTGCGAAGGGCGACGCCGATCTCGCCGACGTCCAGAGCTACGAGCTCACGATGGACAAGGTCGACAAGTACTTCGCCGTGCAGCGGAACCTCGCGAACAAGGTGAAGGCGATGTCGCCGGCGGAGCGCAAGGCGGCGATGGCGCACAAGGACGACGACAACGACGAGGACTCGGGCAAGAGCGACGACATCGACGGGATGGCGCGCAAGATCGACAGCCAGCCGCAGCTCGCCGCGGCGATCCGCGAGGCGGGCCTCTCGTCGCGCGAGTTCGCCGTGATGACGCTCGCGCTCATGCAATCGGGGATGGCGGCCAGCGTCATGAAGATGCGCCCGAAGGACGACCCCGACTCGCTCGCGCGCGCGATGAAGGCCAACCCCGCGAACGTGCGCTTCTACCGCGAGCACGAGGCGGAGCTCACGCGCCGGACGAACGAGATGAAGGCGGAGATGAAGGCCGTCGACGCGACGAGCGACGAGTGAGCGCGCGCCGGCCGCGCCAGCCGCGCCGGACCGCGCACGAGAAGGTGGTAAGAGCGTAGGTACCCTATTTCACCGACCTGGCCGAGCGAGGGTCCGCTCGCCTGGCACGTGACGACGGGCCCGGGCATCCTTTCGGATACCCGGGCCCGCGTTCTTGCGCTCGGCGTCGGCGGGACCTCGCCGCGGCGCGTCAGGCCGACGCGAGGTACGACGGGAGCCGCTTCTGCAGCTGTCCGCGCCAGCCGTTGCCGTTGCCGAGGAGCGCCGTGGCGCGCCGATGGTCGGGGAGCGCGTCGAAGCCCGACTCGACGACGCGGAGCAGCGTGTCGCCGCCCGGGGCGTCCTCGAGGGTGAACGTCACCAGCGTGCGCGGCTCGGCGGAGTAGTCGACGCCCTTTTCGACGGCGTGTGGATGCCAGCGCCAGGAGAAGAGTCGCTCGGGTACGAGCTCCTCGACGATCACGTCGAAGCGCACGTGCTCGTACCCGGGGAAGATCATGTGTCCCGTCACATGGGCCCCGGGGGCGATCGGCGTCGCGCCGGCGAGCTTCACGCCGAACCACGCGGCCAGCTCGTCGGCGGTCGTCAGCGCACGCCAGACGCGGGCGCGGGGGGCGTGCAGCCGGACCTGCTCCTCGACGCGGTCGCTGCTGTTCGTGGGGGTGGTGGTCGTCGTCGTCATCGTCACGTCGTAATCTCCGGTGAAGGGGTCAGCCGTCGCTGGCGATGTGGCGCTGGAGCGCGGCGAGCTTGCCGCGCCAGAACTTCCGGTACGGCGCGAGCCACGCGTCCATCTCGGCGAGCGGCTCGGGACGCAGGCTGTAGATGCGGCGCTGCGCGTCCACGCGCGCCTCGACGAGCCCGGCGTCGCGCAGCACGCGCAGGTGCTTCGACACGGCGGGCTGGCTCATGTCGAGCGCGTC
>DATMHT010000188.1:0-9970 GCA_035554795.1 Gemmatimonadaceae bacterium | reverse complement strand
CCGCCGGAGCCCGCGTCCACGTCGATCGTGGCGCCGAGGGAGGTGGGGACGCGGATGGTGACGTCGCCGGAGCCGGAGTCCACGACGAGGGAGCGGACGTCGCCGGCGAGGCCGAGGTCCACGTCGCCGCTGCCGCTGTCGAGGGAGATCTCGTTCGAGTGCACATTGGCGAGCGTCGCGCCGCCCGAGCCGAGGTCGAGGGTCAGCACGTCGGAGGCGACATCGGTGCCGCGGAGCGCGCCGGAGCCGGCGTCCACGGTCAGGCGCTTGCCGCTGACGCGCGTCAGGGTGACGTCGCCCGAGCCGGTGTCGAGATCGAGCTCGCCCTCGGCGTCGGTGACGCGGACCTCTCCCGAGCCGGTGTCGAGCGACAGCCGACCGTGCGTGTCGTTCGCGGTGACGTTGGCGGCGGCGACGTCCACGCGGACGTCGCCGTCCACGTTCGACACCTGCGCGTCGCCGACCGCCAGATGCACGACGACGCGCTTCCCCGCCGGCACGCGCAGGGTCACGTCGGCATGCGCCTCGATCCCGTCGCCGCCGCGGCCGGAGATCGTCACCTCGGTGCCGCGCGAGAAGATGCCGCCGCCACGGCGCGTGTCGTCGCCGAAGGTGCCGTCGTCGCGCACGCGGAGGCGCGTCGTCGAGCCGCGGCCCAGGTCGCGGCTGACGATCGCGTCGCCGGGGAAGATCACGCGCAGCGTCTGATGGCCGCCGATCGGCCCCGTCTCGACCTTCAGCTTCGCCGCGTCGGGGCCGCCGCGCGACACCTCGGCGACGACGTCGCTCCCCGTCGTCGCGCCGACGACGCGCATCGTGCCGACGAGATCGTACACCGCGACCTCGGGGCCGGCGAGCGTGAAGCGCTCGGCGGGCTGCTGCTGCGCGGCGAGCGACGAGGAGCCGGCGACAACAACCGAGACGAGAGCGAGGAGACGGCGCATGGGAGGAAGGGGCAAGGGAGGGACGGCGCGGCTGATACGGGTTGGACGGTGAGTGGAGGGGGAAGGTTTGAAGGGCTCCAGACCCTCGCCTTCCCGCTATCTTGTCGCGCTCGCGCCAGCCCCGGAAGAGTGGAACGGGAGAGGTAAGCAACGAACGCACGCGGGGCCGGCTCCGTCGAACGGAGCCGGCCCCGCGTCACTACACCCTACACCCTCTACCCTATCCCCTCCCGACTAGTGCTTCCGATCCTTCCGTGCGTCCTTTCGGTCGCCGCGCAGGTCGCGACGGTCGCTGCGCGTGTCGCGGACGTCGCGGCGCGCGTCCTTGCGGTCGGCCTTCATCTCGGCGCGATCCTGACGCAGCTCCTGCTTGAGGGCGCGCTTCCGCGCCTTGTCCTTGGTGTGCGCCATGGTCTGGACGTCCGCGTGGTAGTCGCGGCGGTCGGCGCGGATGTCGTGACGATCGTGGCGCAGCTCGCGACGGTCGCTCCGGACCTCGTGACGGTCGGCGCGCACGACGGCCGGCGCCGGCTGCGCGGCGGCGCGGCGGGCCTTCTCCGCCTCGAGCTTCTGGAGGGCGGCGTCGGTGCGCATCTGCGCGGAGAGCACGGCCGGCGTCGCGGCGGCCAGCGTGAGGGCGACGGAGAGCAGGGTGAAGCGGCGCTGCATGGTGACCTCGTGTGAAAGAGAGACACGAGATAGACGACGCGAGCGGGCTCGACGTTAGCGGACGGAATGACCGAAGGGCCTCGGGCCTAGGCCCTGGGCCACAGGCCCGTCATCTTTTCCCCATGACCGACCTCGCCTCGCTCCGCCGCTCCTACGCCCGTGCCTCCCTTGGTGAGGGAGACGTCGCCGCCGATCCGATCGCGCAGTTCCTCGCCTGGTTCGACGACGCGCAGGCCGCCGAGCTGCGCGAGCCGAACGCGATGACGCTGGCGACCGCGACGCCGGACGGCGCGCCGTCGGCGCGCATCGTCCTGCTCAAGGGCGTGGACGAGCGCGGCTTCGTCTTCTACACCGACTATCGCAGTCGCAAGGGCGACGAGCTCGCCGCCAACCCGCGCGCCGCGCTCGTCTTCCACTGGGCGGAGCTCGAGCGGCAGGTGCGGGTCACCGGCACCGTCGCGCGCGTCTCGCGCGAGGAGAGCGAGGCGTACTACCGCACGCGCCCGGTCGGCAGCCGCATCGGCGCGTGGGCGTCGCACCAGTCGCGGCCGATCGCCGGGCGCGCGGAGCTCGAGGCGCGCGAGGCCGAGCTGGCGCGCCGCTACGCCGATGGCGACGTCCCCCTCCCGCCCCACTGGGGCGGCTACCGCGTCGCGCCGGAGACGGTCGAGTTCTGGCAGGGCCGCCCGAGCCGTCTGCACGACCGGCTGCGGTACGTCCGCGAGGACGGAGGGTGGCGGGTGGAGAGGCTGTCGCCGTGAGACGGGTCGGGGGTTGGGGATGTGCCTAGGGACATCCCGAGCGGCTCCTCCCCGACCCCCAACCCCCGACCCGCCTCTCTATCTGCTGACCGGTCGCACCACCGACTCCCCGCCTAACGCGATCAGCCGCCGCCGGACCTCGGCGACCTGGGGCTGCAGCTCCGGGTCGGCGTCGCGCCAGAGGTCGAGGAAGGCGGCGTACTGCTTCACCGCCTGCGCCTTGTCGCCGCGCGCCTCGTACAGCTCGCCGAGGCGGCGGCGCGAGATCGCCAGCCAGTCCTGGTCGGCCTGCAGCCGGTGGGCGTCGCGGACGACGAGGTAGCGCTCGAGCACCGCGATCGCGGAGTCGGCGTTCCCCGCCTGGACGTAGGCGACGCCGAGCGCCGGGAGCACGCAGCTCACGCAGTCGTGGTCCTCCGCGGCGACGGCGCGCAGCTCCGTGACCGCGGCCGCGGGACGCTTCTCGGCGAGCGCGATCATCCCCTCCACGCCGCGGCGGAACAGCGACTGCTTCGCCCGCTGGGCGGGGGTGGCGGTGCGATCCCACTTCGCCACCGCGGCGCGCGCGGGGGCGGGCCGGTCCACCAGCGCGTAGAGGAGCGCCACGTTCAGGTACGGGCGCGTCGCGGCGGGGAGCGAATCGAGCGGATGGCGCGCGAGCGTGCGCTCGAGGCGGGCGGCGCCGCGGTCCGGCCGGCCGCGCTGGAGCACGTCCGTCACGACGAGCTGCCCTTCAGCGCTCAGCGCCTCGCCGGGGTTGGCCGCCCGCATCGCGCTCGCGCTCGCATCGTGGAGCATCCGCTCGGCGTCACCGAGCTTCCCGAAGATGGTCGCGACCGCGGCGCGGAGCTGGCCCGCCTTGGCCAGCGACGCCGCGTCGCCCCGAAGCAGGTCGAACGCGCCGCGCGCGACCGAGTCGGCGGCGGCGTAGTCGCCGCGCGCGCCCGCCAGCTCGGCGCTCGTGAAGATCGCGGCCGGGCTCCGCGGCGCGAACGCGCGCAGCGCGGCGACCGTGGATTCGGCGGCGGCGTATTCGCCGTTCGTGTACTGCGCCTGGGCGAGGTTCTCGTAGTTCGCGACGACGCGGTTGCTGAGCCCCATCGCGCGCCGGTAGAGCGACTCGGCGGCGGCGTAGTCGTGCCGGTCGTAGTACAGCATGCCGAGGTTGTTGAGCGCGGCCGCGTTGTTCGGGTCGAGCTCGAGCAGCGACTGGTACGCCGCCACCGCCTTCGCGGTGTCGGCCTCGAGATGGCTGTAGTACGTACCGAGCAGCAGGTAGCGCTCGCTTTCGGACAGACGGTCGCGGTACTGGAACGCCTTGCGCAGCGCCTCGGTCGCGCGCTCCGGCCGCTCGCCGCGGTTGGAGTAGACCATCGCCAGCTTGCGGTACGCCATCGCGAAGGTCGTGTCGAGCGCGACCGCCTCCTCGAGCAGCGCCGCGCCGCGCAGCTCGTTGCCGTCGCGGTCCGCCGCCCACACGCCCTCGGAGTACTTGCGCAGCGCCGGCAGCGACGCCGTCGAGACGTCGGCGAGCCGCGGCGCGGTGCGCACCGCGCGCAGCGACTCGCCGACGCGCGCGCGCAGCGTCTTCGACAGCCGGTCGATGGCGGGGATGACGCCGCGCGCGTCCTCCGCGGTCTCGCGGAACGCCTCGATCACCTCGCCGGTGGGCGCGGAGACGAGACGCGCCGTCAGCACGTAGCCCGCGCCCGCCGCGCCGACGTCGCCGGTGACGAGCACCTTGATGTTGTCGCGCTCGGCGACCTCGCGCGCCAGCGCCGGCGTCAGCTTCTCCGCGGCCGGCTGCTGCATGCGGGCGAGGACGTCGCGGACGGCGTCGGGCTGCACGACGGTGACGGCGGGCGACTGCGTGAGGTCGGTGCGGAAGGCATCGGTGACGACGTCGCCGAGCAGTCGGTCGTTGGTGCGGTTGTCGAAGTCGGCGACGAGCACGCGCTCGCGCTCGTGCATGACGCCCTCGGAGACGAGCGACGACCCCGGCACGACGCCGAGCGCGCGCAGCGTCGCGTACCCGCCGCCGACGAGCAGCGCGAGCGTCGCCGCGACCAGGACGGCCCGGCCGCGCCTCGGCATCGGTCGCTGGCCGCCAGCGCCGCCACTCCCGACAGCGGTGCCGCGGCCGCCGTTACCACCGTTGGTTGCCGCGCCGACGACGCCCGACGGCCGCGCGCCGCTCACGGGGAGGTCGTCGAGCGCGGCCCGCAGCGCGTCGGCCGACTCGAAGCGGTCGGCGGGGCGCTTCTCGAGGCAGCGCATGAGCAGATCCACGAGCGCCGCCGGCGCGTCGGGGCAGGCGTCGGCGAGCGACGGCGGCAACGACGATACCTGCGCGGCGACCGTCGCCTGCGGCGTCATCCCCGCGAACGGCGGCCGGCCGGCGAGCATCTCGTAGCCGAGGATGCCGGCGGCGTAGACGTCCACGCGATGGTCCGCGTCGGGGTCGGCGAGCGCCTGCTCGGGGGCCATGTAGGCCGGGGTACCGAGCGCGATGCCGACCGACGTCAGGCCGGAGCCTGACTCGTTAGGCGATTCTGACGCGGCCGCCTCGCTCACCGCCTTGGCGACGCCGAAGTCGGCGACGAGGGCGTGGCCGCCGGAGAGGAGGACGTTGTCCGGCTTGATGTCGCGGTGGACGATGCCGCGCGCGTGCGCGTAGGCGAGCGCCGAGGCGACGTCGCAGAGGACGCGGATCGTGTCGGCGGGCGAGAGCGAGGTCACGCGCCGCAGCCGCGCGCGGAGCGACTCGCCCTCCACCAGGGGCATCGTGTAGTAGAGCAGCCCCTCCCCTTCCCCGGCGGCGAGCACGGGGACGACGAGCGGATGCTGGAGCCGCGCCGCGACCTGAATCTCGCGGCGGAAGCGCTCCGCATTGACGGCGGCTCCGAGGTCCGGCGGGAGGACCTTCACCGCCACGTCGCGTCCGAGACTGACGTCGCGCGCGACGAAGACGCGCGCCATGCCGCCGCCGCCCAGCTCGCGCTCCACCACGTAATCGTCGCCGAGCGCCGCCTGAAGTCGTGCCTTCAGCTCTTCCACGAGACCATCCACGCACGAGGAGAGAGAGAGACCAACGTTACGGCCCGGCCGACGCGGGGCGCCAGGAACGGCGCGCCACGCGGCCCGCGTATCATTCGATAACCCCTACCACTACGAAGGATTCCTCACCGGTGATTCTCCGCCGGCGGACACGGCCGCGGCGAGCGGACGCGACATTGCCCACCATCGCGCGGCCTGCGCCTCGTCCCACGGCTCGATCGCGATCGCGGCGAGCGCGCGGTCGAGGTCGGCGGCGGTCTGCGGCCGGTCGGCCGGCGACTTGGCGAGGCAGTCGAGCACCACCCGATCGAGCGCCGGCGGGATGACGCGGTTCGTCCGCCGCGACGGCGGCTCGGGCTCGTTCTCGAGGTGCCGCACGATGACCTGAAAGGGCGTCTCCGCCTCGAAGACCAGCCTGGCGGTGAGCATGTAGTACGCGACGCAGCCGAGGGCGTAGAGGTCGGCGCGTCCGTCCACCGTCTCGCCGAGCACCATCTCGGGCGCCATGTAGGCGGGCGTTCCCGGAGTGAGACCCGCGGCGGTGGCGAGCGAGTGCTCGTCATGAGCCGCCGGCATCGTAGGGGTGACGGTCGTCTTCACGAGTCCGAAGTCGAGCACTTTCACGAAGTCGTGGCGCAGGCCGACGATGCCGACGTGGATGTTCGCCGGCTTGATGTCGCGGTGCACGAGGCCGCGGACGTGCGCCTCCTCGAGCGACTCGCACACCTGGCGCAGGATGTGGATCGCGCGCGACGCGGGCACGGGGCCGTACTGGCGCACGAGCGTCTCGAGGTCCATGCCGTCGAGCAGCTCCATCACGTAGTAGAGGGTGTGCTCCTCGGTCACGCCGAAGTCGTACACCTCGACCGTGTGCGGGGAGCGCAGATTCGCCGCCGCCTCGGCCTCGCGGGTGAAGCGCCTCACCGCCAGCTCCGCCGGCTCGCCGACGCCGCCGCCGAGCATCTCCGGGCGGATCAGCTTGATCGCCGCCGGCCGGGCGAGCATGCGGTGCGTGGCGAGGTAGATCTCGCCCATGCCCCCCCGCCCGAGCAGCTCGCCGACGCGGTAGCTCCCCATCTCGCGCGCCTTCGTCACCTGCCGGCCGAGCTGCGTGACGACGTGCGAGATGACGACCGCCACGCCGACGAGCAGATAGTCCTGGTAATGCATGAGGAGGGCGTCGCTCGCCGACCCGAAGAGCCAGACGCCGCGGGCCAGCGCGATCAGCATGCTGACCGGGTTCATGGTCACGGCGAGGAGGCCGGCGACGAGCATCTTGCGCGGCGGCGTCGGCACGATGGCGGCGAAGATCAGGACGACGACGCCGGCCCAGCTGATCTCGGGGCGAATGGGCGGGGCGGCGACGCCCACGCGACTGAAGAGCACCGTGACGTGCGTCATCATCGCGAGCGCGAGCGTGGTGAGCAGCAAGTAGCCGAGCCCGACGTCGAGGACGAACCGCGGGTCGCGCTTCGTGCGGCGCGTGTACGCGAAGAGCGCGAGCGACGCGGCCGCGCTCACGGCGGCGACGGCGTCGCTCGGCTCCAACGACAGCCAGCGCCGGTCGCCCGGAGGGCTCACGGCGCGGACCGAGAGGTGGCCGAGCAGCGTCCCGACGATCCACAGCACCGCGCCGAGGAGCGACATCACGCCGAGGCGGAGCGACGCCTCCCGCAGCAGATCGGGCGGGATGGCGCGCGCCTGGCCGCGCGCCGCGCGAAGCTCGGCGGGCGTGCTCGGTGGCAGCGGGTTGACGACGTGACGCTCGGGCATCGGCGACTCAGTCCACGCGGATGTCCACGTCCTTCGTCTCGCGGATGAAGATCATGCCGATCACCAGCGTCAGCAGCGCGACCGCGACGGGATACCAGAGCCCCGAGTAGATGTCGCCGCTCGCGGCGACGATCGCGAACGCGGTCGTCGGGAGGAAGCCGCCGAACCAGCCGTTGCCGATGTGATACGGCAGCGACATGGACGTGTAGCGGATGCGCGTCGGGAACATCTCGACGAGCATCGCCGCGATCGGGCCGTAGACCATCGTCACGTAGAGCACGAGCACCCAGAGCAGGAGCACGAGCATCGGCCGGTTCACGCGCGATGGATCGGCCGCGATCGGGTAGCCGGCGGCGTCGAGCGCGGCGCCGAGCGCCGTGTCGAAGGCGGCGCCGCGCGCCTTCGCGTCGGGCGCCGTGGCGTCGTACGAGGCGATCGTCGTCCGGCCGACGCGCACCTGAGCGCCGGCGGCGGCGGCGGCCGGCTCGTTCGCGTACGGCACGCCGCGCCTGACCAGCGCCGCCTTCGCGACGTCGCAGGGCGAGGTGAACTTGCTCGTGCCGACCGGGTTGAACTGCACCGAGCAGCCGGCCGGATCGGCGGCGACGACGACGGGTGCCGCGCGCTGTGCCGCCTCGAGCGCCGGGTTGGCGTAGTGCGTGATGGCGCGAAAGAGCGGGAAGTACGTCAGCGCCGCGAGCAGGCAGCCGGCCATGATGATCGGCTTGCGTCCGACGCGGTCGGAGAGCGCGCCGAACGCGAGAAAGAACGGCGTACCGAGCAGCAGCGAGAGCGCGACGAGGACGTTCGCCGTCTGCGCGTCCACCTTGAGCGTCTGCGTCAGGAAGAAGAGCGTGTAGAACTGCCCCGTGTACCACACCACCGCCTGACCGGCGGTGAGGCCGAAGAGCGCGATCAGCACGAGGCGCAGGTTGCCCCAGCGGGCGAACGACTCGGTGAGCGGCGCCTTCGACGTCGTGCCCTCGGCCTTCATCTCCTGGAAGAGCGGCGACTCGTCGAGCTTGAGGCGGATCCAGACCGAGATCGCGAGCAGCCCGAGCGAGACGAGGAACGGGATGCGCCACCCCCAGCTCTCGAACCGCTCGGTGCCGAGCGCGATGCGGCAGCCCATGATGACGAGGAGCGACAGGAACAGCCCGAGCGTCGCCGTCGTCTGGATCCACGACGTGTACGCGCCGCGCTTCCCCTGCGGCGCGTGCTCGGCCACGTACGTCGCCGCGCCGCCGTACTCGCCGCCGAGCGCGAGCCCCTGGAGCAGGCGGAGGAGGATGAGGATCACCGGCGCCGCGAAGCCGATCCGCGCGTACGACGGCAGGAGGCCGACGACGGACGTCGAGAGGCCCATGATCAGGATCGTGACGAGGAAGGTGTACTTCCGCCCCACGAGGTCGCCGAGCCGGCCGAAGACGAGCGCGCCGAACGGACGCACGGCGAAGCCGGCGGCGAAGGCGAGCAGCGCAAAGATGAACGCCGCCGTCGGGTTGACGCCGGAGAAGAACTGCCGGCTGATGATCGCGGCGAGCGACCCGTAGAGGTAGAAGTCGTACCACTCGAACACCGTGCCGAGCGACGACGCGAAGACGACGCGCCGGATCTCGGCGGCGCTCAGCTCGCGCGGCCGCGCGTGCCCGGGAAAGAGCTCCGCCGCGGCGGCGGCGCTGGCCGCGGCGCCGCTCACGACGGCTCCTCCTCGTCGCCACCGCGCCGCACCGCGACGACGCGAACGGCCGTGCCGTAGCAGAGCACCTCCGAGACGCCGCGCATGATCTCGGTCGCGTCGTAGCGCACCGCGAGCAGGGCGTTGGCGCCAAGCGCCTGCGCGTTGGCGACACAGGCGCCGAAGGCGTCGGCGCGGGTGCGCTCGCAGAGCTGCGTGAGGAGGGTGATGTCGCCGCCGACGATGGTCTGCAGCGCGGCGCCGAAGGTGCCGATCAGGGAGCGCGACCGGACGGTGATCCCGCGAACGACGCCGAACGTCTGCGTGACGCGGTAGCCGTCGAGGGCGTTGCTGGTGGTGGTCAGGAAGGTGGTCGGCATGGATGGTAGTTGGCGGTGGGCGGTTGGCGGTCAGCGAGAACGACTGCGGGTCCGGGGTCGAGGCTCGAGGGTCGGGGCTGGTGCGCCGCGAGTGGTGCCGAGGTCGAGCCACGGCCCCGACGCTCGACGCCCGACCCGCCTCGGTGACGAGATCGCGCCAACCGCCTACCGCCCACCGCCCACCTCGTAATCCAACGCGAGCAGACCGTTCCCGTACTGCTTCACGCCGCGCAGCCGCAGCGGGGCGCGCTTGGTGGCGCCTTCGACGAACGGCAGGCCGGGGCCGAGGATGATCGGGTGCACGGCGACCTGCACGTCGTCCACGAGGCCGGCGTCGAGGAGCGTGCCGAAGAGCGCGCCGCCGCCGACGAGCCAGATGTCCCTGCCCGCGTCGCGCGCGCGGAGGGCGGCCACGAGCTCGACGACGCCGTCGGCGACGATGGTGACCTCGGGGTAGTCGGCCGGCTTCAGCGTGCGCGAGAAGACGTAGGTCGTCATGCCGGCCGTGCGCTCGCCCATCGAGAGCATGAACTCGTACGTCCGGCGGCCGACGAGCGCCGTGTCCACGGTGGCGAAGAACTCCTTCGCGCCGTAGTGGCCGTCGGTGAACAGCCAGTCGATCTCGCCGTGCGGCCCGGCGAGCTGGGCGTCGAGGCTCATCGCGACGAAGTACTTCACGCGGCGCATGGAAGGCTCCGTGGCGGCTGG
>DATMHT010000187.1:0-4192 GCA_035554795.1 Gemmatimonadaceae bacterium | reverse complement strand
CATCGACGAGATGGCGCGCCAGCTGCCCGGCGCGTACGCGGAGCTGCTCGAGACGCAGGAGCGCCTCGAGCGGCACTACCGCGACATGCAGGACATCGAGTTCACCGTCGAGCGCGGGAAGCTCTACCTGCTCCAGACGCGGACCGGCAAGCGCACCGCCGCCGCGGCCGTGCGCATCGCGAGCGAGATGGTCGCCGAAGGGCTGATCACGACGCGCGACGCCGTTCTGCGCGTGCCGGCGGGGCAGCTCGACCAGCTTCTGCACCCGGTGATCGACGGCGCGGTGCGGCAGGCGCCGCTGGCGGTCGGTCTCCCGGCGAGCCCCGGCGCGGCGAGCGGCATCGCCGTTTTCGACCCCGACGTCGCCGAACGGCGCGCGGCGCAGGGCGAGAACGTCATCCTCGTGCGCGACGAGACGACGCCCGAGGACTTCCATGGCATCGTCGCCGCGCGGGCTGTGCTCACCGCCCGCGGCGGCATGACGAGTCACGCGGCGGTCGTCGCGCGGGGCATGGGCAAGTGCGCGGTGGTCGGCTGCAAAGAGATCCACGTCGAGGTCGAGCAGCGCCGCTTCCACGTCGGCGACGCCGTCGTGCACGAGGGAGACTATCTCACGCTCGACGGCGCGAGCGGGCGCGTGTACAAGGGCGATCTGCCGACGGTGCCGAGCGAGGTCGTACGCGTCCTCGGCGGCACGATGCCGGCCGCGTCCTCGACGGTCTATCAGTCGTTCTCGCGGCTCCTCGGCTGGGCCGACGAAGCGCGCACGCTCAAGGTGCGCGCGAACGCCGACACGCCCCGCGACGCCCGCGTCGCCCGCAGCTTCGGCGCGCAGGGGATCGGGCTCTGTCGCACCGAGCACATGTTCTTCGAGGGCGACCGCATCACCGCGATGCGCGAGATGATCGTTGCCCGCGACGAGACCGGACGCCGGCGCGCGCTCGCCAAGCTGCTGCCGATGCAGCGCGCCGACTTCGAGGGCATCTTCGAGGCGATGGACGGGCTCCCCGTCACGATCCGTCTGCTCGATCCGCCGCTGCACGAGTTCCTGCCGCACGGCGGCGAGGAGAGCAAGCTTCTCGCGCGTCAGCTCGGGCTGAGCCGCGGCGACCTGACGCGCATCGTCGAATCGCTTCGCGAGACGAACCCGATGCTCGGCCACCGCGGTTGCCGGCTCGGCATCACGTATCCCGAGATCACCGAGATGCAGGGCCGCGCGATCTTCGAGGCGGCCGTGAAGGCGATGCGGCGCGGAATCGACGTGCGACCCGAGCTCATGATCCCGCTCGTCGCGACGGTGAAGGAGTTCACGCACCAGCGCGCCATCCTCGAGGAGGCGGCGCACTCGGTGCTCGGCGCGATGGGCGAGCGCGTTCCGTACCTGATCGGAACGATGATCGAGCTCCCGCGGGCGGCGCTGACCGCCGACGAGATCGCGGCCGAGGCGGAGTTCTTCTCCTTCGGCACGAACGACCTGACGCAGACGACGTTCGGGCTGAGCCGGGACGACGCGGGACGTTTTCTCCCCAGCTACATCGAGCGCGGCATCCTCGCCGAGGATCCGTTTCAGGTGCTCGACGAGCACGGGGTCGGGAAGCTGGTGAAGTACGCGGTGGGCGAGGGCCGGCGGGTCCGGCCGACGCTCAAGGTGGGCATCTGCGGGGAGCATGGGGGGGAGCCGCGATCGGTCAAGCTGTGCCACAAGCTCGGGCTCGATTACGTTTCCTGCTCCCCTTACCGCGTGCCCGTGGCACGCCTGGCCGCAGCCCATGCCGCTCTTGACCCCACGCCGTAGCACGCCCACGACGCTCACGCCGGACCACGGCCGGCGTGACGCCCTGACGCCCTACGACGGCGCGGCGCCGCGGCCGCTTCGGATCGCGCTCGTCACGGAGTACTACTATCCGCATCTGGGCGGCGTCTGCGAGCACGTGCACTTCTTCGCGAAGGAAGCGCGGCTGCGCGGGCACCACGTGGACATCATCACCTCGCGCATCCCGGGCTCCCGGCCGCAGCCCGGCGTGATTCATCTCGGGCGCAGCCAGCCGGTGTACGCGAACGGGTCGCAGGCCCGCATCACGCTCGGGCTCGGGCTGCGGCGACAGATGCGGCGCGCGCTGCGCGAGGGACGCTACGACATCGTCCACGTCCACTCGCCGCTGACGCCGACGCTGCCGCTCCTCGCGATCGAGGAGGCCGACTGTCCGGTCGTCGGCACGTTCCACACGTATTTCGACCGGTCGGTCGGGTACACCGTGCTGCGGAAGTTCTTCCAGAAGCGGCTCGACATGCTCGACGCCGCGATCGCCGTGTCGCACTCGACGACGGTGGCGCTCGAGCGCTACTTCGAGGCCGACTGGAAGGTCATCCCCAACGGGATCGACACGACGCTGTTCACGCCGAACGCGCCCAAGCCGCCCGAGATCCGCGGCGACGTCCCGGCGGTGCTCTTCCTCGGCCGCTTCGATCCGCGCAACGGCCTGACGACGCTGATCGAGTCGTTCCGCCACGTTCGCGGCCACGGTCGCCCGGCGCAGCTCGTCGTGGTCGGCGACGGGCCGCTCCGCGAGCACTACTACCGCATCGCCGGCGACGATCCCGACATCACCTTCGTCGGCTCCGTGCTCGACGAGCGGCCGAGCTACTACGCGCACAGCGCCGTCTACGCCTGCCCGACCACCAAGGCGTCGTTCGGCATCACGCTGCTCGAGTCCATGGCGTGCGAGACGCCCGTCGTGTGCTCGGACATCATGGGCTTCCGCGACGTCGTCGAGGACGGCCGCGAGGCGCTCATGGTGCCGTGCGGCGACCGTCGCGCGCTGGCCGATGCGCTCGTCCGCGTGCTCGACGACGACGCGCTGCGCGCCCGCCTCGGCGTCACCGGACGGCAGCGCGCGCTCGCCTACGGCTGGCCGCGGGTGACCGAGACCGTGCTCGGCGTGTACGACGCCGTGCTCGGCCGCGCGGCCGTCGCCGCCTGAGCGCCGGGCGCGCGCTTCCCGGGGAATCGTGCTGACGGCCGGTGTCGTCGCCGCTTTCGCGGCCGGGGCCGCGGCACACGGCGCCTTCCACCGGAACAGCCCGGTCTTCGGCCGCGTCCTGAGCAGCCTGCCGCCGTCGGCGGCCGATGTGCCCACCGTCGCGCTCACCTTCGACGACGGTCCGAACCCCGACGCCACGCCGCGCATCCTCGACGCGCTCGGCGAGGCGGGCGTGCGCGCGACGTTCTTCGTGCTGGGGCGGCACGCCGAGCGCTGGCCCGACCTCGTCGCTCGCGCCGCCAGCGAGGGGCACCAGGTCGCGAACCACGGCTACTTTCACCGCAAGCTGCACGACCGGTCGCCCGGCTACGTCCGGCGCGACCTCACCCTCGGGACCGCCGCGCTCGATCGCGCTGCCGGCGTCCGTCCGAAGTTCTTCCGCGCGCCCCACGGCTTCCGGAGCCCGTGGGTGACGGCGATCGCCGGCTCGCTCGGGCAGCGCACGGTCGGCTGGAGCCTCGGGGTGTGGGACTCGGCGCGGCCAGGCGTGGACGCGATCGTGCGTCGCACGGTGGACGGGGCCACGCCGGGCTCGATCCTGCTGCTCCACGACGGCGACGGCTACGATCCGGCCGGCGACCGGTCGCAGACGGCCGCGGCGCTGCCCGGCATCATCGCCGGGCTGCGCGACCGCGGCTTTCACTTCTCCGCCCTTCCCGAGCGATGACCGCACCCCTGCCCGGAGCCGGCGCTTCCCCGCGCGGCCGTCGCGCCATCGCCCGGGCCGCGCGACTGCTGATGACGGTGGCGATCCTCGCCCTGCTCGTCATCTTCGCGCGGAAGGTGGACTGGGCCGCGACGTGGGAGTCCATTCGGCACGCGTCGCTGCCCCTGCTCGCCGCCGCGGCGATCGTGAACATCCTGTCGCTGGCGGTGAAGGGCGTCCGCTGGTGGATCTTCCTCCGGCCGGCCGGCGCGCGGTCGCTGGGTCTGGCGGTGCGCGCGACCGCGGCCGGCGCGGGCCTCAACAACATCCTCGTCGCGAATGGCGGCGACGCGGCCCGCGTCGTCTTCGTCGCCCGCTCGACGGGGCTGACGAGCGCCTCCGTGCTGGCCACGCTCGCGCTCGAGCGGATGTTCGACGCGGTCGGCTACGTGATGCTCCTCGTCGGCGCGGCCGTGTTCCTGCCGCTCCCGCACGACCTCGAGCG
>DATMHT010000186.1:0-18364 GCA_035554795.1 Gemmatimonadaceae bacterium | reverse complement strand
CGGCTCCCCGCCGAAGAGCGAATCCGCCCACGACGCGCCGGCGAGCAGCCGCTCGACCTCGCTCCACCCTTCCCAGCCCGCGGCGGCCGCCGCCGCGAGGTAGGTCGCCTCCGGCGTGCGGCGGGTGGAATCGGCGAGCAGCGGCGTGAGGAGCTGCGTCGCCTGCCACGGGTGACCGGCGTTGATCGCGTCGGCGGCCGCGCGCAGCGTCGGGTCGGCGGGGCGGATGGCGACGCTGTCGGCGGCGCGGGCGGCGACGGCGGCCTCGCCGGGTCGCGGATCGGAGCAAGCCGACGAGCAGGCGAGCGCGATGAGGAGAGCGAGCATCTGGAGCGACATCTGGGGGAAGCGCGAGGCGGGAACGGCACGAGGGCCGCACCCCGGACAGGCGGTGCGGCCCTCGGTTCGGAGCCGCCGGGACGTGCGAGAGACGTGCCGCGCGGCGCTGCTAGAAGCTATACGCGGCGCGGCCGTAGACGAAGCGGCCGTTGAAGCCGAACGGCGAGAACTGGTTGTAGGGGAAGATGCCGAAGTTCGAGTTCCCCGAGCTGCCCGTCGTCGGATTGCCGAGCTGGTTGTTCCGGTCGGGGTAGACGTCGAAGACGTTGTCGGCGCCGGTGGTGATCGTCACCCGCGGCAGGGGGCGGTACGAGAGCGCGACGTCGGTGATGACCTTCGGCGAGAAGGTCTGGTCGAGGCTCGAGTTCGTGCTGCGGGTCACCACGGAGCCGAAGCGCTGGCCGCGCAGATTGATGCCGAACCGGGCGAAGTCGTACTGCGCCGACGCGAGGAGGTTGCTCCGCGGCTGCCCCTCCTCGGTGCGCGAGCGCTCCACCTTCCCGAACAGCACCTCCTGCTGGCCGGCGAGCTGCGGCGGCGTCGAGTCCACGTGCGTGACCTTGGTCTGATTGCGGTTGTAGCCCGCCGTCAGCTTGAGGGCGCCGTGCGAACCGAAGTTGAGACCGTAGTTGGCGACGACGTCCACGCCGCCCGACTTCGTGTTGATCGCGTTCGTGAAGAAGCGCGCGCCCGAGACGGTGCGTCCCTGCGACGCGAAGTAGGTCTCGATCTGCGGCCCGACGAAGTTCTCCGACAGCACGATCCGGTCGCTGATGACGATCTGGTAATAGTCCACCGTCAGGCCGAGCGTCGGCAGCGGCTCGAGCGCGACGCCGGCGCTGTAGTTGTGCGACTTCTCCGGGCGCAGCGGCTTGGCGCCGAGCGCCTGCGCGTCGGCGCCGGCGACCGGCAGCGTCAGCACGTCCTTCGGGACGCCGTTGATGAAGTTCGTCGCCGTGGACGAGAAGTACGACTGGCCGAGCGACGGCGCGCGGAAGCCCGTGCCGAGCGAGCCGCGCAGCACGACCTGCGGGAGGACGGTGTAGCGCGCCGCCGCCTTGCCGTTCGACGTCGAGCCGAAGTCGCTGTAGTCCTCGTAGCGGCCGGCGAGGTCGAGGAGCAGCTTGTCCGTCAGGTCGCTCTCGACGTCGGCGTAGTACGACCAGTTGTGGCGCGACGCGTCCTTCGCGTCGGCCGGCGTGAAGCCGGGGAACACCTGCGAGCCGACCGCGCCGTGCCGCGTCGTCGGGTTGCCGTTCCGGTCGAGCACGAACTGGCCGCCGTTCTCGTACGACGCGAGCTCGCCCGGCTTGATCTTGTAGCCGTCGCGCCGGTACTCGACGCCGGCGCCGACGCGCATCGGCACGGCGACGCTCAGCTCGCGGAAGAGGTCGAGGTTCGTCGTGGACTGGTCGAAGCCGAGCTGGCCGGCGTAGAAGTTCGTCGGGCTCGCGTTGCCGAGCGAGACGTTGTTGCTGTGCAGCACGTCGAAGTCGAACGTGTTGCGGCCGTACACCGTGCTGAGGTCGTAGCGGACGCCGGCCGTCTGCCCCTTCACGCCGACCGAGCCGGAGCCGTCGATGACGGTCGAGTGGATGAGCGGGAGGAAGCCGTTCGGCCAGAGCGCGCGCACCGTGCGATCGTCCTGCGAGCGGCGGAAGAAGCCGGCCGCCTCGGCGACGCGGTGGCCGAAGCCGCCGAAGGCGTAGAGCTGCGGACCGGCCGCGAGCTGGTAGCCGGCGTTGACGAAGCCGATGTAGTCGTTGGTCGCGGCGTCGCCCTGGCGGTGGTTGACGGGGCCCGTCTCGTTCGTGCGGAAGACGCCCGCGTCCTGCTCGGCGAAGCTCTGCGGGCGCGGATCGCCGAGCGAGCGGTTCGAGTAGCCGCGGCCTCTGTACTCGGCACCGGCGTGGAAGTACGAGTTCTGCCCGCTCGCGATGCCGCCGTTCAACGCCGCCTGCCCGACTCGGCCGTCCCGCACCGAGTTGCCGTCGAGCGTCGTCACGTTCTCGCCGAGCGTCGTCGACGCCTCGCCCGGCCCCGTGCTCTTGAGCACGATGTTGATGACGCCGGCGATCGCGTCGGAGCCGTACTGCGCCGCCGCGCCCTCGCGCAGCACCTCGACGTGGTCGATCATGGACGCGGGGATGGCGTTGAGATCCACCGCCGCCGCGCCGCGGCCGACCGAGCCGTTCACGTTGACGAGCGCGCTCGTGTGCCGGCGCTTGCCGTTGATGAGCACGAGCACCTGATCGGGGCCGAGGCTGCGAAGCGTCGCCGGCCGCACCGCGTCGGTGCCGTCGGAGATCGTCGCGCGCGGGAAGTTCACCGACGGGGCGAGCTGCTGGAGGATCTGCGCCGTCTCGGTGCGCCCGGTGGACTTGATGTCGGCCGGCGTCAGGACGTCGATGGGCACGGGCGAGTTGATGACCGTGCGCGCCTCGCCGCGCGAGCCGACGATGGCGACGGCCGAGAGCGCGGTCGCGGCGTGGGCGAGCCGGAAGTCGCGCGTGGCGGAGGCGCCCTCCTCGACCGTGACGCTGTCGCGCGCCGGCGCGTAGCCGATGAGGCGGACGCGAAGCTCGTAGCGGCCGGGACGGAGCGCGAAGCGGTAGGTACCGTCGTTCTTCGTCAGCGCGCCGAACTGCGTGCCGCTCGCGGCGACGCTGACGCCGGCGATCGGCACGCCGCCCTCGTCGGTCACGCGGCCGCTGACCGTACCGGTCGCCTGGGCGGCGGCGATCGCGGGCATCGTGGCGACGAGGAGCGCGGCGAGGCGCGAGACGTAGCGCAAGCGTCGCGCGCGTTGGCGCGAGCCGGCGGACGAACGAGGATCGTGCGACGACACGGAAGTGCGCATACGGAATCCTCCGACGCGAGTGAGCGCGGCCGCGGCGAGCATCGGCGGCGCGAGATCGGGCGACGGTTGCCACGGTGCGCGTGCCGGCGCCGCCGCGCAAGAGGTGGCGGCACCGCTCGTAGCCAAGCGCTCCAGGCCGCGGCCGCGTTCCCGCACCGTGTCGCCGTGGTCGCCTAACGTCCGGACGCACGAAGGGGGCCCCGACCGGAGCCCCCTTCCCTGCTTCCGTCTACAACGGACCAGCCGTCAGCCCTTCCCGTCGCCGCTCGCGCCGTCGCCCGTGGCACTGCCGCCACCGTCCGGCGTGAGCGCCCGCGTCGCGATCTCCCGCGTCAGGCGCTCGACGAGCGCGTCCACGGTCAGCGTCTGCTGCTCCTTCGCCTCGCCGCGGCGGCGCAGCGTCACCGTGCCCGCCTCCGCCTCGCGCCGGCCGATGAGCGCCATGTAGTTCACCTTGAGCAGCGACGCATCCTTGATCTGGTTGCGGAAGTCCACCTCCGAGCCGCGCTCGTCGAAGCCGACGCGGAGGCCGGCGGCGCGGAGCCGCTCCGCCACCGCGCGCGCGGCGTCGTCGGCGTCGCGCGTCATCGGGATGACGCGCACCTGCTCGGGCGCGAGCCAGAGCGGGAAGTTGCC
The DNA here is from genome assembly GCA_035554795.1 of Gemmatimonadaceae bacterium. Lineage (GTDB taxonomy): Bacteria > Gemmatimonadota > Gemmatimonadetes > Gemmatimonadales > Gemmatimonadaceae > DATMHT01. The sequence continues at coordinate 14,529 of DATMHT010000186.1, read as the reverse complement.
GGCGAAGTGCTCGATGAGGATCGCCATGAAGCGCTCGAACGAGCCGCTCACCGCGCGATGGATCACCACCGGCCGGTGCATCGTGTTGTCCTGGCCCACGTACTCCAGGTCGAAGCGCTCTGGGTTCGCGTAGTCGAGCTGGATCGTGCCGAGCTGCCAGGCGCGGCCGAGCGAGTCGGTGACGTCGAAGTCGATCTTCGGGCCGTAGAACGCGCCGTCGCCCGGCTTCAGCTCGTACTGGAGCCCCGTCGCCTCGAGGGCGCGGCGCAGGCTCTCCTCGGCGCGGTCCCACATCGCGTCCTCGCCGATGCGCTGCTCGGGACGCGTCGCGAACTTCGCCCGCGCCTCGAGCCCGAACGCCTGATAGTGCCCGACGATGAAGTCGGCGAGGAAGCGGACCTCGTCCGCGATCTGGTCCTCGCGCAGGAAGACGTGACAGTCGTCCTGCTGGAACTGGCGCACGCGCGTCAGCCCCGAGAGCGCGCCCGTCAGCTCGTTGCGGTGGAGCACGTCGAAGGTGACGTAGCGCAGCGGCAGCTCGCGGTACGAGTGCTTCTTCGACAGGTAGAGCAGGTAGTGCGACGGGCAGTTCATCGGCTTGAGAGACATGTCGTGCTCGTCCGTCTCGGTATCGAGGACGAGGAACATGTTCTCGCGGTACTTGCCCCAGTGCCCCGACTGCTCCCACAGCGCCTTGTTGTACAGCAGCGGCGTCTTCACTTCCTGGAAGGCCGCCTGCTGCCGCCCGCGCACGAAATCCACGAGCGTGTTGTAGAGCGTCGTGCCGCGCGGCGTCCAGAACGCGGCGCCGGGCGAGACCGGGTGGAACTGGAAGAGGTCGAGCTGGCGCCCGAGCACGCGGTGGTCGCGGCGCTTCGCCTCCTCGATGCGATGGAGGTACGCGTCGAGATCTTCCTTCTTGAACCACGCCGTGCCGTAGATGCGCTGCAGCATCTGGCGCTTCTCGTCGCCGCGCCAGTAGGCGCCGGCCGAGTGCGTCAGCTTGAAGTGCTTGAGCCACGACGTGTCGGAGACGTGCGGGCCGCGGCAGAGGTCCACGAACGGCCCGTCCGTGTAGGTCGAGATCACCTCGTCGGCGCCGAGGTCGTCGATGCGCTCGAGCTTGAGCGGATCGTCGGCGAAGCGGCGCTTCGCCTCCTCGCGGTCCACCTCGTCGCGCACGAACGGGAGCTTCTCGGCCGCCACCTTCCGCATCTCGGCCTCGAAGGTCGCGAGATCGTCCGGGGTGAACGGCTCGGAGACGCCGAAGTCGTAGTAGAAGCCGTCCTCGATCGCCGGGCCGAAGCCGATCTGCGCGTCGGGACGCAGACGGCGGACGGCGGTGGCCAGCACGTGCGCGGCGGAGTGGCGCAGCACGTTCAGGGCGTCGGCGTCGCGCTCGGTGAGCACGCGGAACGCGCCGCCGCGGCGGAGCGGCGTGCCGAGATCCTGGATCTCGCCGTCCACGCTGACGGCGACGGCGGCCTTGAGCAGCCGCTCGCCGATCGAGCGGACGACCTCGCGCGGCAGCGTCCCGACGGGCACCTCACGAGTGGCGCCGTCCGGGAGCGTCAGCGTCAGCATCGCGTCGGCCGAGACCGGGTGCGCCGCGGCGGCGTTCGTCGGCGCGCTCATCGAAGGGCCCCCTCGCCGCTGGCGACGCCGAGCACGGGCGCGACCTCGCCCTGGTGGCGGAAGTAGAGGATGACGCCGGTCGCGAGCACGACGGCGATCGCGGCCCAGAGGGCGACGCGAAGCGGGGAGATGCGGTCGGCGGCGGCGGTCGGCGGCGCGTCGGCGCGGTCGGCCGGCCCGGAGGTCACGGGTCTGCTGCTGCTACTGGTCACGAACGGGCGCTCGGATACGGGAACGTCGTGGACGAGGGACCGGGGCGCGCGCGCACGGCACTCGTGGCGCGGCCGCGACGGCCGTCGGCGTCGAGCGCGCTCGGCGTCGCTCGATGCCTCGCGCGCGCGGCGCGCATCGCGTCGCTCGCGGGAGAAGCCGGCGCGCGAACGTCGCCTCGCACGCCTGAACGGCGCGTCGCCATGACCACGCATTCGACGCCGTGCGCGCGGCCGTGGGTGGCCTTTTTTTTGCACCCCCAGCGTCGTCGCCGTGCCGGCCCTCAGCACAACTTACCTTTCCGGCACACCCTCCGCCACAGGCCCTCCATATGGCAACATTCCGCTACCGGGACGAGGAGCGCACCTCGTCCGGCATCCTGTACATGGCCGCCGGCGCGCTCGCCGGCGTCGCCGCGGGCGTCCTCATCGCGCAGCGCTTCGGCGGGCTCTCGGGCGTCACCGCGCGCGTGCGCGACCGGTTCGCGGCCGCCGGACGCGGCGACGTCGAGCCGAGCGCGCGCTACAGCACCGAGCGCGAGTCGCTCGACGACGACGACACGCTGAGCGCCGTCCGCGACTACGACGAGGGTGCCTACGCCGGCGAGGAAGCCGAGGGCGACGACTACGTGCTCGAGGATCGCGTGCTGACCGCGTTCCGCAACGACCCGATCCTCGCCGAGCGCGCGGTGGACATCGGCGCGATCGGCGAGGGGATCATCGAGCTGACGGGCTGGGTGCACTCGGACGAGGAAGCCGAGCACGCGATGACGCTGACGCGCGGCGTTCCGGGCGTGGACACGGTCGTCAACCGCCTCGCGGTGCGCGACGCCGAGAACAACTTCCGGAGCGCGCGGCGCCGCTACGCCCGAGGCGACGACGCGCTGACCGAGGCGCGGTGGGAGGGTCAGCAGGTCGGCATCGGGCGCCCGCGCCAGGGCTCGTCCGACGATCCGGACCGCCACGCCGACCCCAAGGCCGAGCTGGAGGACCGCTGGCTGAGCGAGCAGCAGTCGGTGGAGGCCGCGGCCGAGGACATGACCGGCATCGCCGAGCGCCGCAAGAGCAGCAAGAAGCAGCCGAAGGGCGACCGCACCGGCGGCGCGCCGATCGCGCCGAGCGGCGTCCCGAAGGCCGACCACGTCGCCAGCCCGCCGCCGGCCGACGAGGAGCCCGGACGCGACAGCACGTACCGCGCGGACTGACCGAACCCGGAATGACGTTCGCCGCGGATGCACGCGGATGAACGCGGATAATGCTCGCTCGGTAAGCCACCAGAGCTCCTCTCAGCCTTCCGGTGAGAGGAGCTTTGTTGTGATCGGAGACCTGCCGTATCCGCGTTCATCCGCGTCGATCCGCGGCGCCGCTTCTCGCCGCGAGGAGGGAACCAGCGACTTGGACCCGGTGCGGTGCGCTTGTTGCCGAACCTGAGCGGAGGCCGTGGCGCGACGGGAGCGCCATGTGTCGTCCGATCACGCTGCACGGAGGAGACTGCATGCCGGACCGCAACAAACCGCACTTCGGTCGCGACACCAACGGGAACCGCCGCGTCAAGCTGGAAGACTTCGAAGAAAAGGTCGAGGACCCCCAGGGCGTCGAGCTGATCCGCGACGACGTCCGACTCGGCGGCGCCGTCGCCGACACCGGCCCCCATGCCGGCGAGCTCGGCGAGCGCATCACCGAGCTGGTCGAGGACAACCGCACCGACGTCGCGAAGGCGACGGGGAAGGATCGGGACGGAACCAGCGGACGGCGCAGCGGGCGGCACAAGGGGAACCACTAGGCAGGCGCTGAACGAGAGCGGGTCGGGGGTCGCGGATCGGGGCTGTCGAGCATCAGCCCCGGCCCGCGACCCCCGACCCGCTGCTTTCCCCTCCCTTCTCCACAGGGTTAACTTCCGGCGCCATGACGACCTCCGCGCCGACGACCGACATTCCCTCGCAGTACGACCCCGCCGCAATCGAGCAGGAGCTCTACGCTCGGTGGCAGGAGGCGGGCGTGTATCACGCACACGCCGAGCGCTCGAACCGCGTCGGCGGCGACCGCGAGCCGTTCGTCATCGTCATGCCGCCGCCGAACGTCACGGCGATCCTGCACGTCGGCCACGGGCTGAACAACACCGTCCAGGACGTCATCGTCCGCTGGCGGCGGATGGCCGGCGACGAGACGCTCTGGCTCCCCGGCACCGACCACGCCGGCATCGCCACGCAGAACGTCGTCGAGAAGCTCATCGCCGGCGAGGGGAAGACGCGCTTCGACCTCGGCCGCGAGGCCTTCGTCGCCCGCACCGCGCAGTTCGTCGAGGAGACCGGCGGCGCGATCCTCGGTCAGCTCCGCGCGATCGGCGCGTCTGCCGACTGGACGCGCACCGCCTACACGCTCTCGCCCGAGCTGTCGCTCGCCGTGCGCGAGGCGTTCGTGCGGCTCTACGAGCGCGGGCTGATCTACAAGGGCCACCGCGTCATCCACTGGTGCCCACGCTGCCTGACGTCGCTGTCGGATGAGGAGGCGGAGTTCGAGGACACGCCGGGCAAGCTCTATCACATCAGCTACCCGCTCGCGTCGGATCCTTCGCGCTCGCTCAGCGTCGCGACGACGCGCCCGGAGACGATGCTCGGCGACGTCGCCGTCGCGGTGCACCCGGAGGACGAGCGCTACCGCGACCTGATCGGCCAGAAGCTCGTGCTGCCGATCGTCGGCATCGAGATCCCGATCGTCGCCGACACGTACGTGGACCCCGCGTTCGGCACCGGCGTCGTGAAGATCACGCCGGCGCACGACCCGAACGACTTCGAGATGGGCCGGCGCCACGCGCTGCCGATGCCGGTGATCATGACGCCCACCGGCCTGATGCAGGACGGCGTGGACTCCGCCGGCCGCGTGCCGGCGGAGCTGCGCGGCGTGGACCGCTTCGAAGCGCGCGACACGATCGTCGAGATGCTGCGCGCGGCGGGCCGGCTCGAGAAGGTCGAGAACCACCAGCACGCGGTGCGGCACTGCTACCGCTGCGACACCGTCGTCGAGCCGCGTCTCTCCGACCAGTGGTTCGTGAAGATGGAGCCGCTCGCCCGCCCCGCTCTCGAGGCGGTCCGCAGCGGCGAGGTGCGCATCCTCCCCGAGCGGTGGGAGGCGGTGTACGTGAACTGGCTCGAGGGAATCCGCGACTGGAACATCTCGCGCCAGCTCTGGTGGGGGCACCGCATTCCGGTCTGGTACTGCGAGAAAGACGGCACGCCGCACGCGAGCCGCGCCGACCTCGTCGTCTGCCCCGACTGCGGCGGTCCCGTGCGCCAGGACGAGGACGTGCTCGACACCTGGTTCTCGAGCTGGCTCTGGCCGCTCTCGACGCTCGGCTGGCCGGACGAGCAGGCGCTCGACCTGCGCGCCTTCTACCCGACCGACGTCCTCATCACCGCTCCGGAGATCCTCTTCTTCTGGGTGGCGAGAATGATCATGGCCGGCTTCGCGTTCGCGGGGCGGACGCCGTTCCACACCGTGTACCTGCACGGCACGGCGCGCGACACGAACCACGTGAAGATGTCGAAGTCGCTCGGCAACGGCATCGACCCGCTCGAGGTCGTGAAGCTCTACGGCGCCGACGCGATGCGCTACACGCTCATCGCCGGCATGGGCATGGGCGCCGACGTCATCCTCGACCCGAAGGACCTCGAGCGCTCGTTCGCGACCGGGCGCAACTTCGCGACGAAGCTCTGGAACATCGGCCGCTTCCTGCTCACGAACGTCGGCGCCGAGCCGGTGACGCCGCTCGCCGAGGTGAGCGACGCGCGCCTGACGCGCGCCGACCGGTGGGTGCTGGCGCGCCTCGACGCCGCCGTCGCCGACTGCGACGCGGCGCTCGGCCCGTCGCGCCCGCCGAAGGGCGACCGGTGGCGGCCCGAGGAGCGCTTCGCCGGCCTGCGGCTCAACGAGTACACCGAGGCCGCGCGCCGCTTCGTCTGGAGCGAGCTCGCCGACTGGTACGTCGAGTCCATCAAGGGGCGGCTCACCGGCGAGGATGCGGCCGACCGCGACGTCGCGCGCGCCGTCGCCGTGCACGCCTTCGACATGGCGCTGCGGCTGCTCCACCCGGTGATGCCGTTCATCACCGAGGCGCTCTGGCAGCGGCTGCCGGGTCACGTGGACGGAACGTTCGTCACGAACGCCCCTTGGCCGACCGTGCGCGCCACCACGGCCGACGCGGCCGCCGCCGACTTCGACCTCGTGCGCGACGCCGTCGTCGCGGTGCGGCAGATCCGCTCCGACTACAACGTGCCGCCGGGCAAGCAGGTCGAGGCGACGCTGGTGCCGCCGCGCGGCGCGCGCGCGGCGACGGTGCTCCGCGAGGAGGCGACACTCGTCGGCCGGCTCACGCGGTCGGCGGTGCGCGTCGCCGACGCGGCGCCCGATGGTGCGGCCGCGCAGAAGGTGCTCGCCGACGGCTCGGAGGCGTACGTGATGCTCGCCGGCCTCGTGGACGTCGAGAAGGAGTGCAAGCGCGCCCGCGACGAGCTCGCCGGGCTCGAGAAGCAGCTCGCCGGGCTGCGGCAGCGACTCTCGAACGAGAGCTTCCTCGCCCGCGCGAAGCCGGAGGTCGTCGAGGCAGAGCGGGCGAAGGAGCGCGAGTGGACCGCGCGCGGCGAGCAGCTCGCGCGGAAGGTCGCCTCCCTGTGCGGCGCGTGAGCGCCGCCCGCGGCGCAGGCGAATTCGGCACGGTCGCTCGGCGCGTCGCGCCGCTCGCGCTCGCGCTCTCCATCGGCGGCTGCGCGTCGCAGGGCGCCCCACCCGGCGGCCCGCCCGACGCCCAGGCTCCGAAGCTCGTCCGCATCATTCCCGACACCGGCGCGGTGAACGTCCGCCCGCCGGCCGTCGTCTTCCAGTTCGACGAGGTCGTCAGCGAGCGGCCGCAGGGCGCGCAGAGCCTCGACGGGATGTTCCTGATCTCGCCGCGCGACGGCGCGCCGGACGTGGCCTGGCATCGCGACAACATCACCGTGCGCCCGCAGCGCGGCTTCCACGCGAACACGGTCTACACGATCACGATGCTGCCGGGCATCGCCGACCTGCGGAGCAACGTCCGCAAGGAGGGCGCGACGGCGGTCTTCTCGACCGGCCCGACGATGCCCGCGACGACGGTGCGCGGCATCGTGTTCGACTGGGTCAAGGGCGAGGTCGTGCCGCGGGCGTTCGTCGAGGCGATCGTGCCCGACACGACGCCCGTGGACACGAGCGCACGACGCACCAAGGAAGAGCGGCGCCGCGCGCGCCGCGACAGCGTCGTGTACGTGACGACGAGCGACTCGAGCGGCCGGTTCGCGTTCTCGCACCTGCCGGCGGGCCCGTACGTCGTCCGCGGATTCGTGGACGCCAACAACAACCGCGCCCTCGACCCGCGCGAGGCGTGGGACACGATCCGCGTCTCGCTCGCCGACAGCGCGCGCGTCGAGCTGCTGGCCTTCGTGCACGACACGGCCGGCCCGCGCATCGCGTCGGTCGAGCAGACCGACAGCGTGACGCTGCGCGTCGCCTTCGACAACCCGCTGTCGCCGGCGATCCGCCCCGAGTCGGCGACCTTCGTGCTGCGCGCCGCTGACTCGTCCGTCGTCCCGATCGCCTTCGTGCGCGCCGCCCGCGACAGCTCCATGGCGATGTTGCTGCCGTACACGCCGCCCGGCGCGGCGGCGCGGCCGGGCCAGCCGCAGCGGGCGCCGGGCGCGGTGGTCGCGCCCGCGGCGCCACCCGTCCGCACGCCGCCACCGAAGACGACGCCGAAGCCGCCGCCCGCCCGTCGCCCCGCCGCGCGTCGCCCGACGGCCGCCGAGATGCGCGCCATCGCCGACAGCGCCGCGCGCGCCGACAGCATCGCCCGGGCCGCCGCGATCGCGGACAGCATCGCCCGCCGCGACAGCGTCCGGCGCGACAGCGTCGCACGTGACAGCCTCGCTCGCGCCAGCGGCGGCGCGCAGCCCGCGATACCGCCGGCCGCGCTGCCCGCGCGCCGCGACACCGCCCGGCGGCGCGATACGGTGCCGGCCGTGCCGCGACTCCGGCCGAGCAAGGTGCCGCCGGTCACCGAGGTCGTGATCACGCTCCGCAAGCCGCTCGTGCCGGGCACGACGTACCGGCTCGAGGTGCGGGGCGCGCGGGGCATGCTCGGCGCCGAGCGCGCCAGCGACCGCACCTTCACCGCGCCGAAGACGCCGCCCGCGGTGCCGCCATCCGATTCGGCCGCGCGCGCCGGCGGCAAGACGCCGCCGGCCGGGCGCCGCCCCGAGCCGGCGACCCCCGTACGCCCCGACTCGACGCGCCGCGACTCCACGCGCGCCGTCCCGCCGCGGCGCCCACCCACGCGGTGATGACCGACCCGCGCCGCGCCCTCCCGTCGGTCAGCGCGCTCCTCGAGAGCGACGCGCTGCGCCCGATCCTGGGACGGGCGCCGCGCGGCGTGGTGACCGACGCCGTCCGCGCCGCGCTCGACGCCGCCCGGCGCGACCCGGCCGCCGCGCCGCACGACGAGCGCGAGTGGGCGGCCGTGGTGGGCGACGCGCTCGAGCGCATCGAGCGCCCGTCGCTGCGCCCGCTCTTCAACGCGACGGGCGTGGTCCTGCACACGAACCTCGGCCGCGCCCCGCTCGCCGACGCCGCGCTCGCGGCGATCGCGCGCACCGCCGGCGGCTTCTGCAACCTCGAGTACGACGTCGAGCACGGCTCGCGTGGGTCGCGCTACACGCACTGCGTCTCGCTCCTCACCGAGCTCACCGGCGCCGAGGACGCGATCGTCGTCAACAACGGCGCGGCGGCACTCGTGCTGGCGCTCAACGCGCTCGCCGAGGGGAAGGAAGCGATCGTCTCGCGCGGCGAGCTGATCGAGATCGGCGGCAGCTTCCGGGTTCCCGACATCATGGCGAAGAGCGGCGCCCGCCTCATCGAGGTCGGGACGACGAACCGCACCCACGTGGACGACTACCGGCGCGCGCTGAGCGAGCGCACGGGCGCGATCGTAAAGGTGCACCGCAGCAACTTCACGCTCGACGGCTTCGTCGCCGAGGCGTCGCTGCGCGACCTCGCGCCCGTCGCCGCGGAGGCGGGCGTGCCGCTCCTCTCCGATTTCGGCAGCGGCCTCCTCCTCTCGCTGGAGCCGTGGGGGCTGCGCGGCGAGCCGACCGCGGCCGACGAAGTGCGCGCCGGCGCGACGCTCGTGCTGATGAGCGGCGACAAGCTGCTCGGCGGCCCCCAGGCGGGCGTCATCGTCGGCAGCCGTGCGGCCGTGAGCGCGCTCCGCCGTAACCCGCTGGCGCGGGCGCTGCGGGTGGACAAGCTCACGCTCGCCGCGCTCGGCGCGACGCTCGCGCTCTACCGGGACCCGGCGCGCGCCGTGCGCGAGATTCCGGCGCTGGCGATGCTCACCGCGCCGGTGTCGGAGCTGCGCGGTCGCGCCGAGACTCTGCGCGCGCGGCTCGCCGAGCGCGGGATGGACGCCGCCGTGGTCGAGACCGAGGCCAGCGTCGGCGGCGGCGCGTTCCCGACGGCGCGCATCCCGTCGTTCGCCGTCGCGCTCGGCGGCGCGGTGGCCGGCGACGCCGTCGCGCTCGAGCGGCGGGCGCGGCTCGCGCTTCCCACCGGCGTGATCGGGCGCATCGCCGACGACCGGTTCCTCCTCGACCTGCGCAGCATTCCCGCCGCGCACGACGACGCGCTCACCACCGCGCTGCTCGGAGCATTCGCATGACCATTCCCGCGCAGCCGTCCGCCAATGGCGGCGGCGCCGCCGGCGCCCCGCGCGCCGCGGCGTTCCTCGACCGCGACGGCACGCTGATCGAGGACGTGCACTACATCGCCCGCGCCGACGACGTCCGGCTGCTCGCCGGCGCCGCCGACGCCGTGCGCCGGCTCAACCAGGCCGGCGTCTCCGTCGTCATCGTCACGAACCAGTCGGGCATCGGCCGCGGCATCGTGACCGAGGCCGAGTACGCGGCGGTACGCGAGCGCTTCGAGGCGCTGCTCGCCGCCGAGGGCGCGCACGTGGACGCGACGTACCACTGCCCGCACGCGCCCGGCACCGCGTGCGAGTGCCGCAAGCCCGGCACCGCGCTCTACGCGCGGGCGATCGCCGAGCACAACCTCGACGGCGCGCGGTCGTACTTCATCGGCGACCGCATCCGCGACATCGAGCCGTCGCGCGCCTTCGGCGGTCGCGGCGTCCTCGTCCCGTCGCTCGACACGCCGACGGCCGACTACCTGCGCGCCCGCGACGAGTTCGTGATCGCGACGACGCTCGGCGCGGCGGTGGACAGAATGCTGGCGGGTGGCGGGTCGGGGGTGGGGGGTGGAGGAGCCAGCGGCGGCTCGCGCGCGAGTGGGTCGTCACTGCAGCCGCCGGCGGCCACCCCCCACCCGCCACCCGCCTCATGAGCGTCCCCGTGCGCCTCGCCGTGCTCGCCTCGGGCGGCGGCTCGAACCTGCAGGCGCTGCTCGACCATCTCGACGTGTCGTCGCCCCGCCGCGCCGAGGTCGCGCTGGTCCTGTCGAACCGCCCCGACGCCGGCGCGCTCCAGCGGGCGCGGGCGCGCGGCGTGGATGCGCGTGTGCTCGCGTCGCACGAGGACGGCGACGCGCTGTTGCAGCTCCTCCGCGACGCCGACATCGGGCTCGTCGTGCTCGCCGGCTACCTCAAGCTCGTGCCGGCGGCAGTCACGAGGGCGTACCGCGGCCGGGTGCTCAACGTCCACCCGGCGCTGCTTCCCGCCTTCGGCGGTCCCGGCATGTACGGCCGGCGCGTGCACCAGGCCGTGCTCGACGCGGGCGTGCGCGTGAGCGGCCCGACCGTCCACTTCGTGGACGACGTCTACGACCGCGGCGCGATCGTCGCGCAGTGGCCGGTGCCGGTGCTCACGGGAGACAACGCCGAGTCGCTCGCGGCGCGGGTGCTGACCGCCGAGCACGCGCTCTTTCCCCGCGTCGTCGAGGCCGTCGCCGCCGGCCGGCTCGCGCTCGACGAGGACGGTCACGTGCGCGGATCGCTGCTCGCGGAGGCGGACGTCGCCGCGTTCACGCTCTCGACCGACCCGACGTTCTCGCTCGCGGAGGCGATGGATGCGGCGTTCGCTCGTTAGGCTCTCCGGCGCGAGCGCGGCGCTGCTCGCGCTGAGCGCGACGCTCGGCGCGCAGACTTCGCCGGGCACGTGGCGCGCGCCCGGAACGCTCGCGATGGCGCTGCTCTCAACGCCGGCCCCGGCCCCGGGGCGCGAGGCCCGGCTGGCCCCGTCCGTCGCACGCGCGGCGGCGGGGTGGACGCAGGACGCGCTCGGCAGCGTCGTGCTGCGGCGCGGCAGCGGCTCGCCGCGCCGGGTGGTGGCGTGCGCGCTCGACCAGCCGACGTTCGTCGTCAGCGAGATCACGGACGACGGTTACCTCCGTCTGCACGATCCCGCCGACCCGCGCCGGCATCCGCTCTGGGCGCAGTTCCACGAGGGCCAGCGCATCGTCGTGGCGACGGCCCGCGGCGACGTGCCGGGCGTCGTCGGTGTCCGCAGCACGCACCTCTGGCGCCGCCGACCCGCGCAGGACGCGCCGGCCACTGTGGACGAGCTGTGGGTGGACGTCGGTGCGCAGTCCCGCGCCGAGGTCGAGCGACTGGGCGTCGCGGCTCTGGACCCCGTCAGGCGGGAGAGCGAGTCGTGGGCCTACGGCGCGGACGGTATCATGACGGCGCCGGGGATGGTCGCGCGCGCCGGGTGCGCGGCGGTCGCGGAGGCGGCGGCGCGCGGCGCGCCACGCAGCGGCGAGACCATCTACGTCCTCGCCGCCCAGAGCGCGTTCGGCTACACCGGTCTGAACGCCGTGCTCGCCCACCTCGGCGGCGCCGACTCGTTGGTCGTCGTGGACGCCGCGCTCGCGCGCCCGACGACGAGCGGCGATCCGGCGCCAGCCGAGGCGGTCACCGTGCGGGCGGCGGAGCTGCGCCTCGCGTTGCCACACTCGGCGCGGTCGCCGGCCGTCGTCGCCGTCGGCGTGCGGTCCCTGTTCCCGGGCACACTCGTCGAGGGCGTGTCGGCGCCGGACTTCGACGCGCTCGTCCGCCGAGTGTCGGCGCTCGCCGGCGCCGCCGCCGGCGAGCCGGTTCGCGTGGAGCTGACCTCGGCCGCGACGGCCGCGCACGACGCGATCGTGGCGGCGCGCGGCAGTGCGAGAGCCGCGGATACGCTCTCGACCGTGACCCGGCTCCTGACGACTCTCGCGGACGCCTACGGCGTCTCGGGCCACGAGTACAGCCCGTTCGACTGGACGCGCGCCGCAATGCCCGAGTGGGCGCGGTCGCGGGCGACGCGTGACACGGCGGGCAACCTCGTCCTCGCACTCGGCCCCGACCGCGACACCACCGTCTTCGTCGCCCACCTCGACGAGATCGGCTACGATGTGAAGGCAATCGCGCACGACGGTACCGTGTCCCTCACGCCGCGCGGCGGATTCTTCGCGTCGTTGTGGGAAGGTCAGCCGGCGCTGATGCACTTCGATCGGGATCCCGACGCGATGCAGCGGCTCGGGAAGTGTGGGCTGGGCGACCGAGGCACACTCGGCGGCGTCTTCGTCCCCCGCCAGACCGCGACGAAGAAGCAGCCCGATGCGCAGACCGCCTGGTTCGGCACCGACTCCGCCGGCCTCGTCGCCTGCGGCGTCCACCGCGGCATGGCCGTCACCGGCGTCAAGAGCGCGCAGCGACTCGCCGGCACCCGCTTCACCGCCCGCTCGATTGACGACCGCGTCGGCTGCACGGCGCTGCTGCTCGCGCTCCGCGCGATCGATCCGGCGAAGCTGACGCACAAGGTGATCTTCGTCTGGAGCGTGCGCGAGGAGACGGGACTCGACGGTGCCGCGGCGCTCGCCGCCGAGCTCGGCCCGAGCGTGCACCGAGTGCACGCCGTGGACACCTTCGTGTCGTCCGACGCGCCGCTCGAGAGCCACCGCTTCGCCTACGCGCCGCTCGGCGGCGGCGCGGTCGTGCGCGCGCTCGACAACTCCAGCGCCACCCCGCCCGCCGAGGTCGAGCGCGTGCTGGCGATCGCGCGTCGCAACGACATTCCGATCCAGGTCGGCACGACGAACGGCGGCAACGACGGCTCCGAGCTCGCCCGCTGGGGCGCCGTGGACGTCCCCCTGAGCTGGCCCGCCCGCTACAGCCACTCGCCGGTCGAGACGATAGATCTGCGCGATGTGGATGCGCTGGCGAAGCTGATCGCGGCGTTGGCCAATGAGTGAGGACCCGGCTCTCCTCTCTCCCCTGCCCCCTACACCCTCCTCCATGCCCCGCGCTCTCCTCTCCGTATCCGACAAATCCGGCCTCGTCGACTTCGCCCGCGGCCTCACGGCGCTCGGCTGGGAGCTCATCTCCACCGGTGGCACCGCGCGCGCGCTGCGCGAGGCGGGGCTCGCGGTGCGCGACGTCAGCGACGTGACGCACTTCCCGGAGATGCTCGACGGGCGCGTGAAGACGCTGCACCCCGCCGTGCACGGCGGCCTGCTCGCCCGACGCGACCTGCCCGAGCACATGACGGCGATCGCCGAGCACGACATCGCGCCGATCGACCTCGTCGTGGTGAACCTCTACCCGTTCCGAGAGACGGCGGCGCGCGCCGGCGTCGCTCCCGAGGACGTCATCGAGCAGATCGACATCGGCGGACCGTCCATGCTGCGCTCGGCGGCGAAGAACTTCGCCGGCGTCACCGTCGTCGTCGACCCGCACGACTACGGCCGCGTGCTCGAGGCGCTGAAGGCGGGCGACGACGCGCTCCCGCTCCGCCGCGAGCTCGCCGGCAAGGTGTTCGCGCACACCGCCGCCTACGACGCCGCGATCGGCGCCTGGTTCGCCGCGCAGCGGGACGAGGCGTTCCCCGAGCGGATGACGCTCGCCCTCGAGCGCGCGCAGGCGCTGCGCTACGGCGAGAACCCCGGGCAGCGCGCCGCGTTCTACGTCGAGCGCCCCGGCGCCGGGCTCGCGGGTCTGGTGCAGAAGGGCGGCAAGGAGCTCTCCTTCAACAACCTCCTCGACCTCGAGGGCGCGCTCCTCGCCGCCGACCAGTTCGCGGGCGAGACCTGCTGCGCGATCATCAAGCACACCACGCCGTGCGGCCTCGCCGTCGGCACGGACGCGCTCGACGCCTACAAGAAGGCGCTCGCCTGCGACCCGGTCTCGGCGTTCGGCTCGGTGATCGCCTTCACCGTGCCGGTCGAGCGCGAGACGGCCGAGGCGGTCGCGACGCTGTTCGTCGAGTGCATCGTCGCGCCGAAGTTCAGCGACGAGGCGGTCGAGATCCTCGGCCGCAAGAAGAACCTCCGCGTGCTCGAGGGGCGCGCCGGCCGCGCCGGCGCGCTCGACTTCAAGCGCGTGCGCGGCGGACTGCTCGTGCAGGACGCGGCGCTGCCGGCGGTCGGCCCCGAGGCGTGGCGCGTCGTCACCAAGCGCCAGCCCACGGAGAAGGAGCTCGCCGACCTCGGGTTCGTGTGGCGCGCGGTGGCGAGCGTGAAGTCGAACGCGATCGTCCTCGCGCGAGACGGCGCGACGATCGGCATCGGCGCCGGCCAGATGTCGCGCGTGGACGCGTCGTTCGTCGCCACCTACAAGGCGCAGCAGGTCGGCCACGACACCGCCGGCTGCGCTCTCGGCTCCGACGCCTTCTTCCCCTTCCGCGAC
>DATMHT010000185.1:0-2425 GCA_035554795.1 Gemmatimonadaceae bacterium | reverse complement strand
ATCGAGGAGCGCCGCCGCGGCGCGCGATCCGATGCCGGCGATGGTGTAGCTGAAGACGACCTGCTCCGGCGTCTCGACATCCACCTGCTGCTCGAGCGAGGAGGGCGGGAGAGGCAGGCGACTGGCGGCGGGAGAGGACACGGCGAGGGCGCGGAGGAGAGACGTGGACACCGTCGTACCGACGACTGCACTAGCTTACCGTCGCGGCGCGCCTCGGGCCAGCGACATCGCCTCCGGCCGCCGTGTGCAACCGCGCGGCCGGCCGGCGTCTCCCGAGAGAGAGGGCCGAACGCGGCGGAGAGACTTCCCACCGTGCCGCTCGTCGTTCGACATCACCAACCGACCAGGAGCTCCACATGCGTCACCCATCGTTCGCCGTACCGCTCGCCACCGCAGCGCTGCTCGCCGCTCCGCTCGGCGCACTGCGCGCACAGGGCATGATGATGACGCCGCCGCCGGCGCTCGTCTCGAGCGGCCACGGCGAGACGCGCATCCCGGCCGACCGTGCGACCGTGATCGTCGCCATCGAGACGCGCGCCGCGACCGCGGCCGCCGCCGGCGCCGAGAACGCGCGCGTCGCCAAGGCGACGATGGAGTCGCTGCGCAAGGCCGGCCTCACCGAGAAGGGCCAGCTCACCACCGCCGGCTACAACGTGACGCCGGAGATGCGCTACGAGCCGAACGAGCCGCCGAAGGTCACCGGCTACGTGGCCCGCAACACGATCCGCGCCGAGGTACGCCGCATCGACCAGACGGGCAAGGTGATCGACGCCGCGCTCGCCGGCGGCGCGACGACGATCGGCGGCGTGCAGTTCACGGCGTCGAACGTGGACGACGCGCGCCGCTCCTCGATCGCCCTCGCCGTCGCCCAGGCGTGCCGCGACGCGGACGCGATGGCGACCGCGGCCGGCGTCCGCCTCGGCAAGCCGCTCGAGCTGACGACGAACACGATGGTCCCTCCCCCGCGTCCGCTCGGCGACTTCGCGATGATGAAGGCGGCCGGCGCGCAGGCGGAGCCGACCCAGCTCGACCCGGGCGAGATCCTCGTCACGGCGGACGTGAGCGCGCGCTGGGGGCTGGTGACGGGCGCCGAGGGAGCGGGGGACGCGAACACGCAGAAGTGCCGGTAGGCGGTTGGCGGTAGGCGGTTGGCGAGAGTACAGGGGCCGGCTCCGATCACGGATGCCGGCCCCTCGTGCGTTCGCGTTCACCGCCCACCGCCGACCGCCCACCGTCCGTGCGGCCGGCCTTGCTTGCTCCCCCGTCCGCGACTCTCTAGCGTGTGGGACGGTTCGTGATCCGCGGCTCTGTCCCTGCGACGTAGCTCCGTCGGCTGCGGCCACGCATCTCGCGGAGGTCTCCATGAGTCGCTCCACCTCACTCTCCCTGCTCGTCGTCGCGAGCGCCCTCGCCGTCGGTTGCGCTGACCCGCCCACGGCGCCGACCGCGTCCGCACCAACCGGCTTCGCGTCGGCGGCCCACGGCACCGGCCGTGACGCCTTCGGCTTCAACGGCACCGTCAGCGGCTTCCCGACCGGTGCCGTGCGCCTCACCGGCGGCGGCGCCTACGACGTGTCCACCGCGAGCAACACGCTCGGCGCGGAGACGTTCGTCCACTCGGGGGGGGGCTTCGACTGCGTCGCGAGCATCGCCCAGGGACCGCTCACCGGATGCGCCGCGGGCGAGGGCGTGCGGTGGGACACCGCGCAGCTGCTCGCGTCGACGACGTTCAAGTGCACCGGCGCGGCGACGGAAGTCGCCAAGCCCGCGGTGACGGACGACGACACCGTCGTTCTGCTGGCCGACTTCTACCGCGCGGGCGACGGCATCGACGAGTCGTTCACGGCGCAGATGATCGTCTCGGCGACCGACATCGCGCCGGACATCGAGGGCGACCAGACGCTCTGGGTCCAGGGCGTCGGCTGCGGAACGGCGATCGCGAATTTCAACTGACGAACGGGTAAGCGGGAAGCGGGAAGCGCGAACGTACGAGGGGCCGGCATCCGTGATCGGAGCCGGCCCCTCTGCTCACGCTTACCGCGTCCCGCGTCCCGCTTCCCGCGTCCCGCTCCTCGCCCACCACCAGTACACGGGCACTCCGGCGCCGATCAG
Organism: Gemmatimonadaceae bacterium; assembly: GCA_035554795.1. Taxonomy (GTDB): domain Bacteria; phylum Gemmatimonadota; class Gemmatimonadetes; order Gemmatimonadales; family Gemmatimonadaceae; genus DATMHT01. Next base: position 313 of record DATMHT010000185.1, on the reverse strand, counting down.
CAACGCCCCGCGTACGGCGTTGGCGGGGTTCGATGCGATCGAGCCGGCGACGACGTACACCGCGGCGGCGATGAAGAGGAGCACGCTCCATGGGTAGAAGGGCGTGCGCGCGCCCGTCGTCGTGGCCGGAGCGGTGGGGTCACCGGCCGCGGCGCGCGCCTCGCGCCGGCGGTAGGCGAACAGCGTCGCCGCGGTCGCGCCGAAGAAGATCCAGTCGGCGAACACGACGTAGTCGAGCAGCTGGCCGTAGCTGCCCGAGAAGATGAGCGCGATCGCCCACACGCCCTGCACGGCGATCGCCGCGATCGGCGTC
>DATMHT010000184.1:0-2353 GCA_035554795.1 Gemmatimonadaceae bacterium | reverse complement strand
GTTCCTGCTCGAGCGGCCGCTGCTCCGCGCCATCCGCGCCGAAGAGCGGTCGCCGGTGCTGCTCGTGGACGAGGTGGACCGCAGCGACGAGGAGTTCGAGGCGTTCCTGCTCGAGGTGCTCTCCGACTTCCAGGTGACGATTCCCGAGATCGGCACCGTGCGCGCGACGCACGTCCCGCACGTCGTCCTCACGTCGAACCGGACGCGCGAGCTCTCCGAAGCGCTGCGCCGCCGCTGCCTCTATCTCTGGGTGGACTACCCGTCGCTCGCCAAGGAGCTGAGCATCGTCCGGACGAAGGTGCCCGGCATCGACGAGCGCCTCGCGCACGAGCTGACCGCGTTCGTGCAGGGCGTGCGGCGGCAGCCCCTCGTGAAGACGCCCGGCGTCGCCGAGACGCTCGACTGGGCGCGCGCGCTCGTCGCGCTCGGCGTCCACGCGCTCGACGACGCGGTCACCGCCGACACGCTCGGCTGCTTCCTCAAGGACGAGTCGGACATCCGTCAGGTCGGCCTCGAGCTCGCGGCGCGCGGCGAGCGCGCCCTCGTCGCCGAGGGGGAGGCGCCGGGATGACTGCCGAGACGATCACCGGAAGCGGGGAGGGGCTCGTCGGATTCACGACGCGCTTCTGCCGGGCGCTCCGGGAGCGCGGCGTCCCGGCGTCCACCGGGGCCGCGATCGACGCGGTGCGCGCGCTCGACGCCGTGGACCTCGGCGACCGCGCCGACGTCCACCTCGCGCTGCGCGCGCTGCTCGTGTCGCGGCATGAGGAGCTCGCGACCTTCGACGAGCTGTTCGACGCCTGGTGGGGCGCGCCGCGCGTCGGCTCGGCGCCTAACGAAGATCGGAAGCGCGGGGCGCGCGCGCCGAACGCCCGCGGGGCCACGGACGCCGCGTCGCCGCGCGCCGCGCCGGCGGCCACCTTCCTCACCCGCTGGGCCGCCTCCGCGGCGGCGGCGGACGACGACGGCACCGTGCCGCTCGCCGCGCCGAGCCCACACGACGCGGCCGGCGCGAAGGACTTCGCCGCCTACGCGGCCGACGAGCTGGACGCGGTCGAGCAGGCGGCGGCGCGCATCGCGCGGCGGCTGCGGGCGCGGCCCGGCCGGCGCTGGCGCTCGGCGCCGCGCGGGGCGCGAGTGGATCTCCGCCGCCTCGTGCGGCGGTCGCTCCGCACCGGCGGTGAGCCCGTCGAGCTCACGCGTCGCGAGCGCAAGCCGCGGCGTACGAAGCTCGTCGTGCTCTGCGACGTCTCCGGTTCGATGGACCTCTACAGCCGCTTCCTCCTCCAGTTCCTGTTCGCGCTCCAGCACGCCTTCGCCCGCGTCGAGACGTTCGCGTTCAGCACGCGCCTCGCCCGCATCACCGACTCGCTGCGGCGCGACAGCTACCGCGAGGCGCTCGACGCGCTCGCGCGGCTGTCGAGCGCCGCCGGCTGGTCGGGCGGGACGCGGATCGGCGGCAGCCTCGAGGCGTTCCGCTCTCGCTGGTCCCGCCTGCTCGACCGGCGCACGGTGGTTATCGTCCTCAGTGACGGGTGGGACACGGGCGACCCGGACGTGCTGGCCGGCGCGCTGCGCGCGATCGCCCGCCGCGCCGGCCGGGTCGTCTGGCTCAACCCGCTCCTCGGCAGCCCGACGTACCGCCCGCTCACGCGCGGCATGCAGGCCGCCCTCCCGTACGTGGACGTCTTCGCGCCCGCGCACGACCTCGCGAGCCTGGAGAAGCTGGCGACGCATCTCAGTCTGTGACCGTCTGCGAACGGCGACGCCGAGGATTTGCGCGGATGAACGCGGATAGTGCACTCATCTGGAGATTCGTCGCAGATCAACGCAGATCTCCGCAGATCCCACTACGCCGCTGCTGACGAGCCAAGGAAGAAACCCGCGTTCATCTGCGTTGATCCGCGGCGTCTTCTCGACAGGTTGTATCCGCGGCGAAAATGCCGAGCACCGAGAGTCGCAACTTCATCTTACCGCCATGGACGAAACCCTCACCCACCTGAACGCGCTCCGCGCCGAGCAGCGGGAGCGGCGTGTCGCGATGGCGACGCTCGTCGCGACGCGCGGCACGACGCCCAAGAAGGAAGGCGCGAAGATGTGGGTCGGCGACGGCGGCCACATCCTCGGCAGCGTCACGATCGGCGGCTGCGTGGACGCGCGCGTCGTCGCCGAGGCGGAGTCGGTGCTGCGCGACGGCGGCGCACGGCTCGTCTCGATGGCGCTCGGCGACGAGGACGCGTGGGAGATGGGGCTCACCTGCGGCGGCACGGTGGACGTGCTCGTCGAGCGGCTCGATCTGCGCGACGGTGGCCCGGCGCTGACCGCGTACGAGATCGCCGCGCGCGAGGTGGCC
>DATMHT010000183.1:0-3555 GCA_035554795.1 Gemmatimonadaceae bacterium | reverse complement strand
GGCCTGCGCGCGATCCTCGAGGAGATCCTCACCGAGGTGATGTTCGACCTCCCCGGCCGCGAGGACGTGACCGAGGTCAAGATCATCGAGAGCACCGTCACCAGCGGCTCGCCGCCGCTGCTCGAGATCAGCCCGAAGCGGCAGAAGAAGGAAGCGTAAGGGCGGGGTAGCGGGTAGCGGGTAGCGCGTAGCGCGGACAGCAAATGCGACGGGCCGGCCTCTCTGCGCGAGAGTGCCGGCCCGTCGCGTCATTCCGCCACCCGCCACCCGCCACCCGCCACCCGCCACCCGCCACCCGCCACCCGCTACCCGCTACCCGCTACCCGCCACCCGCCACCCGTCCCAGCCTCCGCGCCGCCGCGTACGGATACGTGTCCGGCACCTCGCCCGTCCGCGCCCGCTCCTGCATCGCGCACCACCAGTCGGGGTCGAGCAGGTCGGCGTGGGCGGCGAGGAAGGCGTCGCGCAGGCGGCCGCCGGGCACGGTGAAGTGGATGAACTCCTCGGGAAAGACGTCGTTCTCGGCGACCGAGAACCAGGGCTCGGCCGCGAGCTCGTCCTCCAGCGACCGCGGCGCGGGAAGGTGGCGGAAGTGGCAGTCGGCCAGCGTCGCCAGCTCGTCGTAGTCGTAGAAGACGACGCGGCCGTGGCGGCTGACGCCGAAGTTCTTGAGCAGCAGGTCGCCGGGGAAGATGTTCGACGCCGCCAGGTCGCGGATCGCCTCGCCGTAGTCGAGGATCGCCGCCACCGCCTCGGCGTCGCTCGCCTCGCGCAGGTAGAGGTTGAGCGGGCGGACGCGGCGCTCGGTGTAGAGGTGGTTCAGCACGACCGTGTCGCCCTCGAGCCGCACCACCGACGGCGCGACGAACGCGAGCTCGGCGAGCAGGTCGTCGGAGAAGCAGCTCATCGGGAAGGCGAGGCCCTTGAAGAGCTGCGCGTCCGCCAGCCGCCCAACGCGGTCGTTGAGGAAGACGCGGCGATACTGCCGCTCGACCTCGAGCCGGTTGGTGCTCTTGGGCGGCGCGATGCGGTCCTTGATGACCTTGAGCACGACGTTGAGCGACGGCAGCGTGAACACGGCCATCACCAGTCCCTTCGTCCCCTCCGCCTCCTCGAAGTGCGCGGCCGGCCGCGACAGCGCGTGCATCAGCGCGCGGTAGAGCTCCGTCTTGCCGTGCTTGTTGTAGCCGATCGCGGTGTAGAGCTCGTCCACGCGCTTGAGCGGCATGATGCGCTGGAGAAAGGCGACCGTGGCTCGCGGGCGCGCGAGGTCGGCGTGCAGGTACGACCACGCGAAGCCGAAGACGATGGACGCCTCGTCGGCGGTGGTGAGCACGGCGTCGGCGGCGATCCCGTCCGGATTCGAGCGGAACGCGAGCACGAGCGGCATCGCGCGCTCGCCGCGTCGCAGCCGACCGACGACGTACGCCTCGCGGTTGCGGTAGAAGACGCTGTCGAGGACCTCGGCGCCGTCGAGTCGCGGATCGCCCCACGCGTCGCGCGCGGCGGCGGCGAGCGCGCGGGCGACGCGCGCGCGGTCGCGGGGCTCGTCGGCGAGCGGCGCCGGCCCGAGCGCGAGCAGCGCCGCCGCCACGGCCTCGGCGCCGCCGTCGTCCGACGCGGCGCACCAGCGCGTCGGCGCGTCGTCGCCGGCGGCGTCGGGGAGCGGCGACCACGGACGCTGGAACTCGATCGCGTGGTCCACCCCGATCGTCGTGAAGCGCAGCCGCGACGCCGACGAGTAGAAGGTCTCCGCGATCTCGCAGTCGTCGCGCCCCGCGACCTCGGCGGCGAACGCCTCGCGCGTCGCCGCCCACCCGTCGCGGTCGGCGCGGCCGCCGAGCAGCGCGTCGGCGCGCGCGATCGCCTCGTCGACGCGGGCGCCGTAGAGCGTGAGCCGGTGCGTGGAGTCGGCGCGGGCGGCGACCCAGTCGCGCTCGGCGAAGTGGCGCGCGGCGCGGCGCGCGGTGTCCCGCAGCCCCGCCTGGTAGTCGTCGAACACCTCGACGATCGCGCGCGCCGCCGCGCGCGGGTCGCCGCCGGTCGTCATGCGCGCGCCGTGCCCGCCATGGGATGCTCCGGTGATCGGACCCGGACGTTGCGGCGGAGATCGGCGCCGGTCAATGGGCCGCTCCCCGACGCGCACCTCGGCGCTCCCGCCGTCGTTAGGCACGCGGAGCCGGTTGGCGGCGCACCTCGCGGGGGGTAAGTTCGAACGGCGGCTCTCCTCCTCTTGGACAGGATGAACAGGATGAACAGGAGATGGCTCATCCCGTTCATCCTGTCCGATAGCTGGCGAGGGTAGCAGCCGAGAGCCGACCGCCGAGAGCCGCTCTTTCCCCGAGGTCCCCGTGCTCATCGTCCACGTCTTCGTCCACGTGAAGCCCGACACCGTGGACGCGTTCATCGCCGCGACGGGCGAGAACGCGCGCAACAGCGCCCAGGAGCCCGGCGTCGTCCGCTTCGACGTCGTGCAGCAGGAGGACGATCCGACGCGGTTCGTCCTCGTCGAGATCTATCGTACGAGCGACGACCCGGCGCGGCACAAGGCGACGGCACACTACGCGGTGTGGCGCGACGCCGTCGAGCCGATGATGGCCGAGCCGCGGCGGAGCGTGAAGTACCGCGCGCTCTTCCCGGAGCCCGCGCGCTGGGAGATGCCACCGGCGCGGCCCGAGGCGCAGCCGCGGTGAACTTCGAGTTCGCGGCGCCGGCGCGGATCGTCTTCGGCGAGGGACGGCTCCGCGAAGTGGACGCGATCGCGGCGGCCATGGGATCGCGCGCGCTCGTCGTCGAGGGCGCGAGCGGTACCCGCGCCGCGCCGCTCGTCGAGCTGCTGCGCGCGAGCGGGCTCGCGACGACGGAGCTGCGCGTCGCCGGGGAGCCGACCACCGCGCTCGTGGAGCAGGGAGTCGCGCTGGCGCGGGGCGCGCGGTGCGACGTCGTCGTCGCGCTCGGCGGCGGCAGCGTCATCGACGCGGCGAAGGCGATCGCGGCGCTCCTCACCAACCCCGGCGAGCTGCGCGACTATCTCGAGGTGGTCGGGCGCGGGCGGCCGCTCACCGAGCGCGCGGCGCCGATGATCGCGATCCCGACCACCGCCGGCACCGGCGCCGAGGTGAGCCGCAACGCGGTGCTGATGGTCGAGGAGGAGCGGGTGAAGGTGAGCCTGCGCAGCCCGCTGATGCTGCCGGCCGTCGCGCTCGTGGACCCCGAGCTCACCTACACGCTGCCGCCCGACGTCACCGCGCGCACCGGGCTCGACGCGCTCGCGCAGTGCATCGAGCCGTTCGTGACGCCGCAGGCGAACCCGCTGAGCGACGCCGTGGCGCGCGAGGGGATGGGCCGCGCGGCGGGCGCGCTGCGCCGCGCGTACCGGAACGGGAGCGACGTGGAGGCGCGGCGCGACATGGCGGTGGCGAGCCTCTGCGGCGGGCTCGCGCTCGCCAACGCGAAGCTCGGCGCCGTCCACGGCTTCGCCGCGCCGCTCGGCGGGATGTTCCCCGTTCCGCATGGCACCGCCTGCGCGCGGCTGCTGCCGCCGGTGGTCGCGAT
>DATMHT010000182.1:0-2587 GCA_035554795.1 Gemmatimonadaceae bacterium | reverse complement strand
CTCGGCCAGCGGCTCCTCAGCACGTCGCCGCGGCCGGCGTGGGTTCGTCCGACCCACATCGGGGTAGCAGTCGGCACCGCCGCGCTCTTCGGCGTCAACACGATCACCGGCGCGTGGAACCTCTGGGATTCGCGCCACGACGAGAACGGCCGCACGCGGCGCATCGTCCACACGGCGCTCATGCTCGCGTCGGAGGCCGGCTTCGCCTACACCGGCGCCATCGCCGGCGACGCGCACGAGGAGCTCGACGCCGCACACCGACACAAGAACGCCGCGCTCGCCTCGATGGGAATCAGCATCGTCGGCACCGGCATGATGTGGTTCTGGAAGGACTGACTCACCCACCCCGTAGCCATGACCGTCGTCCACACTCTCGCGCACGTCCTCTCGCCCTGGCAGTCCACGTACAGCGACTCGAAGGTCGTCTCGACCGCCGTGACGAGCGTCCACCTCATCGCGCTGCTGTTCAGCGGCGGCCTCGCCATCGCCGCCGACCGCGCGACGCTGCTCGCGCTGCGCGGCTCGCCCGGCGACCGCCGCCGGCAGCTCGCGGCGCTGCGCGACGTCCACGGTCCGGTGCTGATCGCGCTCGCCATCCTCTTCGCGAGCGGCGTGCTGCTCGCGGCGGCCGACGTCGAGACGTTCGTGTCGTCGCCGATCTTCTGGGGCAAGCTCGCGCTCGTCGCGCTGCTCGTCGTCAACGGCTGGGTGCTCCAGCGCACCGAGACGAAGCTCCGCCAGGCGCTCGACGCCGAGCTCGCGCCGCCCTCGCTCTGGCGCCGGCTGCGCGCCAGCACCTGGCTCAGCATCGCGCTCTGGGCCGCGACGACGCTCGCCGGCGCGACGCTCGTCGGCGCCGCCTGACGATCTCCGCGCACGACCTCCTCTCACCGCAGCAGATCATGTCTCTTCGCTCCTTCCTGCCGCGGCGCGACGACGCGCCGCGCTCCGCGCCCGCCGACGACGCGGCCACCAGCGATCCCTGCGCCGGGTGCGGGGCCTGCCCGGCCGACCTCGAGCCGCAGCACCCGGCCCTCGGGCGCCGCAGCTTCCTCCGCGACTCGATCGCCGCCGCGGCGGCGGGCGCACTGCTGACGCTCGGCCTGACACGCAGCGCCGCCGCGGCCATGCCGGTGCGCTTCATCACCGCGACCGGCGGCGGCGCGGGCGGCGACACCAAGCGCTACCCGATCCCGGCCGCCGACGGTGTGCAGATCGACCGCGACGCCGAGGTCATCCTCGTGCGCTGGCAGGGTGCCGTGTACGCGTTCGCGCTCTCCTGCCCGCACCAGAACACCGCGCTCCGCTGGGTCGAGAGCGACGCGCGCTTCCAGTGCCCGAAGCACCACTCGAAGTACCAGCCCGACGGCTCGTTCATCGAGGGGCGCGCGACGCGCGCGATGGATCGCTTCTCCGTCCAGCGCGACGGCGCCGACGTCGTCGTGGACCTGGACGCCTTGCACAAGCAGGATGCCGACCCGGCGGGCTGGTCCGCCGCGGTGGTGCGCCTCGCCTAACGCGAACCAGCCGAGGAGACTTCGATGCACAGGGAAGAGCACACGCACGATGGTGGGAGCGCGACCGCTGGCGACTGCGCCGCCGCCTGTCCGCTGGCCACGGCCGCCGGCGACGGCGTCTTCGTGACCGACGGCGCGACCGGCGTCGGCCGGCGCACGTTCCTCACGCGGTCGATGCTCGCCGCAGCGGCGGTCGCCCTCGCCGCCTGCGGCATGGGCGGCGACTCGCCGACCGCGCCGAGCAACGTGTCGGGGAGCGTCCGGGTGAGCGACTACTCGGCGCTGGCGAACGTCGGCGGCGTCGCCGTCGTCTCGATGAGCGGCAGCCCGGTCGCGATCGTCCGCACCGGCGCGTCCACGTTCGAGGCGCTGTCGCTCGTCTGCCCGCACCAGGGCGCGACGATCGTCGTCAACAGCGGCGGCGGCGGCTTCACCTGCCCGGGCCACGGCGCCCGCTTCGACGCCAACGGCACCTGGATCGGCGGCCAGCGCACCTCGAGCATGCACGCCTACGCGACGAGCTACGACGCGGGGACGGGGGTGGTGACAGTCGGGTAGCGGGACTCGGGGCTCGGGGGTCGCGTGCCTCGGGAGGCCCCTCCCCACCGCCGTTCGCAACCAGACACCTTCAAACCGCGCGCGAGCCCCGAGCCCCGAGTGCCGATCACCATCTCGGATCCCGCACCAGCAACTGCTCGATCTCATGCGCCGGTGCGGGCTTCGAGAAGAGGTAGCCCTGGGCGGACTCGCAGCCGAGGGCGCGGAGGGTGGTGAGCTGGGCCTCGGTCTCCACGCCCTCGGCGACGGCCGCGACGCCGATGTTGCGGGCGAGCTCGCGCACCGTGCGCACGAGCTGCATGTGCGTCGGCCCGTCGTCCATGCGCATGACGAAGCTGCGGTCGATCTTGATCGCGTCGAGCGGCAGGCGATGGAGGTAGCCGAGCGACGAGTAGCCGGTGCCGAAGTCGTCGAGGTAGATCCGCACGCCGAGCCGGCGCAGCTCCTCGAGCATCCCGCGCGTGCCGTCGGCGTCGTCCACGGCGAAGCTCTCCGTGATCTCGAGCTTGAGC
>DATMHT010000181.1:0-9425 GCA_035554795.1 Gemmatimonadaceae bacterium | reverse complement strand
AACGCCACCTTGTTCGCCAGCCCCTTCGCCGCCTGGATCGTCGTGATCGCCGCCGTCAGCGTCGTCTTCCCGTGGTCCACGTGCCCGATCGTCCCCACGTTCACGTGCGGCTTCGTCCGCTCGAACTTTGCTTTACCCATGATTCTCTATCCTGAGGTAGTGAAAGATTTCAAGAAACGCGTAGCGCGTAGCGAGCGGCGCTGACCTGCGCGCCACGCGCTACGCGTGCTCTCACGCCTTCACCTTGTTGATGATCTCTTCCGCCTTCGACTTCGGCACTTCCTCGTAGTGGCTGAACTCCATCGAGTAGACCGCGCGCCCCTGCGACTGCGAGCGGAGCTTGGTGGAGTAGCCGAACATCTCCGAGAGCGGCACGCTCGCGGCGATGACCTGGGCCTCGCCGCGCTGCGTCATGCCGCCGATCTTGCCGCGGCGCGACGACAGGTCGCCGAGGATGTCGCCCATGTACGCGTCGGGGCAGACCACCTCGACGTTCATCATCGGCTCGAGGATGACCGGGTTCGCCCGCTTCGCGGCCTCCTTGTACGCCATCGAGCCGGCGATCTTGAACGCCATTTCCGACGAGTCGACGTCGTGGTAGCTGCCGTAGATCAGCTCGACCTTGACGTCCACCATCGGGTAGCCGGCGAGGACGCCGTTCTCCAGCGCCTCCTTGATCCCCTGCTCGATGGGGCCGATGTACTCACGCGGGATCACGCCGCCGACGATCTTGTCCTCGAAGACGAAGCCCTGCCCCGCCTCCGACGGCTCCATGTTGATCACGCAGTGGCCGTACTGGCCCTTGCCGCCCGACTGGCGGATGAACTTCCCCTCGACCTTCTCGACGCGCTTCTTGATGGTCTCGCGGTAGGCCACCTGCGGGCGGCCGACGTTCGCGTCCACCTTGAACTCGCGCATCATGCGGTCGACGATGATCTCGAGGTGCAGCTCGCCCATGCCCGAGATGATCGTCTGCGACGTCTCGGGGTCCGAGTGGACGCGGAACGTCGGATCCTCCTCGGCGAGCTTCTGCAGCGCGATCGCGAGCTTGTCCTGGTCCGCCTTCGTCTTCGGCTCGATCGCGACGTCGATGACGGGGGCCGGGAACTTCATCGCCTCGAGGATGATCGGCTTGGCGTCGTCGCAGAGCGTGTCGCCCGTGCGCGTGTCCTTGAGGCCGATCGCGGCGGCGATGTCGCCGGCGCGCACTTCCTCGATCTCCTCGCGCTTGTTCGCGTGCATCTGCAGCAGGCGGCCGACGCGCTCGCGCTTGTCCTTCGTCGAGTTGTAGACGTAGGAGCCCGAGCTCAACATGCCCGAGTAGACGCGGAAGAACGTCAGCTTACCGACGAACGGGTCGGTCGCGATCTTGAACGCGAGCGCGGAGAACGGCGCCTTGTCGTCCACTTCGCGCGTCTCGAACGTCTCGTCGTGATGCGGGAGGTGCCCCTGGATCGCGGGCACGTCCTTCGGCGACGGGAGGTAGTCGATGATCGCGTCGAGCAGCGCCTGGACGCCCTTGTTCTTGAACGAGGCGCCGCAGAGCACGGGGACGATCTGGCCGCTGACCGTTGCGCCGCGGATCGCATGGCGGATCTCGGCGTCGGTCAGCTCCTCGCCGCCGAGGTACTTCTCGAGCAGCGCCTCGTCGGTCGAGACCGCGGCCTCGAGCACCTCGTGGCGCGCCGACTCGACGGCGTCCTTGTACTCGGCCGGCACGTCCACGACCGTGAACGTCTTGCCGAGCGTCGCCTCGTCGAAGATGTACTGCTTGCGCGCGAGCACGTCGATGTGCCCCGTGAACAGCTCGCCCGAGCCGACCGGCAGCTGCAGCGGGTACGCGTTCTTCGTCAGACGGTCGCGGATCATCTGCAGGCAACGGTCGAAGTTCGCGCCGACGCGATCCATCTTGTTCGCGAAGATGAGACGGGGCACGCCGTAGCGGTCCGCCTGACGCCACACCGTCTCCGTCTGCGGCTCGACGCCCGCCACCGAGTCGAGCAGCGTCACGGCGCCGTCGAGCACGCGGAGCGAGCGCTCCACCTCGACGGTGAAGTCCACGTGGCCCGGCGTGTCGATGATGTTGATGCGATGCTCGATGCCGTCGCGCGTCCAGAAGCACGTCGTCGCGGCCGACGTGATCGTGATGCCGCGCTCCTGCTCCTGCTCCATCCAGTCCATCGTCGCGGCGCCGTCGTGCACCTCGCCGATCTTGTGGCTCTTGCCCGTGTAATAAAGGATGCGCTCGGTCGTCGTCGTCTTCCCGGCATCGATGTGGGCCATGATGCCGATGTTCCGGTAGTGCTCGAGCGGTGTTGTCCGTGGCATGTCAGTCGACTCGTCAGCGTATGTCGTCGCGCGCGGTAACCCGCGCGGGAGTGCGTCGTCCGTCAGCAAAAACGCGGCTGGACCAGGCGCCCCTTCTTTCGCGCGAGCGCAAGAGAGCAGCTCGCGCGCAGGGACCGGTATCCATCCGCCGTCGCCGGGTGCACCCGCGACCTGCACGAGTGGGGACCCATGGCGCGCCGCCGGCCGCCCCGTGAGGCAACTCGACGACGTCTAGTTGTCCTGCGTCGCTTATCGGGAGCGAGCGAGCGTCATCGAGACGCCAGTCCGTCGGCCTGTCCGAGCACCCCCGCGCCAGTCGCGGGCCCATAAGGTTGCCGGCGCGCAGCTCGCCGGCATGGGCGGCAACGTTCACCGCCTTGCCATCCCGTCGCGGGAGCGTCACCACGGTCGGTCCAACCCGGGTGTAAATCCCGCAGCCTGCGAAATGTACCCGGGGGTTGGCCTATGTCAATGGCGCCCCGTGCATTGCGCGCCACGGCCGCGACCCGAAGCGGCTGACACCCGCCCGCTCCTCCGCCCTGCCCGTCGGCCGCGAGCCGGTCGGGCCGTCGCGCCCACCGTGATCTGTAGCACAGACACCGGCCTCTGCCGCTCTCGCGCTACACGTCGAACGCGTGCGTCGCGGGCGGTGGGACCTAAGCTCTTCCGCTTTCGCCGCTTGCGGTCGGTGATTGGACGGTGCTCACAGGGCATGCATACTGCTGACGCCGCTTACCTGCCCTCCCGAAGCCCACGTCCCCGAGGAAGATCATGTCCGTCGCGCAGCGCGTCGTCATTGGAGGAGCCAACGCCGATCCACAGGGCGCCAGGCTCGTGCTCCCCCCCGCCCATCCTGGCTGGTCGCTCCTCGGCTGGGTGGGGCTCGTCTTTCTGGTCATCGGGCTGCTCGACCTGGGTCTGGGATGGTTCCCCGCCCACTTCGGAAATCCGGAGTGGGAGTTCGGGACCGTCGCGCACACGCTCGACAGCCTGCCCATAACCGTGCTCGGGCTCGCGATGGCGCTGGCATCGGCCGTCGAGCGGCGTGTCTCGTGGGCGGCCCGGGCGGTGTCGGTGCTCTGCTGGCTGCTGGCGCTGGCGCTCGTGGCCGGCCTCGTGGTCTTCCTGCTCGACATCCCGGTCGCGCTCAAGGCGACGACCCAGCCGGAAGTGAGGGCCGGATTGCATCGGGCGATCGTGAAGGCCGTCGCTCAGGGAGTGCTGTACCCGACCGTCCTCGTGGCGATCGGACTGCAGGGCGTGCGTGCGACGCGGCGTGCACGAGCGTAGGACAACCCGCTGTTCCCTTGGAGGGGGATAGAAATGAGAAAGCTGTTTCGAGCTCTAGGCTGTGCCGCCGCGCTCAGCCTCACCGCATCGTCGGTGGCCCACGCGGCGACGTTCATCAACAACACGCAGTTCTGCGGCGGCAACACGTTCTCGACGTGCGCCTTCATCACCGCCTCGACGAGCACGGCCGGTGGCAACACCGTCCTGACGCTCACGGTGACGAACCCGGCGACCAACCCGAGCGGCAGCAGCTTCACCGCGATCGGCGTCGGCAACCTCGGCGGCGCGACGCTCGTCGGCACGCCGACGTCGTCGAGCGGGAACTTCACGTTCTCGACGGGCCCGAATGGGCTCATCGGCTCCGGCATCGCGAGCGACGTCATCGGCTTCAACTCCGTCGCGCCGGTCGTGACCAACGGGCTGCTCCCCGGCCAGTCGGTCACGTTCACCTTCACCTTCAGCGGCACGTCGCTGGACACGTCGGACCTGCAGTTCGCCATTCACGATCAGGGCGGGGCGCCGGTCGGTTGCGACGCCTCCACCAAGCTCGTGATCACCGGCTCGAACGAGACGTATACGACGAACACGGCCACCTGCACCCCGCCGACCACCGTCACGCCGGAGCCGGCGTCGATGGCGCTCCTCGGTACGGGGCTCGTCGGGCTCGGCGGTCTCGTCGTGCGCCGTCGGAAGAGCGTTGCCTAGGCACTACCGTCGTCGGGGCACGCTGCCGGTAGCATACCGGCCGGATCGAAGGATGCGCCGCGGAGCTCTGCTCCGCGGCGCGTCTGCTTTGTGGCGCCGACCCCGATCGCCAATCGTTGGTGCCCCACGCATCCCGCCCGGCGCGGCCGCGGCCGCGGTACGCCCGTTCCTCGGGAGCACCGACGTCGTCCCGCGTTTCCGCGAGCTCGTCCATGGCGTTCTGTGGCGCCCGCTTCACCGTCTGACGCGCCCGCGCGACACATCCGGCGCCCCGCTCGGCGCACGCGGTCGCCCAACCGCCACGCGCGCAATCGTCTGGACGAGACGCGCCGCCAACCCGCGATCGGCACGCATGGTGCTTGTTCGACGAGGCGAGCCGCCGAGCCGCCGTCATCGCGCCCGGCTCGGCGACTGGTCGCACGGGTGCCCGCAGCGAGCAGCGCCATGTCAGCAGCGGTTCCGCAACGTGTCATCGTGAGCGGAGGCAGCGTGGAGTCCCGGGCTGGTCAGCCCGTTCTTCCGCCGACCGACCTCGGCTGGAGGTTGCTCGGCTGGGTGGGGCTGGTCTTCCTCGTCATCGGGCTGCTTGACCTCGGCCTGGGCTGGTACCCGCCGCGCTTCGGGAGCGCCGAGTGGGAGTTCGGCACGATCACCCGGACGCTCGACAGCCTGCCCATCAGCGTCCTCGGGCTCGCCATGGTGATGGCGTCGGCGGTGCAGCGACGAGTCACCTGGGCCATGCGCGCCGCGGCCGTGCTCTGCGGGATCCTCGCGGCCTGCCTTGTGGCGGCGTTCGTGATCTTCCTGCTCGACATCCCCATCGCGCTCAGAACCGTGACGGACCCGGTGCTGAGGACGGGACTGGATCGGGCGATCGTGAAGGCGATCGTCCAGGGGGTGCTTTACCCGACCGTCCTCGCGACGGTCGGCTGGCGCGGGGTGCGTGCGGCAGGACGCGCACGCACGTTCGGCTAACCGCTTACCCTGGGAGGGGGGACAGAATGAAGCGATTGTCCCGATTACTAGGCTGTGCCGCCGCGCTCAGCCTCACCGCAGCGTCGGTGGCACACGCGGCGACGTTCGTGGACTCTCAGTTCTGCGGTGGCAACACGTTCGCGACGTGCGCGTTCGTGACCGCGTCCACGAGCACCGTCGGCGGCAACACCGTCCTGACGCTCACGGTCACCAACGCCAACGCCGCGGGCAGCGGCAGCACGTTCACGCGGATCGGCGTGGGTAGCCTGGGCGGCGCGACGCTCGTCGGGACGCCGACGTCCACGAACGCGCACTTCACGTTCTCGGCGAATCCACAGGGACTCGCCGGCGCCGGCATCGCCAGCGACGTCATCGGCTTCCAGGCAGTGCCGCCGGTGGCGCCGAACGGGTTGCTGCCCGGACAGTCCGTCACCTACACCTTCACCTTCAGCGGCACGTCGTTGAACACCTCGAACCTGCAGTTCGCCATCATGGAACAGGGCGGCGCGCCGGCGGGGTGCGAGGGCTCCACGAAGCTCGTGATCAACGGCGCGAACGACGTCTTCACGGCCAACCCCGCGAGCTGCGGCCCGACGCCGTCGGTCGTACCCGAACCGGCGACGATGCTGCTCTTCGGCACCGGTCTCGTCGGGTTCGGTGGCCTCGTCGTGCGTCGCCGGAGGAGCGGGGCCGCCTAGACGAGAGCGTCGTCGGGCACCGCTCGAGCAGGAGAACGTCGGGACGCGCCGTGGAGCACTGCTCAACGGCGCTTCCTCTTGCGCGGCGTTCGCGCCCTGCACGGAAGCAAGAAGGGGCGGGCCAACAAGTGGCCCGCCCCTCTCGTCCCGCGGTCGTCGGCGACAGCTACCAGCGGTAGTGCGCGAAGGCCTTGTTCGCCTCGGCCATGCGGTGCGTGTCTTCCTTCTTCTTCACCGCGTTCCCCTCGCCCTTCGACGCGGAGATCACCTCGGCGGCCAGCTTCTCAGCCATCGACTTCTCGCCACGGTCGCGCGAGAAGCTGATCAGCCAGCGCATGGCCAGCGCCGTGCGGCGGTCCGGACGGACCTCGACCGGCACCTGGTAGGTGGCGCCACCGACGCGGCGGCTCTTCACCTCGACGACCGGCTTGAGGTTCGCCAGCGCCTGCTTGAAGACGTTGACGCCCGGCTGGCTCGTGCGGGACTCGACGAGGTCCATCGCGCCGTAGAAGATGCGCTCGGCCGTGGACTTCTTGCCGGCGAGCATCAGGGCGTTGATGAACTTCGAGACCGTCTGGCTGTCGTAGCGCGCGTCCGGCAGGATCGGACGCTTCACTGCACTCTTGCGGCGGCTCACTTCTTCTTACCTCCCGCGGCGGGCGCGCCCGCCTTCGGCTTCTTCGTGCCGTACTTCGAGCGGCTCTGGTTACGGCCGTTGACGCCCGACGCGTCCAGCGAGCCACGCACGATGTGATAGCGAACGCCGGGAAGATCCTTCACACGGCCCCCGCGAATGAGCACGATCGAGTGCTCCTGCAGGTTGTGTCCCTCACCGGGGATGTAGGCCGTGACTTCGAAACCGTTGGTCAGACGGACGCGCGCGACCTTGCGCAGCGCGGAGTTCGGCTTCTTGGGCGTCGTCGTGTACACGCGAGTGCACACGCCACGCTTCTGCGGGTTCGCCTTGAGCGCCGGCGCCTTTTCCTTGCGGGCGACGTCGCGCCGGCTCTGCCGGACGAGCTGATTGATAGTCGGCATGTACGATGGATCGACTAAAGATACGCGCCATCTCGGGCGCTAGAGAACGCGGAAGTTACCCGGCCAGGCGAAGATAAGCAAGGGAGCCACCTTGACGGCCCCTCGTCGCCGGAGCGGAAAAGCGAGCGGCCCGGAGACCGTGGAGCTGCGGGTCTCCGGGCCGCTCGTGTCGTACCGTCGTGCGTGTTCGCCTGCCGCTACTCGTCGTCGCTGGCCGCGAGCGTCTCGGCCATCGTCGGGAGCGCGTCGATCATCGCGGCGGACGCGCCGCCACCCGGCGCGGCACCGCCGAAGCCGGCGAAGGCCGCGGCCCCGAGACCCTCCTCGGCGCCCGGGAGCGGCGCCGGCGGAGCCTCGTAGCCCTCGATGTCCACCTCCTGGTACCGGTACATACCGGTGCCGGCGGGGATGAGGTGCCCGATGATGATGTTCTCCTTCAGGCCGAGCAGGTCGTCCTGGGCGCCGCGGATGGACGCGTCGGTGAGGACACGCGTCGTCTCC
This sequence comes from Gemmatimonadaceae bacterium, assembly GCA_035554795.1. Classification (GTDB taxonomy): domain Bacteria; phylum Gemmatimonadota; class Gemmatimonadetes; order Gemmatimonadales; family Gemmatimonadaceae; genus DATMHT01. The sequence continues at coordinate 1,890 of DATMHT010000181.1, read as the reverse complement.
TGGAAGCTGGCCGCCGAGATGAACGACTGCGTCGTGAGCGAGGCCTTGGTGATGCCGAGCAGGAGCGGCTCGCTCGTGGCCGCGGTCTCCCGGGCCTCCTTCGCGCGCTCGTTCTCCGTCCGGAACACCGCCTTGTCCACGTGCTCGCCCTCGAGGAACTCCGTCTCGCCCGGATCCATGACCCGGACCTTCTGGAGCATCTGGCGGACGATGACGCCGATGTGCTTGTCGTTGATCTTCACGCCCTGCAGGCGGTAGACCTCCTGGACCTCGTTCAGCAGGTACTCCTGCACCGCGCGCGGCCCCTTGATGCGGAGGATGTCGTGCGGGTTGACCGGGCCCTCGGAGAGGCGATCACCGGCGCGCACGCGGTCGCCCTCGTGCACGCGCAGGTGCTTGCCCGCCGCGACCTCGTACAGCTGCGGCTCCTGCGTGTCGTCGATCGCCGCCGTGCCGGCCTGCGTGGGGTGGACGTAGATCTCGCGCTTGCCGCGCTTGATCTCGCCGAACCGCACGACGCCGTCGATCTCGGAGATCGTCGCCGGATCCTTCGGCCGGCGCGCCTCGAACAGCTCGGCGACGCGCGGCAGACCGCCCGTGATGTCGCGGGTCTTGTACGCCTCGCGGTTGACCTTGGCGATGATCGTACCCGCCGAGATCTGCGCGCCGTCGTCCACCGTGAGCTGGGCGCCCACCGGGATGACGAAGTCGCGCACGCGCTTGTTCTTCTTGGTGTCCCAGATCTCGATGTGCGGGTGCAGCTTCTTCTCGCGGTCCTCGATGACGACGCGCTGGCGGAGGCCGGTGAGCTCGTCGAGCTCCTCGGACACCGACTCGTCCTCGACGAGGTCCACGAACCGGATGACACCCTCGACGTCGGCGATGATCGGGTTCGTGTACGGGTCCCAGGTGAAGATCACCTGGTCCTTCCGCACGTCGTCCCCGTCCTCGACCATCAGGATCGCGCCGAGCGGCACCTGGAGGCGCGCGCCGATCGCCGCGTTCTTGTCGCCCGAGGTGCGGATGATGATCTCGCCCTCGTACGAGGTGACGATCTTCTGCCCCTCGGGGTTGGTCACGCTCACGAGGCGGTCGCCGTACTCGATGACGCCGGCCACCTTCGACTTGCGCGCCGTCTGCTCGGCGATACGGGCGGCCGTTCCACCGATGTGGAACGTGCGCAGCGTGAGCTGCGTGCCCGGCTCGCCGATCGACTGGGCGGCGATGATGCCTACCGCCTCGCCGATGTCCACCATGTTCATCGTCGCCAGGTTGCGGCCGTAGCACATCCGGCAGAGGCCGCGCTTGGCCTCGCAGGTGAGCACGGAGCGGATCTTCACCGTCTCGATGCCGCTCTCCTCGATCTGGCGCGCGGTGTCCTCGTCGATGAGCTGTCCGGCCTCGACCAGCAGGTCGGGGCGGCCGCTCTCGTCGCGGGCGTGCGGGTCCTCGACGTCCTCGGCGGCCACGTTGCCGACGATGCGCTCGGCGAGCGGCTCGATGACGTCCTCACCTTCCTTCAGGGCGCCGACCTCGAGGCCGAGGATCGTGCCGCAGTCCTCCTCCGTCACCGTCACGTCCTGCGCGACGTCCACGAGGCGGCGCGTCAGGTAGCCCGCGTCGGCCGTCTTGAGCGCCGTGTCGGCGAGACCCTTGCGGGCGCCGTGGGTGGACGTGAAGTACTCGAGCGGCGAGAGCCCCTCGCGGAAGTTCGACTTGATCGGGCTCTCGATGATCTCGCCGATGCCGCCGGTGAGCTTCTTCTGCGGCTTCGCCATCAGTCCGCGCATGCCGGCGAGCTGACGGATCTGGTCGCGCGAGCCACGCGAGCCCGAGTCGAACATCATGAACACCGGGTTGAACCCCTGCTTGCTCTCGCGCATGGCCTTG
>DATMHT010000180.1:0-15078 GCA_035554795.1 Gemmatimonadaceae bacterium | reverse complement strand
CCCGCGCCCACGATCCCGACGCGGAGATAGCTGAGCGTGAGCGGCGGCTGGCCGGCGCCGGCGCCGCCGGGGCCGGGCGCGGTGTCGTAGTGCACGTCGCGGCCGTCCACGAAGATCACGCCGCCCTTGCCGACGACGGTGCCGAGGTGGCCGCGGACGACGAGCGCGGTGTCCTCGTCGATGCCGAGGCCCATCATCTCGGGGTAGCCGGCGATGGCGACGAAGAGGCGGTGCAGCCGGCGGCGCTCGGCGAAGTGGGTGTCGATCATCGTGTGGAAGCCGAGCAGGCCGAGGCCCGGCCCGATGTACATCTCGACGAGCTGCCCCGTCGTCTCGTCCACCTCGCCGTTGGCGAGCGTCGTCTTGGTGAGCGCGGCGGCGCCGGCGGAGGTGCCGCAGACGGTGGCGCCGGCGAAGTACGCTTCGCGGATCGCCTCGCCGACCGGGGTGCCGCTCAGCGTCGCGACGAGCTTGACCTGGTCGCCGCCGCCGAGGAAGATGCCGCGCGCCTCGCGGACGCGGCGGGCGAGTGCCTCGTCGCACGCCTGCGCGCGGCGCTCGACGACGGGGATCTCGACGTGCGCCGCGCCGGCCGAGTCGAAGTCGCGCTTCCAGGCGCGCGCCGAGCCGGCGGGATCGCCGGAGGCGGAGGTGAGGCCGACGATCGCGCCGCCGGCGCGTCCGTCGGCGAGGTCGAGGAAGCTGCCGATCGCCTCGCCGCGCGGCGTCGCGCCGCCGCCGATGAGGACGAGCGTGCCGCGCGCCTCGGAGGTCGGCGCGTGCCGGTCGAGCTTCGCCGCCGGTGCCCGCTGCTGCTGACGCGCGCCGGCGCCGTCAGACACCGCTCGCCTCCGCGGCCCTGCCGGCCGCGCCGTCGTCGCGCGTGGCGGGGGCTGCCGCCGCCCGCAGCCCGAGCTCGTCCATCGTGAACGTCGCGAGCGCGGCCGCGACCTGCGGCGCCAGCGGCGCGTCGGCGCGCAGCGGGCCGCCGTCCGAGAGCTCGTCGAGATGCTCGAGGACGATGCGGTCGTGCTCGACCCACGCGGCGGCGCGGGCGACCTTCTTGTCGCGCGCGGTGACGTCGGCGTCGGTGGCGAAGACGGCGACGCGGCAGCCGGCGTCGCGCGCCATGTCCTGCACCTCCCACTCCTTCGCCGGGACGATCATGACGCCGCGCGACGGGCCGGCGGCGTCGGCGAGCACCGAGACCAGCCGCTGCGCGCGCTCCGGGTCGCGGTAGCGCTCGGGGACGTCGGTGAGATCGACGTCGAGGACGATCGCGAGATCGGAGCGCGAGTAGGGGAGCCCCTGCTGGAGCAGGTACGACGGCGCGACGTCCACGATCAGCTCGGCGCCGCCGTCGGCGGTGACGCAGCAGCCGCGGCGGGCGATCTCGTCGCGCGTCTCGCTGCGGCCGCTGCCGCCGGTGATGCCACAGAGCACGCGCTGCCGCGGCGGATGCACGTGGGGCTCGCGGGCGATCACCGCGAGCTCCGCGACTGCGTGCTCCACCGACGTGAGCGTGCCGGCGAAGGCGCGCTGCACGGTCTCGAGGGCGAGCGCCGCGGCGCGCAGTCCGACCGCTTCGTGAAGGTGCTCGAAGACGAGCGTGTACTCGCCCGGCTCGTCGCCGCCGCGGGTGCGGCCGAAGCCGACGTCGTGTCCCATCATCGTCTGCAGCTCGAGCGCGACGTGCTCGATGATGTGCGGCGCGTAGGTCCCGCGCCGCAGCCGCATGATGAAGCCGCCGGGCTCGCCGATCGAGCAGCGATGCTCGTCGAGCCCCGGCATCGCGGCGACGAGGGCATCGGTGAAGCCCGGCCCGGCATGACACGACGAGATGTCCTCGTACGCGCCGACGCGCAGGTCCATCCGCGTCACCGGCCGCGACGACCAGTAGTTCGCCCCGCGCGTCGCGTGGAGCGTGGTCATGAGGATGGTCGCGAAGGGATCGGGAAGACTCATGAGCGCTAGCGGGTCGAGGGTCGGGGGTCGCGGGTCGGGGAGGGGCCGCTCGGGACGTCCCGAGGCCGTGCCCCGACCCCCAACCCGCGACCCCCGACCCGATGTCTCACCGGGCCGCCCGCACGTGCGCGAGCACTCCCGCGACGTCGTCGATGAGGGCGATGGCGACGTCGTGCTCCTCGAGCATGGCGATGGCGCGGTCGATGGCCAGGTACTCGTCGTAGATGAACTCGACGCGGTGGTCGGCGAGGCCGCCCTCGCGCAGACCGTCGGCGATGATGCGGGCGATGGCGCCCTCGTCGCGGCCGCGGCGGTTCTCGTCCTCCTTCACGATGACGTGATCGAGCGTCGCGCAGAGGCGGCCGAGGGCGCGGAGGTCCTCGTCGCGGCGATCGCCGGGCGCGGTGATGACGCCGATGCGGCGCCGCGCCTCGATGCGGTGCACGAAGTCCATGAGGCCGGCGACGGCGGCGGCGTTGTGCGCGTAGTCGAGCACGACGCGCCCGCGGCCGGCGCGGACGACGTTGAGCCGGCCCGGCGTGAGCGATGCCGACGGGAAGAACGACAGCAGGCCGGCGCGGATGTCGTCGTAGCGCATCCCGCGCACGTACGCGGTGACGATCGCGGCGAGCACGTTCTGCGCCTGGAAGCGGGCCGCGCCGCCGATCATCAGCGGGACGTCGCGCACGGCGGCGATCGGGATGCGGAGCCGGCCGCGGCGGATGACGAACGTCTCGCCGCCGGGGCTCAGCGTCTCGATGCGCGCGGCGATGCCGTTGCGCGCGAGGTGGTCCTCGAAGGCGTCGTTGGCGCCCTCGGGCTGGGTCGAGATGAGCACGAGGTCGCCGGCGGTGCGCTCGCGCATCGCGAGCACGAGCGGGTCGTCGGCGTTGAGCACGGCGTGGCCCTCGCGCTTGACGACCGCCGGGATGACGCTCTTCACGTCGGCAAGCTGCTCGAGCGTGTTGATGCCGCCGAGGCCGAGGTGGTCGGCGGTGACGTTGAGGACGACGCCGACGTCGCACTCGTCGAAGCCGAGGCCGGCGCGGAGGATGCCGCCGCGCGCCGTCTCGAGGACGGCGACGTCCACGGTCGGGTTGGAGAGGATGATGTTGGCCGAGAAGGGGCCGGTCATGTCCCCTTCCATCACGAGGCGGTTCTGCAGGTAGACGCCGTCGGTGGTGGTGAAGCCGACGGTGAGCCCGGTGTGGCGGAAGAGGTGCGCGGTGAGGCGCGCGGTGGTCGTCTTGCCGTTCGTGCCGGTGATGGCGATGACGGGGATCGTCGCCTCGGAGCCCGGCGGGTAGAGCATGTCGATGATCGGCGCGCCGACGTTGCGCGGCGTCCCCTCGCCGGGGTGCGTGTGCATGCGGACGCCGGGCGCGGCGTTGACCTCGATGATCACCGCGCCGTTCTCGCGGAACGGCACCGAGATGTCGGGCGTGAGCACGTCGATGCCGGCGATGTCGAGGCCGACGATCCCGGCCGCCATCTCGCACGCCGTCACGTTGTCGGGGTGCATCTCGTCCGTGCGGTCGATGGACGTGCCGCCGGTGGAGAGGTTGGCGGTCGCGCGGAGCAGCACCGTCTCGCCGGCGGGCGGCACCGACTCGAGCGTCATCCCGCGCGCGGCGAGGTGCTCCTCGGTGACGTGGTCGCAGGGAAGACGGGTGAGCACCTTCGTATGGCCGGAGCCGCGGCGCGGATCGCGATTGGCCTCGATGACGAGCTCGCGCACCGTGTGCGTGCCGTCGCCGACGACGTGGGCCGGCACGCGCTCGGCGCAGGCGGCGACCTTGCCGTCCACGACGAGGACGCGGTGGTCGCGCCCGAGGGCGAACTGCTCGACGACGACGCGGCGCGCGTACTCGGCGGCGGCGGCGAACGCGGCGCGCACCTGGTCGGGCGTGTCGAGCCGACCGGAGATGCCGCGCCCGTGGCTGGCGTCGAGCGGCTTGCAGAGCACCGGGAAGCCGATCTCCTCGGCGATCGCGACGGCGTCGTCGTCCGTGCGGGCGACGTCCCCCGTCGGCACGGGGAGACCGATGTTCTGCAGCACGCGCTTGGTGTCGTCCTTGTCCTGCGCGATCTCGACGCCGATCGCGCTCGTGTAGTCGGACATCGTCGCCTGGATGCGGCGCAGGTTCTTGCCGAGTCCGAGCTGGACGAGCGAGTGCGAGTTGAGCCGGCGCACCGGGATGCCGCGGCGGCGCGCTTCCTCGACGATCGCATAGGTGGAGGGCCCGAGACGGACGTTCTCGTACAGCTCGTGAAGGTCCTCGATCGCGCCAGCGACGTCGAACGGCTCGGCGCGCGCGGGGTCGAGGGCGGCGCGGACGAGGGCGAGGGCGTCGCGCACGCTTTGGAGCCCAACCTCTTCCTCCTCGTAGGCGACGATCACCCACCACACGCCTTCGTCGCCCGACGGGACGACGCGGCCGAAGCTGACGTCGCTCCCGGCGAGCGTCTGGAGCTCGAGGGCGACGTGCTCGAGGATGTGCGGGAGGTGCGTGCCCTCGCGCAGCCGCTCGACGAAGCCGCCGGCGCTGCCGCGCGTGCACGGGTGCTCGGCGAGCGAGGGGAGCGTGGCGAGGAGCCGGTCCACGAACCCCGGGATGTCGGCCGACGACACCGCCTCGAGCGCGCCGAGCCGCACGTCGCAGGCGATGACGGGCGCGAGACGCCAGAAGTTCGGCCCGCGCAGCGCGCGCAGCCGGGTGAGGCGGATCTCGTTCGGGTCGATGCCCGGAGACGCGGCGGCGGCGGTGGCGGGAGCTTCCGCGCCGTGGGGCGGAGTGGCGGTCGGGATCATGAGGCGGCGGGTACTGCTGCGGCGGTGCCGGGACGGCTGTCGCTGGTCGTGGAGATGGCCCACGCGCTCCCGCAGCGGGAAGGGGAGAGGGGCAAGAGGCGTACCCGGTAGGCGGTGAGCGGTGAGCGGCAGGCGGTTGGCGCGAGCCGATGCGGTCGGCGGCGAAGTGGTGATGCGAAGTACGCGGCGCACTATAGACTCCAGCGTGGGGGGCGCGTGCGGAATCAGGGTTTGCGCCCACCGCCCACTCCCAACCCGCCCCTTGGCACGCCCGTCGCGAGAGGAGCGGCCGACGGCTGCCCGCGCTCCACCACTTCGTGCTCCTCTCGTCCTTCTTTCCCGACTCGGTCCGCAGCCGGCAGTCGAACGCGGAGGTCCTGCGCTGGCAGGCCCGCTTCCGCGTCGCCTTCGGGCTGCTCGTCGGCGTCGCCGGCGGGGCGCTGCGCTCGGCGCGGGTGCTCGCGCCGTCACCGGTCGCGCGCCGCGCACTCGGCGACGGCGACGCGCGGCCGCTCGCGGCGCTCGCGCTGCTCGTCGCCGCCTACCTCGTCGTCGTGCTCGTCGTGGACTGGCGGGTGCGCGGACGGGCGCTCCGGCCCTCGCGCGGCGCGCCGGAGCCGCTGCGCGAGCCGGCACTCGAGTCGGCACTCGAGCCGGCATCACGGCCGCCGACGACGACGCTGACGGCGGAGCTTCCGCCTCCGGTGGCGCGGCCGCTCGTCGCTGGCCGCGGGCTCGTGCTCGCGGTGACCGCGGCCGACCTCGCGCTCGTCTTCGGCGCGACGTTCCTCCTCACGCCGCCGGGCGACTACGAGCGCGCGCTGCTGCTGTCGTTCTTCGGGCTGCAGATCACGCAGATCTACTTCGGGCGCGTCGCGGCGACGCTCTGGGCGGTGGCGACCGAGCTGGCGTACGTCCTCCTGCTCGACGTGGCCGAGTCGCACGGCGCGACGGTGCGCTGGCCCGACGAGATGTGGACGCTCGCCCTGTTCGCGTTCGGCGTGACGCTGTTCATCCTCCTGCTCGGGAACCAGGCGGCGCGACTCGGCCGGCTCGTGCAGATGTTCGAGCGCGCCGAGGAGGGAGACTTCTCGCTGACGTACGACGTCCGCGCCGACACGCGCCCCGACAACGTCACCCTCGTCGGCCGCGCCTACAACCGGATGCGCGCGCAGCTCGCGACGATCGTGCTCACCGATCCGCTGAGCGAGTGCCTCAACCGGCGCGGCTTCGAGCAGCAGCTCCAGCGCGACGTGCGGCGCGCGGCCCGCTCGAACGGCGAGGTCGCGCTGATCGCGGTGGATCTCGACCACTTCAAGGAGGTCAACGATCGCTTCGGCCACCTCGCCGGCGACGCGGTGATCCGCGAGGCGGGGCAGCTGCTGCGCGAGACGGCGCGCGGCGGCGACGTCGTCGCCCGCGTCGGCGGCGAGGAGTTCGTCATCCTCGCTCCCGACACCAGCGTCGAGGGCGCGCTCCACCTCGGCAGCCGGGTCGCCGAGGCGTTCCGCGCGCGCCGTTTCGCGGGCGTGGACGGCAGGATGGCGGTGACGGCCAGCGTCGGCGTCGTCTCCGACCGCGTCCGCGACGAGCACGCCGGCGGCGATCTGCGCGCCCGCGCCGACGAGGCGCTGTACGCGGCGAAGCGAGGAGGGAGGGATCGGGTGGTGCTGTGGGAGAGCGGGGAGCGGCTCGGGACGACGGGGGAGATGCCGATTCCGCGGTGAGAAATCACGCGTAGCGCGTCGCGACCGGCCTTGGGACGTGCCGAGGGACCGTGCCGCTACGCGCTACGCGTCACGTGCCTCTCACTCCTCGAAGTGCAACCGTCCCTCGCTCACCAGCACCGAGCTCCCTCCGACCCTGACCCCCGTCACCCGGCCGCCCGACTTGTCCGCCTCGACCTCGATCCGGCTCGGGCGTCCCATGTCCACACCCTGCTCCACGGTCCAGCGCAGCGTCGTGTCGTCGCGCGGCGTGCGGGCGGCGAGATAGCCGCCGAGGGCGGCGCAGGCGGAGCCGGTGGCCGGGTCCTCGGGGACGCTGAGGCCGGGGACGAAGACGCGGGCGTGGACGTCGGGAGCACGGGGGATGGTCGCGCGGTGGGCGCCGTCGCCTAACGCGAAGACCATGATCTCCGAGCCGGCCGAGCCGCGCAGCGTGCGCTCCCAGACGTCGAGCCGGACGCGGGCGCGGCGCACGGCGTCGCGCGAGCGCAGCGCGACCATCAGGAACGGCAGGCCGCACGACACCACCTCCGCGCCGTAGTCGCCGCCGATGAAGTCGCTCGCGTCGAGCGAGAGGACGTCGGCGAGCGTCGCCGCGTCGGGGCGCGGCGCGGTGGCCTCGGGGAGCCTGGCGACGGCGAGCTGCGCGAACGTCGGGCGTCCGCGCGTCTCGCCGTCCGCGCCCGGCGGAAAGCGCAGCTTCACCGTCACCGGGCCGACGCCCTCCTCGAGCACGACCGTCGCCTCGTCACACATCGAGCGCAACTCGCCGGCGGCGAAGAGGACGAACGCCGTGCCGACGGTCGGGTGTCCGGCGAACGGCACCTCGCCGCCAGGCGTGAAGATGCGCACGCGCCGCGTGTGCTTTTCGTCGGCCGGCGGGTAGACGAACGTCACCTCGGAGTAGTTGAACTCGCGCGTGATCGGGAGCAGCAGCTCCTCGGGGATCGCGTGCGCGTCGGGGAAGACGGCGAGCTGGTTGCCGCCGAAGGCGCGGTCGGTGAAGACGTCGGCGGTGACGAAGTGCGCGGACGGCATGGGACGGGGTGATGGTGTCGGGGACGACGGGGCTCGCCCTAAGATAGGCCGCTCGGTCGGGCGGGCGATAGGAAGCAGGAATCAGGAATCAGGGCTGCGGTTCGGCCCACTCGGACCTCGGCTGTGACGGCGAACTGGACGCGGGAGCGCGGGTAGCAAACGCGTGGCTACTCCCTTCGCTGCGGCCGTCGTCGCCGCCAGCTTCCTTCCTCTCGCCGCCGCCTCGTTAGGCGCGCAGGCGTCCGGCGTCGCGCCGGCGACGGCGGCGCCGGTCGTCGTTGCGCCGAGGACGGTGGTGGCGGCGAACGTGGCGGGCGCGTTCCTCGGCGTCGCGTCGCTCGAGGGAGAGCGGGCGCTCGGCCGCGCGGTCGGGATCGGCGCGGGGGTCACGCACTGGGCGCTCTTCAGCGAGCGGGCCCTCGCCTACACCTCGGCCGATCTCCGGCTGCGCTACTACGTGACCGGCAGCGCGCCGGCCGGCCTCGCGATCGCCGCGGTCGGCGGGGCGACGCGCGTCTCGAGCGCCGCCGCCGGCCGCTCGCTCGACGCGCTCGGCGGCGGGTTCGAGGTGAGCTGGAGCGAGCTCGCCCTGCCGAGCAAGCGGCTCTACCTCGCCGTCGGCGCCGGCACGAAGTGGCTGCGCCCGCGCGGCACGTCGTTCGACGGCGTCGTGCTCCGCTACCCCACCGCGCGGGCCGCGATCGGCTGGGGCTTCTGAACGAGGGGTGGGCGGCGTACCTGATGCCTGATTCCTGCGCCCTGCAAGCCAGCTCCCTCAGAGGGGGCCGGCGCGAGGGCGCAGGAATCAGGCTTCAGGTACGGACTACTCCTCCTGCATGAACGGGTACCTGTAGTCCGTCGGCGGCGAGAACGTCTCCTTGATGTTCCGCGCGCTGACCCAGCGGACGAGGTTGAGCTTCGAGCCCGCCTTGTCGTTCGTGCCCGAGCCACGCGCGCCGCCGAAGGGCTGCTGGCCGACCACCGCGCCGGTCGGCTTGTCGTTCACGTAGAAGTTGCCGGCGGCGTTGCGCAGCGCGATCGCCGCCTGCTTCACCGCCTTGCGGTCGCGCGAGAAGACGGCACCGGTGAGCGCGTAGGGCGACGTGCGGTCGATGATGCCCAGCGTCTCCTCCCACTTCGCGTCGTCGAAGACGTGCACGGTGACGACGGGGCCGAAGATCTCCTCGCACATCAGGCGGTAGTCGGCGCGCGACGCCTCGACGAGCGTCGGCTCGATGAAGTAGCCCTTCTTTCCCTCCGCCTTGCCGCCGTGGATGATCGTCGCGTTCCGCTTCGCGTCGTCGAGGTACTCGGAGATCTTCGTGAACGCCTTCTGGTCGATCACCGCGCCCATGAAGTTCCGGAAGTCGGTGACGTCGCCCATGCGGATCTCCTTCATCATCGCGACGCAGCGATCCTTCACCTCGGGCCAGAGCGAGCGCGGGACGTAGACGCGGCTCGCCGCCGAGCACTTCTGTCCCTGGTACTCGAAGCCGCCGCGCACGATCGCCACGGCGAGCGCCTGCGCGTCGGCAGAAGGGTGCGCGACGATGAAGTCCTTGCCGCCCGTCTCGCCGACGATGCGCGGGTAGGAGCGGTAGTTCGCCATGCTCGCGCCGATCGTCTTCCACATGTTGTTGAAGACGCCGGTGCTGCCGGTGAAGTGGACGCCGGCGAGGTCGCGGTGGGCGAGGGCGACGTCGCTCACCGTCGCCGGATCGCCGGGCACGAAGTTGATGACGCCCGGCGGCAGCCCCGCCTCCTCGAGCAGCTTCATCAGGTAGTGCGCCGAGAGCATCGCGCTCGACGCCGGCTTCCAGATGACCGTGTTCCCCATCAGCGCCGGCGCCGTCGGCAGGTTGCCGGCGATGGACGTGAAGTTGAACGGCGTCACCGCGTAGACGAACCCCTCGAGCGGCCGGTAGTCGAGCTGGTTCCACATCGTCCGGTCGCTCAGCGGCTGCTCGTCGTAGAGCTGCTGCGCGTAGTACGGGTTGAAGCGCCAGAAGTCGATCAGCTCGGCGGCCGAGTCGATCTCCGCCTGGAACGCCGTCTTCGACTGGCCGAGCATCGTCGCCGCGTTGACGGTCGAGCGCCACGTCGTCGCGAGCAGCTCGGCGGCCTTGAGGAAGACGGCGGCGCGGTCCTCCCAGCTCCAGTTCGCCCACTCGCGATGCGCCGCGTTCGCCGCCGCGATCGCCTGCCGCACGTGCTCCGCGCTCGCCTTGTGCCAGTCGGCGAGGACGTGCTTGTGGTCGTGCGGCATGACGCTCTGGCCGTGCTCGCTCGTGTGCACTTCCTTGCCGCCGATGACGAGCGGGATGTCGATGCGCTCCGCCGCCATCGCCTTGAGGCGCGCCTTGAGCGCCGCCTTCTCCGGCGAGCCGGGCGCGTACCCCTTCACCGTCTCGTTCACCGGCTCGGGCACGCGGCGGTTGCCGTTGAAGCCGGTCGCGCCGCCCATCTCGGGCACGGGCTGCGGCTGCGACGTCGCGCTCGCCGACGCCTCACGATCGGCGTGCGTCTCGGCGGCGCTCTTCTTCCTGGGCCTGACGGCGGGAGCGGACATATGCGGGCAACCTCGCGGGGCGATGGTGGTTGATCGGCGACGTGTGCCCTGGGAAGATAATGCGGAGGGCCCAGGCCCTAAGCCCTAAGCCCTAGGCCCTAGGGTCCCGGCCTCCACGCCGTCTCCGGCACCCCCTCCACGCTCGGCAGTCCCTTCCGCGCGCGCGCGAGCTCGTCCGGATTGACCGCGCTCCCACCGCTGCCCACGACCGACGCGTCGCGGCGGGCGGCGAGCCACTGCTCGCGCGAGTGCGTGTAGCCCGTCTCGACGAAGCCGCGCGAGGCGTCCCATTCACCGGCGGCCGAGCGGAGCTGCTCGGGCCACCGCCGCCGCAGCTCGGGCTCGACGGTCGCGAAGTCGCGGCCGGCGTACTCGGGGTGGCGCGCGGCGATGTGGCCGTACTGATAGGCCGGCCGCGCCGAATCGTACGGCTGGTCGGCGGGGCGGTCGGGCGTCGTCTCCCAGAGCGACTCGTAGTAGGCGTCGTTCTCGGCGGTGTACAGATCGTCCGCCGCGCCGGCGTGCGCCCCGCCCGCGGCCGCGCCGCCGAGCGCGCCGACGATCGCCCCGACGATGGCGCCGAACGGACCGAACACCCCCGTCGCGAGGCCCGCCGTCGCGCCGGCGACCGCACCCGCGCCGGCCGCCGCCGGGGCGCTCGCCACCTTCACCTCGTGCTTCTCGTCCGCCGTCAGCGGCCGCTCCGTGCTGGTCGCCGGGACGGTGGCCGACGGGCCGGTCGTGCTCTCGCGGGCGGCGACGCTCACGTCGTCGCGCCGATCGGGGACATCGCTCATGGGTCTCCTCCGTCGTGGTCGCGTGCGTGCGAGTGGTGGAGCACAGGGCGCGCAAGGCGGGGGCCAGCGCCCGCCACCGATCGCCGGTCGCGGGCGGCCGTATCGCTCGCCGTCCCGACGCGTCGTATGTTCGTCGCGCGCACTACGGCCGCGGTCCGCGATCACGGGCGACGCGGCCGCCACGCTCACCCGGAGCTCCCGAATGCACCAGTGTCGCGGCCGCCGTGCGATCGCCCTCGCCGCCGGCGTCTTCGCGCTGCTCGCGAGCGACGCTCGGCGCTGCGCAGCACAGCAGCCCGCGCGCGACAGCACGACGTCGCCCGGGGGCGCGGACGCGCCGGCGCGGGCGCCGCGCAAGAGCGCGGGCGCCGCCGCGGTGCTCGGCGTCCTCCACCCGGGACTGGGGCAGCACTACGCCGGCGAGCATAGGCGCGGCTTCCTGATCCAGGCGGGCACCTACGCCGCGCTGGGCACCGCCCTCGCGTTCGACGCGCACGCCCTTCGCACGAGCCTCGACGGCTGCTTGCTGGCCAGCACCTCGTGCGCGACGACCGCGCGTCGCGCGTCCCAGGACCTCGCGGCGACGGTGGGGTTCGGCCTCGCCGGCTTCGGCATCTGGCTCTACGGCGCCGTCGATGCTCCGCACGCCGCGCGGCGGGTGAACGAGCGCCGCGCGAACGGCTGGTCGCAGCGCCTCGTGCCGATGCCGGCGCTCGGCCTCACGCCGTCGGGCGCCGTCTACGCCGGCGCGTCGCTCCGCGTGCGCTGACGACTCCTCCGTCGCGCGTCCGCTCCTACGTCGCATGACGTATGGGTAGCCCCGGGCGGGCGTCGTAGCGTGGCGGCGTCCCGAACCCGGAGGGCGACATGAGGGCTCGCGCACTCGCGCTGGTCGTCGCGACCGCGCTCGCACCTGCCGTTCGGCCGTGCGCCGCCCAGGGCGTCCCACGCGATAGCTCCCTCGCCGGATCGGCTGGGCAGGACAGCGCGCCGCATTTCCGCCGCAAGAACCCTGTCGTCGCACTCGCGCTCGCGTGGGTCTGCCCGGGGCTCGGGCACGACTACACGGGCGAGCACGGGCGCGCGACCGTCGTCCGCCTAGGCTCCGGCACATCGATCGTCGGCGCGTTCACCTTCTGGAGCCAGAGCTACAACAATACCGTCGGCTCCTGCGATCCCGGGGATTCTCACTGCAGGGCAGCGTTGCGCCGCGAGCATCGTCGCGAGTCCGCCGCCGCGGCGCTGTTCATCACCGGCGTCGGCTTCCTCGCCTACGGGCTCGTGGACGCGCCCTTGTCGGCGCAGCGCGTGAACGCTCGACGAGCGCGAGCCTGGGCTCGGCAGCACGCACTGACGCCGACGACGGGCACGACGCCGAGCGGCGCCGCGTACCTCGGCGTGTCGCACCGCTTCCGGTAGCCGCGACCCCGCTCGGTGAAGGGAGCGATGGCGGCGTCCGGCTGTGGGTGCCGAGTGCCCGATAAGCGAAACCGCCGCCGGCGGCATCTCATCCCCGAGCCCGAATCCGGGGAGTATGTTCACCGCCGCCATCGCCGCTGCCGCCGCCACCACCGCGCCGAGACGTGACATCGCGAGCCGAGCCGTGCCGCTGCCTCCGCCGCAGCCGCAGCTAGAGAGCGCCGGGGTGCACCCCGACGCCGCCCTCGTCGCCCGCGCCCAGCAGGGACAGCTCGGCGCGTACGAGGCGCTCTACCGGGCGCACGCCGGCCGCGTCTACGCGCTCTGCCTCCGTCTCTCGGGCGACCGCGAGCGCGCGCGCGAGCTGACGCAGGACGTCTTCGTCCGCGCCTGGGAGCGGCTCGGCGGCTTCGCCGGCGCGAGCGCGTTCGCGACCTGGCTGCACCGCCTCACGGTGAACCTCGTGCTCGAGCGCGAGCGCAGCGAGGGGCGGCGCGCGCGACGCGTCCGCTTCGCGGGGGACACGTCTGACGACACCGCGCTCGATGCGAGCGCGCCGCCGCCGGCGATGTCGCTCGAGGAGCGCATCGACTTCGAGCGCGCGGTGGCGACGCTCCCGGCCGGCCTGCGCACGGTGTACGTGCTGCACGACATCGAGGGCTACAAGCACGGCGAGATCGCCCGCCTCACCGGCGTCGCCGAGGGGACCACGCGCGCCCAGCTCCACCAGGCGCGCCGCAAGCTCATGGAGATGCTGTCGCGATGACGACGACCCACATCAGCGTCGAGATCCTCGGCGACTACCTCGACGGCGTGCTGTCCGATGGCGCGCGGCGCGACGTGGCCGCGCACCTCGCCGCCTGCGCCGAGTGCGGCCGGCGGCTCGAGGCGCTCGAGCGGCTGCGCGCGCACGCCGCCGCCGCGCCGCGCGCGATCGCGCCCCCCGACGACCTCTGGCCGGCGATCCGCGCCGCCATCGCCGAGCGGAAGACGGTCGCGGTGCCGCGCGCCGCCGGCGCGTGGCGGCGGCCGGCCGCGCTCGCGGCGGCGGCACTGCTGATCGCGGCGGTGTCGTCGCTCGCCACGTGGCGGATCGCGCGCACGCGCGGCGGCGCGGAGCTGGTCGCGACGGCGGCGTCGTCGCGGCCTGCCTCCGCGCGCGGCGACACGAGCCGCGACACGAACAGCAAGACGAACAGGGACACGAGCGGCCGGAGCGCGCTCCTCCGCTACGTCACGCTCGAGCGCGACTACGACCGCACCGCCGCCGAGCTGCGCGCCACGCTCGAGGCGCAGCGGGCGACGCTGGCGCCGGCGACGGTCGCGACGGTCGAGCGGAGCCTGCGCACGATCGACGACGCGATCGCCGAGGCGCGCGCCGCGCTCGACCGCGACCCGGGGAACCAGGCGCTGCTCCAGATGCTCACCGCGACGCACGAGCAGCGGCTCGACCTGCTGCGCCGCGCGACGCACATCCAGTCGGGGGCGTGATGAGCGTGTCCGCCTCCGCCGCCCGCCGCCGCACGATCGCTCTGGTCGGTGCGTTCGCCGCGCTCGCGCTCTCGAGTGCGCCGGCTCTCGCGCAGCGCGCCGAGGTGAAGGGCTACCCCGTCGGTGGCGGCCGCGCGCTCGACGCCGACGGCTCGCTGCGGATCTTCGTGCTCAACGGCAGCGTGCGCGTGACCGGGTGGTCGCGCGACAGCATCGCCGTCGTCGGCGTCGCGGCGCCGGGGCAGCAACTGTTCTTCGGCGGCACGCGGCGCGCGATGAAGGTGGGCCTCTGGGACCGGAGCGACCCGAGCGCGCAGCTGCCGTCGCGGGTCGAGGTGCGGGTGCCGGCGGGGAGCCGCGTCTGGGTGAAGACGGGCTACGAGGCGGAGGTGGACGTTTCCGGCGTGACGGGGGGACTCGACCTCAACATCGTCGGAGGGCGCGTGCACGTCGTCGGCTCGCCGCGCGAGCTGAACGTCGAGGCGATGGACGGCGACGTCGAGATCGAGGGGTCGCCGGCGTGGCTGCGCGCGAAGAGCGCGACCGGCCGCGTCACGCTGCACGGCGCGCCCGAGGACGTCGGCGTCTCGACGGTGAGCGGCGCGATCGTCGTGGACGCCGGGCGCGGACCGGTCGCGCGCGGCCGGTTCGAGTCGGTGACCGGCGACGTGCGCTTCACCGGCGCGCCGGCGCGCGGCGGCACGCTCGACTTCGACACGCACAGCGGCGCGGTGGACATCCGCCTCGCCGCCACGGTGGACGCCGACGTGGACGTCACGACCGTCGCCGGAACGGTGGACAACGCGCTCAGCGCTGCCCGTCCGGCGGCCGACATGCGCAACCAGCGTCTGACTTTCACCATCGGCGACGGCGGCGCGCGCATCGGCGTGCGCACGTTCAAGGGCGCGGTCCGTCTGCGACGAGAGTGAATCGAGTGGCCCCGGCTACGACGCTTCGCCGTCGCCGAGAGCCGAGCGCCGAGAGCAACCATTCTCCACGAGGTCCCCATGCGCCGAATCGCCATCGCCATCGCGCTCATCGCGGCTACCACCGCCATCGTTCCTGCGGCCGTCACGCCCGCGCGCGCCGCCGCACGGGCCGTCCTGGGCCCGCCCTGGATCTCGATCGAGTATCCGGGCAACCCGTTCGACCGCGAGCATCACGACGCGTACCTGTACGTGCACACGTTCCACCATCAGAACGCGATCAACACCACGCCGCGCGGCACGGCCGAGGGGATCGTGGGCGGGCAGCGGCGCT
>DATMHT010000179.1:0-10837 GCA_035554795.1 Gemmatimonadaceae bacterium | reverse complement strand
GGCGGCGGCGCGCGTGCTCCACGCCGGATCGTCGGCGAGGAGGTGGCCGTACTCCTTCATCATCGCGCCGCAGCCGGCGGCGTTCACGGCGATGTGCCCGGCGTCCGCGCCCTCGAAGGCGGCGACGTTGGCGCGGGCGAGGGCGCGCGCGGTCTCGAGATCGCCGGCGTGGGCGTGGAGCGCGCCGCAGCAGCGCTGCCCCGGTGCGCGCACGACGCGGTAGTCGTTCGTCTCGAGCACGCGCTCCGTGGCGCGGTTGGTCGCGGTGAAGAGCCCCTCCATCACGCACCCCGTGAGCACGGCGACGGTGCCGCGCTCGCCACTCCCCGGCGTCGCGGCCGCGCGCGAGCCGCGGCGGCGCCCGGTCGAGGCGAGCATCGCCATCGCGAAGCCGAGCCGCCCGCCGGCGTGCGCGAAGAGCGCCGGGAGCCGCGTCGCGCGGAAGACGCGCGCGCCGAACAGGGCGACGGCGAGCAGACGCGGACGCGCGAAGGTCGAGAGGATCAGGCGCGCGACCGGCGCGAGCGGCCGGCGGGCGTTGAGCGTCGCCCGGGTCGCCTCGAGCAGATGGCCGTACGGCACGCCCGAGGGACAGGCGGTCTCGCAGCCCCGGCAGCCGAGGCAGCGGTCGATGTGCGTCTGCACGGCCTCGTCGTCCGGCGACAGGCGCCCCTCGACGACCTCGCGCATCAGCAGGATGCGCCCGCGCGGGCTGTCGTTCTCGTCCTGCAGGTTGACGTACGTCGGGCACGCCTGCAGGCAGAAGCCGCAGTGCACGCACAGGTCGATCCCGCCGCGCGCCTGGGCGAGCGGCGTGCCGGGGATCGCGCACGGGCGGGGATCGAGAGTGTCGGAGACGGCGACGGCCATGCCCGTAGAGTAGCGGACGGAGGGCCGGCGGCGGAAGAGCGGCTCTCGGCTGTGGGCTCTCGGCCCTTGTTCGACGGGATGAACGGGATGAATGGCACACTCACATCCTGTCCATCCTGTTCATTCTGTCCAAAAGCCGAGAGTCGCTCCTCTACGCGTACTCCTCGCCGAGGATGCCGGGGTTCAGCACGCCCTTCGGGTCGAACGCCCGCTTGACGCGACGGCTCAGGCGGCCGGAGCCGGTGGTGCCGCCGAGCGGGCTCGTGGCCAGCGTCGGCCAGAGCTCGGCCGGGAGGCGCTCGAAGATCTGGGTGCCGGGCTGGCTGCCTAACGCGAAGCGCCCCGGCGCGAACGCGGCCGCGAGTCGCGGCACCTCGGGCGATGGCACGACGACGCGGGCGACGCCGCGACCGAGGCTCGCGTGCACGTGCGCACCGGCGAGCCAGCGCGCGGCGGTCGTCGCGTGCAGCCAGGTGTCGAACGCGAACGCCGGCAGATGCGAGAGACGGACGACGGCCGAACCCGGCGCGTCGGACGCGCGTAGCGCGCGCCAGACCGACGGCCGCAGCTCCAGCGCGTCGCCCATCGTGGCCAGCGCCGTGCGCTGCGCGACGACGAGCGGAGTGTTGCCGGCCAGCCGCGCGACGAGCAGCGCGTGCCCGGACGCGCCCGCCTCGGGCGCGATCGCCGCGGCGAGCGTCGCGCTGAGTAGCTCGAGCGCGACGGGCGCGAGCTCCGTCCGCTGCGCGGCGACGACGCGGCCGACGAGCGCGCGCGCCGCATCGGCGTCGTCGGGCAGGACGAGGGCGACGGTCACGTCCGCCTCGGGGAGCGCGCGCAGGCGCACGGTCACCTCGGTGAGCGCGCCGAGCGTCCCCCACGAGCCGACGACGAGCCGCACGAGGTCGAAGCCAGCGACGTTCTTGACGACGCGCCCGCCGCCGCGGACGACGTCGCCGCTTCCCGACACGAACTCGACGCCGAGGACGTTGTCGCGTGGCAGACCGAAGGCGTGGGCGAGCGGGCCGTACGACGCCGTCGCGACCGTCGCACCGAGGGTGCCGGTCTCGGCGCCGAACGGGTCGAACGGGAGCCACTGCCGCTCCGAGCGTGCCGCGCGCTCGATCTCGTCGAGCGGCGTACCGGCGAGCGCCGTCAGAGTGAGATCGCCCGGCACGTACTCGAGGATCCCGGACAGCCCATCGAGCAGCAGCACGTCGTCGGCCGGCACCGGGCGGCCGGCGTCGAGCCAGGTGCCGCGCCCGGCGACGCGCAGCCGCGTGCCGTTGGCGGCGGCCTCGCGCACGCGGTCGCTGACGACGGACGTCCGCGGCGACGGCGTCGTCGGCGCCCCCGCCAGCCGCGCCGACGAGAGCGGCGCCGTGGACGGTCCGATGTGGATCACGACGTCGTCCCCATCGGCGGCACCACCGACGGCACCGCCGGCTGGCTGCTGCTCGGCGAGAGGAGCCGCGCCGCCGCCCGCTGCTCGGCGCGCGCCGACGGCGCCATCTCCCACTCGCGGCACGCGTGCGAAGGGATCACCTTGCCCGGGTTCGCGCGCCGTGCCGGGTCGAACACCTCGCGCAGCCGGCACATCGCCGCGAGCGAGTCGCCGGAGAAGATCGTGTCCATGTAGCCGATCTTGTCCAGGCCGATCCCGTGCTCGCCCGTCACCGTGCCGCCCACGGCGATGCAGGCGCGCATGATCTCGCCCATCGCCTCGTGGACGCGCGCGCTCTCGGCGACGTCGCTCGCGTCGTACGGGATGTTCGGGTGCAGGTTGCCGTCGCCGGCGTGGAAGACGTTGCACACCCGCACGCCGTGCCGCTCGCCGATCGCGCCGATCTGGGCGAGCACCTCGGGGAGCCGCGTGCGCGGGACGACCGCGTCCTGCACGACGAGATGCGGCGCGAGCCGCCCCATCGCGCCGAAGGCCTTCTTGCGCCCCTGCCAGAGCCGGGCGCGCTCGGCGGCGTCCGCCGCGATCCGCACGCTGCGCGCGCCGTGCGCGAGGCAGAGCCGCTCGACCGCGCGGACGTCGGCGTCGAGCCCCGCCTCGAGCCCGTCCACCTCGCACAGCAGCACCGCCGCCGCGTCCACCGGGTAGCCCGCGGCGTACACCGACGCCTCGACCGCGCGGATCGTCGGGCCGTCCATCATCTCGAGCGCCGCCGGCAGGATTCCCGAGGCGACGACGGCCGACGTCGCCGCCGCCGCGTCGGCGATGGTCGCGAAGTCGGCGAGCAGCGTGCGCACCGCCGGCGGGTTCGGCGACAGCCGCACGGTGACGTCGAGCGCGACGCCGAAGCACCCCTCCGACCCGACGAACGCACCGAGCAGGTCGTAGCCGTCCGACTCGCCAGCGGCGTTGCCGAGCGTGACGATCTCTCCCTCGGGGAGCACCGCCGTCAGCGCGACGACGTGGTTGAGCGTGACGCCGTACTTGAGGCAGTGCGGCCCGCCCGCGTTCTCGGCGACGTTGCCGCCGATCGTGCACGCCGCCTGGCTCGACGGATCGGGCGCGTAGTGCAGACCGTGGCGCGCGGCGGCGCGCGTCAGGTGCGCGTTCACGACGCCCGGCTCGACCACGGCGAGCCGGTTGTCCGCGTCCACCGACAGGATGCGATTGAGGCGATTGAGCCCAACGAGCACGATGTCGCGGTCGGCGAGCGCGCCGCCCGAGAGCCCGGTGCCGGCGCCGCGCGGCACGAACGGCGCACCGACCGCGGCGAGCGTCCGGACCACTTCCACCAGATCCTCGCGCGACTCGGGGAAGACGGCGAGCATCGGCTCCCGGTGGTAGCTCGGCAGCCCGTCGCTGCCGTAGACCACGAGCTCGCTCGGCCGTTCGAGCAGCCGCTTCGGGCCGACCACGTCCTCGAGGAGGATCTTGAGCTCCGCACGCGTCGCCATCGCTCTCGCCTCTACGGGTGCGCCGACGAGCCGCCGCCACCGCCGCCGCCGCCCATCGCGGCGTGCGGTCCGCTGCCGTTCGAGCGGGCGCGCGCGTGCACCGCGGCGCGGTGCTCGAGCGAGTCGAGCGCCGGGGCGAGCACCGCCTCGAGCTCGCGCAGCCGGCCGACGGGGGAGCGCGACGCGAGCAGCCGCTGCCGGCGCACGACGTCGAGGTCCACGACCGACGCGATCGCGAAGGAGAGCCGCGCCGGATCGGTGGGGAGCTCGGGGATCGGGTCGCGGTCGTCGGTGAGCGTGCGCGCGGCGCGGGCGACGCGCTCGAACAGGTCGCGCACGCGCGCCGCGACGGGCGCGGCGTCGTGCTCGCTCTCCGACGCGTCGTCGTCGTAGTCGCGGACGAAGCCGACGTTGTACGGCGCCTCCTCGGCCGGCGCGAAGCCGTCGAGCGCGAACCGCTCGACGCCGAGCGCGAGCACGTTCGACCGGCCGTCGGGAAGCGGCTCCGTCGTCTCGACCCGCGCGACGCAGCCGACCTCGCCCCGCGGCAGCTCGCGCTCGGCGACGCCCTCGGGGCGGAAGATGACGCCGAAGCGGCGATCGCCGGCGAGCACGTCGGCCAGCATGCGGCGATAGCGCGGCTCGAAGACGTGCAGGGGCAGCGGCGCGTCGGGGAAGAGCACCAGGGGCAGCGGGAAGAGCGGAAGGCGGCGGGCGACGGCGGCGCTCATGGCGGAAAGCTACGAGCGACGCGAGGGAAGCGTAACGGGGAAGAGCGGCTCTCGGCTCTCGCTCGGCTGTCAGCGCTCGGCTATTCGACAGGATGCACAGGATGGACAGGATGTGGGGTGCTCTTCATCCCGTTCATCCTGTTCATCCTGTCCGACAAGGGCCGAGAGCCGAGAGCGACCTCTACCGCGACTCCGCGCCGACGACGACCCGCAGCGCGTCCCGCTCCAGCGAATACTCCAGCGGTGCGGTCATCTCGGCGAGCTCACCGTCCACCGCGACGCGGCCGCGGGCGCGGGGCAGGTCGATGCGGCAGTGGTCCACCACGAACGCGTCGAGCATCGGCGTGCGGGCGACCTCGGTCACGCCGCGGGCGAGCGCGGCGAGCGCGATCGCGAAGAGTCGTCCGGCGGTCCGTCCGCGGACCACGATCACGTGCAGCCCCCGCTGCCCGCCGATCACGCGCTCGCCGAGCGTCGGTGCCTTGATCTCGCGCTCGCCGACGCCGATGAAGACGATCGGCGTGCGGTACGTGCGCGTCTTCCCCTCGACGTCCACCGTGACGCGATAGCTCCGGAGCTGGCCGAGCACGCGCAGGCCGGCGACGAGCGACGCGAGCCGGTAGCCGAGGTAGCGCTCGAGGCGCTCGCGCGTCCGGACGAAGAGCACGTACGCGCCGACGGAGCTCGTGTTGAGGAAGAGCCGCCCGTTGACGCGGCCGACGTCCACCGCCTCGACGTGTGCACCGCGCGCCACCGCGACCGCTTCGCTCGCCTCGGTCGGGATGCCGAGGTTGCGCGCGAAGTGGTTGAGCGTGCCGCCGGGCAGCACCGCCAGCTCCACCGCGCCGCCGGCGAGCACCGACGCGACCGTCGCCACCGACCCGTCGCCGCCGGCGACGAGCACGCGCCTGGCGCCCGCGGCCAGGGCGCGCTTCACCTCGGCGGCGAGCGCGTCGCCCGTCACCTCGCGGACATCGAACGCGCCGCCGGTGTCGGCGGCGCGCAGCGCCTCGGTGGCCGCCTCCGCGCTCCCCCCGCCGGTGTTGACGAACGCCGGAATGGGACGGCCGGCGGAGGCGGCGGCGCCGCCATCCGGTGGCGCGGCGGCGGCGGGTCGCGACTGCTCGGCGGTCATCGGGTCGCGCTGCCGCGCCGAGCGCGGCGCGTGGTCATCGTCGTAGTGCAGGTCGTGGTCGTCATCGCGGCGCGGTGGTGATGTTCGAGGGGCGAGGCCGGCGAGGCCTCCAAAGCAAGAACCGAGCGCGGCGGCGCGGGTATCCGAGCGCGTCGCGCGCGACGTGCGCGATGCTACCTTCCTTCCGCCATGTACACGCCGACTTCGGGAACGACACGCTCGGGACCCCTGCGCCAGCGCCGCGCGACCACGGCGCCGTGGCGACGCGCGCACGGGGTCGCCGTCGCGCTGGCGCTCGCGCTCGCCGCCGCCGCCTGCCAGCCGGCGGTGAGCGCGTACACGCCGCGCGACCCCGCGCTGCGGCGGCTCCCGCTCTACTTCTACCCGGCCGCCGACTCGACTCACACGCCGCGCGCGTTCGTCTTCTTCTTCGGCAATGACGTCGGGTTCTGGGAGGCGCACCAGGAGCTGGCCACGCGCCTCGCGGGCAACGACTACTCGGTCGTCGGATTCGACGTCAAGCAGTTCTTCGGCACGCTGCCCGACGCGCCGGCGGCGCGCGACAGCGCCTTCGCCGCCTCCATCACGCCGATCATCCAGCGCTCGCGCCACGAGCTCGGCGCCGACAGCCTTCCGGTGATCATCGGCGGCCACTCGATCGGCGCCGAGATCGCGCTCTGGACCGCCGCGCACGCGGCTCCGCCCGGCACGGTCGGCGTGCTCGCGCTGAGCCCGGGGATGCGCAGCCATCTGCGCGTCTCGATGTCCGACATCCTCAACCGCGGCGAGCCGCACGAAGCCGGCAGCTTCGACGTGCCGGCGCAGATCGCCGCGTCCGCGCCGTTGCTGCGCGTCGCGATCATCCGCGGCGGGAGCGACAAGTACGGCTACGCCGACTCGGCGCTGATCGCGGCCGCGCCGGATCGCGTGCGCCGCTTCGGCGTGCCCTTCGCCGGCCACTCGATGAAGAGGCTCACGCTCGCCGGTCCGGTCATCCTGCGCGCGATGGGCTACCTGCTCGCGCCCGCGGCGACGGGCGCGCAGTCGGGGCGATGACGATACGGGGGGTGCTCCGGACGTGGGCGCGCGTGCCGTTCGCCGGCGCCCTGCTCATCGGCGCGACCGGGTGTGCGACGCTGCTCGGCGCGCGCCCGCTCGCGAATGCGGCGCCCGGCGCGACGACGTTCCACACGATCCGCGTCGGGCACCGCACGCGGTCGTACCTCCTCCACCTGCCGCCGGAGGCAGCGACGGGCGCGCGGCTGCCTCTCCTTCTCGTGTTCCACGGCTACCTCGGGAACGCGAACACGGCGATGGACGCGTCGCGGATGAACGCCGAGGCGGACCGGCGCGGCTTCATCGTCGCCTACCCGAACGGCACCGGCGCGCTGCGATACGCGGGGCTGAGCTGGAACGCCGTGACGTGCTGCGGCTACGCCCAGCGTCACCAGGTGGACGACGTGTCGTTCGCCGACTCGCTCGTGGCGACGCTCGTGCGCCAGGCGGGCGCGGACCCGGCCCGCGTGTACGCCGCCGGCTTCTCGGCGGGGGGCATGCTCGCGCTCCGCCTCGCCTGCGAGCGCGCCGGCACCTACGCCGCCGTCGCCGACGTCGCCGGCGCGATGCCCGACGCCGCCTGCACGCCGTCGCGCCGCGTTCCGGTGCTCTTCTTCCAGGGTGCGGCCGACCGCGAGCTGCGCTTCGACCTGCGTACGCTCGTACGCCCCAGCGGCCACGGCTTCGCGCACTCGCTCGAGCGCGCGCTGCGTTTCTGGGCGGGCCGCGACGGCTGCGCCACCGACGAGTTCGCGCGCGACTCGACCGACCGCTACACGCTCGAGCACCCCGCTGCCTGCCCCGGGGCGAAGGACGCGGTCGAGCTGTACACCGTCCGCGACCACCCACACGCGTGGCCCGGCGGCGCCCCCACGTGGGCCTTCGGCCCGCGCCCGGCGCCCGGCGTCGACGCCTCGGCGATCATCCTCGACTTCTTCGAGAAGCGGCACTAGGCCGAGGGCGCTCGGCTCTCGGCGAAGAGCCGCCGCGGATGAACGCGGATGCACGCGGATACCGGTGCTCTTTGGAATCCGCCGCAGATCAACGCAGATAAACGCAGATGTCCGTCTGCTGTCTTCCTGAGGAGCGACGCGACGAAGGATCGCGCTACGCGACAGCGATCGTTCGCTGCGCTCAGGATGACGGCGGCGGAGGAGAATCCGCGTTCATCCGCGGCGCACGCTCTCGCCGAGCGCGGAGAGCCGCGCTACTTCGTGACGACGCCCCGCAGCCCGCCCGAGATCAGCGTCGCGACGTTCGCGAGCACGCGCGGCAGCGACAGGCCGGCGGGAGAGGCGAGGTACCGCGGCACCCACTCGGGGTCGAACTTCTCCTTGTAGGTGCGGAGGCCGCGGAAGTTGTAGAAGTGCTCGCCGTGACGATAGATGAGCGCGCCGAGGCGGTTCCAGCGCGGGGCGAGGGCGCGGCTCTCGAGGCCGGAGAGCGGCGCCATGCCGAGGTTCATCCACTCGTAGCGCTCCGCCTTTCCCCAGAGCAGCAGCTCGAGGAAGAGGTACTCCATCGCGCTCGGCGGCGCCTCGGCCGAGTAGCGCATCAGGTCCACCGACAGCTCGCACCGGTCGTCGGTGGCGAAGACGTTCGCGAAGGCGACGATGCGCCCGTCGCGCCGCACGACGCCGACCGGAAAGCGGCGGACGTACGCCTCGTCGAAGAAGCCTAACGAGAAGCCCTTCTCGCGGGTGTGTTTCTCCTCGAGCCAGGCGTCGGAGACTGCGCGCAGCTCGGGGAGGTGGGCGTCCACCAGCGTCGGCGGCAGCATCTCGAAGGTCACGCCCTCCTTCGCCATCGCGTTGACGACGCGGCGCATCCCCTTGCGGCCGCCGCCGTCGAGCGAGAAGCGCTCGAGGGGGACGCGCGCCTGCTCGCCGAGCTTGAGCAGCGTCAATCCGAGATCCACGTAGAGCGGCAGGTGATGGTGGCTCACCTGGTAGAAGACCGTCCAGCCGCCGTGGCGGTCGGCCATCTCGCGGAAGCGCCACGCCAGCTCGGCGCGCTCGGCCGCCGGCCCGAGCGGATCGCCGAGCGCGACCCAGCTCCGGCCGGCGTGGCCGTACATGATCAGCCCGCGGCCACTGTCGCTGAACAGCAGCGACTTGTCGCCGGCCAGCGCGAGCGCCGCGTCGCTGTCCGACGACCCGCGCACGATCGGCACCGCCCGCTCGATCTCCTCGGGCGACGGCAGCGTCGGCTCGGGGGGCGCGGGGCGGAGCAGCCGGCTCAGGGCGACGAACAGCACGCCGGCGACGACGCCCACCGTCGCCCGCAGGAAGCGCGGCGCGTCGCGGCCGAATTCGAACTGCCACCACAGCTCCTTCGCGTACTCCACGTGCTTGAAGGAGAAGAAGCCGAGCCACACCGACGCGCCGACGACGAGCGCGATGGCCGCGATCCAGCGCGGCGTGAACCGGTCCTCGGTGAGCGCCGCGCGGCGGTAGAAGTAGCGGTGCGACGGCAGCAGCACCGCGAGGACGAGCGACAGCGCCAGCGCCTCCTCGTAGTCGGCTCCCTTGACGAGCGACGAGACGACGCCGACGCCGAGCAGCACGACGGCGAGCCCGTACGCGGCGTCGAGCCGGCGCTGGAGGCCACGCGCGAGAACGAGCAGTCCGACGCCGGTGAGGCTCGCGACGAAGTGCGAGATCTCGACGGCGGCGAGCGGGACGAAGTCGTCGAGCCAGTTCATGCGGCTCTTCACCGACGGCGTCGCGCCCGAGAAGAGGAGCACGGTTCCGGCGAGGAACGTCGCCGCCGCGAGCAGCTGCGGCGCGACCGCCGGCACCCAGCGCCCGGTGAGCTGCCCGAACGACGCCAGCCGCTCGCTGCGCCGTGCCGCCTCGTAGCCGCCGAGCAGCACGAGCGCGGCGCCGAACGGGAGCAGGTAGTACACGGCCCGGTAGGCGATCAGCGCAGCCACCACCTGCTCGGCGGGCGCGAACGGCCGGAGCAGCAGCACCGCCACCGTCTCGAAGACACCGAGCCCGCCCGGCACGTGGCTCACGAGCCCGGCGACCTGCGCGATGAGGAAGACGGCGAGGAAGGCGACGTAGCCGATCCGCGTCGGGTCGGGGAGGAGCGCGTAGAGCACCGCGGCGGCGATCGCCCAGTCCACCGACGCGACCGCGATCTGGCCGAGCGCGAGTGCCGGCGGCGGCGGCGCGAACGTCCACGCGCCGACGACGAGCGGCCGCCGCACGACCGTCGCCCACGCGAGGTAGACGGCGACGAGCGCGAGGAGCACCGCGCCGACCGCGCGCGCCGTGAGCGCCGACAGTCCCGGGATCGCCGCCGTCGCCGCCGCCGGCTCGGCGACGAGCGCGACGCCCGACATCGTCGCGACGCCGAGCCAGAAGGTCGCCGTCGAGAAGGCGACGCCGCGGGCGATCTCGCCCGGCGTCAGCCCCCACGCGGACCAGAAGCGGTAGCGGATCGAGCCGCCGGTGAGCACCGACAGCCCGACCGTCTGGCTCACCGCGTAGGCGATGAACGACGCGAACATCGTCTGCCGCGCCGGGAGCGGGCGCTTCACGTAGCGCAGCGCGAGCGCGTCGTAGCCGGGCAGCGTCAGGTACCCGGCGATCGTGAAGAGGAGCGCCCACGCCAGCGTCGTGTGCGGCGTCGCCTTGAGCGCCGCCATGACGTCGCGATAGCGGTAGGCGTGCAGCTCGTGCCGCAGCGCCATGAGCGCGACCGCGAACAGCGCCACGGCGACGGCCGGCCAGAGGTAGCGCGCGAGTCGCGCGAGCCGTCCCTCCTCGGCCGCGTCGGCCACCTCGTCGTCCGGCCGGACGACGATCGCCGTCGGATCGGCGCGCGCCGGCTCGGTCGCGGTCGGCGCCCGCGGCCGCGAGTCGGGCGACGGTTTCGCGGCGTCGGGCGGCGCGGCGGGCGGGGGTGTCCTCACGCGGGGACCTGCACGGTCGCCTTGCGCTCCAGCTTCCCCCAGCCGTAGAGCCGCCCCGACAGCGCTGCCTTGAAGGCGCGCACCACGACCCAGTACATCACCTGCCGGTAGGCGAAGCGCTGGAGCAGGATCAGCCAGGTGAGCGACTTCTCCTCGCCCGGCTCCATCAGGAACGCGATCACCGCCGCGAGCCAGTCCACGATCAGG
>DATMHT010000178.1:0-2620 GCA_035554795.1 Gemmatimonadaceae bacterium | reverse complement strand
TCGGCGCCAAACGCCTCGAGCGCGCCGGCGTTCATCCAGAAGTGCCACAGGCCGGCGTGCAGGTAGGTGCCGGTGAGCAGCCGCCACCACTGGCCCTGGTCGCGCACGGCCGACTTGACGATGCCCGCTGCCTCCACCGACCGGCCGTGCGCGGCGACCTGCAGGACGGAGGCGACCGTGATGCAGCCGAGCAGCCCGTACGTCATGCGCGGCGGCCGCGAAGCGCGGAGCGCCTGGTGGCGCTCGGCCCACGCCGCGTGCTCCGCGGCGCGCGCCGCCTGCTCCGGGGTTTCTACCGCGCTCGCCGACGTGTCGCGCAGCGCGCGATACTGGGTGACCGTGCTGTACGCCCACAGCAGCGCCAGCCCGACGGCGAAGAAGGTGAACGAGTGCAGGGCGAACTCGCCCACCCAGCCCCAGAGCGCGACCGCGCCGACGCAGGCGACGACGGCGTAGAGCACTCTGTTCCGCGCGTCCTCGACGAGCGCGCGATGGAAGATCTCGTCCGCCGCCCCGCATGCGCGCATCTTGGGCGGAGCGATCCGCACCAGCCCGTCGAGACCCTCGGCGCGAGGCCGAGGAGCGATCGACGCGCGGCGCTCGGGCGCCATCACCGCGGTCGTCGCGACCGGCGGTATCGTCGCGACGCGGGGCCGGCCGACCCGGAGCACGAGGCGCGCCCACAGCGCGTGACCGAGGATCACGCCCGCGACCGGTGCGACGAGCAGCAGCGTGAAGGTGAGCTCGAACGCGTTGCCCGCCGACAGAAGCAGATCCCAGTCGCCGCGCGCGCGGAGGATCGCCAGGTTGACGAGCAACGCGAGCGGCACGCCGAGGCCAACGATGCCGTACCCGAGGATGAAGGCGAGCTTCCCGCGCTGGCGGACGCGCTCCCAGCGTTGCGGGTGTGCCGCATCGAGCTCGCCCGACGGATCGGGTTGCGGCTCCGACCACTCCGGATGCGTCATGCTAGCGCTCTCCCGCGCGGGCATCGGGCGCAGGAGCGCGCCACTCGATCGTGATCGCCGGCGTGCCACCGCGCTTCGCCGCCCGCCACATCCGCCGCTCCATTGGTCTTCCGGCGAGGAAGAGTGAGTCACGCCGCGCGGCTTCGTCGAAGGCGGCCGCCGCGCCGGCGGCGTCGTGCATCAGGTACTCGGTCATGCCGAGCTCCGCCCACGCGCCCGGGTTCCCCGGGTCGAGCTGCGTCACCCGCTCGAACTCGATCTTCGCCTCGGAGAACCGCGCCTGACTACGCAGCAGCCAGGCGGCAGCGTAATGGTACCGCACCTTGCTCGGGTCCAGCTGCGCAGCGCGCGTCGCCTGCACGAGCGCGGCCGGCACCTCGTCGCGCTCGTACAGCACCATGCTGAACTCGTACGCGGCGCCCGCGTCCTCCGGCTTGAGACGCACGGCGTTGCGATACGCGGCCTCCGCGTCGGCCATGCGCCCGATGTGGGCGAGCGCCCAGCCGAGGTTGTGGTGCGCGTGCCCGTAGTCGGGCGCAAGTCGCACGGCCTCGCGCAGGTGCGGCACGGCGTCGTCGAAGCGGCGCTGCTGGTTGAGCACCCACCCGGCGGCGTTCCACGCATCCTCGTTCTTCGGGGCGAGACGCTCCGCCCGCTCGAGCGCGGGGAGCGCCTCGTCGAACCGGTCAAGGCGCATCAGCGTGCGTCCGAGCACGAGCTGGACGTGGGCGTCGTTCGGCCGAAGCTGCGCCTCCTGGCGCACGTCGGCGAGCGCGTTGCGTGCACCGTCACGCGTGTCCGCCTCCGGCAACGCCGTGTCGCGACTCAGCAAGCCCACCGCCGCGCCGACCGCGAGAAAGACGGCGACCCATGTGAGCATCGTCCCGCGAGGCACCGAGTCGAGCATCTGAAAGGGCAGTGGCGGCTCCGGCTCTGGGGCGGACATCGTCTCCGCCATGAGCAGGCCGAAGAGCGTCGCCGACGCCGCAAGCAGCACTAGCCCGGGCGCCCCGGTCACGAACGCCGCCGCCTCGCGATCGAGTCGCGGTCCGTGCCAGCGCGGCAGCAGTGCGCGCGCGCCCAACACAGGCACGACGAGCGACGCGTACGCGCACAGGCACCACGACACCGCCGTCCGTCCCCAGGCGTCGCCTCGGAGCGGCACGGTCGCATGGTACACAGCCCCACCGGCCGCGCCGCCGGCCGCGATCAGAAGCAGCAGAAGCAACGAGGGCAGCGCGGATGCGGCGAACGGCTGGCCACCGCGCTCCATGCTCGCCGCGGCGGCGAGGACGACGGCGCCGCCCCCGCCGACGGCGCCGAGAAGGGCAACGCCGCGCAGGGTCGCGCGAAGCCATTCGGCTCGCGTAGCGGGGTCGCTACTGCGCATGAGCGTCAACGCCGGCAGCGCACGCGGCGGCTTCCGCCGTCGCCGCTGACCGGCGACGCGGCGGATGCACGGGCCTGTGGCACGGCCGCACCGTGATCATCATGGAGGCGTGGGACCACCATTGCCTAACGACGCGCGGCCTCGGTCCCCCGTCACGGACGGAGCGTTGCGCCGAACCGAAAGGGTCCGTGCCCCCGGATCGAGGAAGTAGAGGTGCGCGTTGGCGAATTCCTCGCAGCGCTGATGGTGGGCGAGAAGTTTT
>DATMHT010000177.1:0-4338 GCA_035554795.1 Gemmatimonadaceae bacterium | reverse complement strand
TCCTCGCCACGGCGTCCCCAGACCTCGATGCCGTACCGGTCGCAGAGGCGCGCGAAGACGCGGCGCAGGCCGTCGCGATAGCGATCGCCCGCCTGATGGCCGTGCGCGTACGTCGCGCGATAGCGGTGGGCGAGCTCGGGGAACTCCGCCTCGACGAACGCGAGGTAGCGCTTGCGCGCATCCGACCGCAGGCGCAGCGCGCAGGCGCCGGCGAACGTCGCCCCCGCGCCGGCGATGGCCTGCACCAGCGCCTCGAGGTCCGACGGTCGGTCGGTGATCCCGGGCAGCACCGGCATCACGTTCACGCCGACCTCGATCCCCGCTTCGCGCAGCCGCGCGATCGCGCGCAGTCGCGACTCCGGCGTCGGCGAGCGCGGCTCGATGCGGCGCGCCAGCTCGCGATCGAGCGTGATCAGCGAGACGTGCACGATGAGCGACGACCGGCTCGCCAGCCGCGCCAGCACGTCCACGTCGCGCGTGACGAGCGGGCTCTTGGTGATGATCGCGACCCGGAGCCCCGACACCTCGGCGAGCGCCTCGAGCACGCCGCGCGTCACGCGGTAGCGCCGCTCCGCCGGCTGGTACGGATCGGTCGCCGTGCCGACGACGATGGACTCGACGCGCCGCCGCGACCCCGACGACCGCTCGCCACGATGGCGGCGGAGCGCCGCCCGCAGCAGCGCCGGCGCGTTCTGCTTGACGAAGATCCGCCGCTCGAAGGCGAGCCACGCCGGCATCGGCGGCTCCTCGTCGGGGCCACCACGACCACCGGTGCCGTCACCGCCGGCGCCGAGGCGCTCCATCGTGTACCGGTGGGCGTAGCGCGCGTAGCAGTACGCGCAGCCGAACGCGCAGCCCACGTACGGGTTCACCGACCAGTAGCCCATCCCCGTCGTCTCGGGGCCGTTCAACACGCTCCGCGCCGCGGCGGCGACGTAGCGGATGTCCTTCTGCTCGCCGATCTCCTGGCCGAGCGTCGGCAGCGCCCGGCGCGCGCCGGCAGCGGCGGCGCCATCGGGCGGCGCCGCCGTCGAGCGGTCGATCAGGTTGGTGAACAGGGCCGTCTGGAGCATGGCGCCTCGCGGTGATGAGTCACCCGTTTGCGGCTGAGTCCGGGTGGGGGACGACGTTACCGAACAAAATCCGAAAACGCAAGGGGAGGGCCAGGCGTGGCGAAGGAGTAAGAGGCAGTCGTTGGTCGTTGGTGACGAGTGATCGGTCGTGAACGACGGCGCGCGGATGCCTGCTCCGGCGCGCCGTCGCTGTCCACCAACCACCATCCACCAATCACCAACGACTCTCTGTCGAACTGATCACCGTTCTTCATCCGTCCCCGCGCCGACCTCTGGAATACCCCTTGCTGCACGTCTGGCGAACGCACACCCCCGTCCTCGACGGACTTCGAGGGATACAGCACCGCAGCACCACCCACAGGAGATCCACCATGCCCCTGTCGCGACGCAGCTCCACCGTCGCACTCGTCTCGTCGTTGCTCGCGGCAGGCGCTCTGAGCGCCTGCGCCAGCAGCGGCGCCTTCCCCATCGCCGGTGACCCGATCGCGGCGACCTCGAACGCCGAGCGTCTGATCGCCGAGGCGCAGCAGGCGGGCGCCGACTCGCTCGCCGCCGACGCCATGGCCTCGGCGCGCGCGAACCTGGCCGCCGCGCAGGTCGAGATGCGCGCCCACAACAACGACCGCGCCGCGCTCAAGGGGCGCGAGGCCGCGGCCGACGCGACCTACGCCAAGGCCGCCGCCCAGCGCGCCGCCGCCGAGAAGGCGCGTGCCGCCGCCAAGGCCTCCCTCGACGCGCTCCCTGGAGGGACCCGATGATCCGCTCGACGATCGCCACCAGCGCGCGCCGCGCCACGCTCGCCGTCGCGACGGCGGCCGCGCTCGCCGCCTGCGCCAGCACCCAGAAGCCGGCCACGCTCGTCCAGGCCGAATCGATCTACCAGCGCCTCGCGACCACGGGCGGCGAGCAGCGCGCCGAGGCCGACATGATCCGCACCCGCGAGGCGATCTCGCAGGCGCAGAACGCGGCCAGTCAGCGCCAGAACCACGACTACGTGAACGGGCTCGCGAACATCGCCCTGCGCACGGCGCAGACGGCGGAGGCGCACGACGCCCAGGTGCTCGCCCAGAGCGCCACCGACAGCCTGACGAAGGTCCGGCTCGCCCGGCTGCTCTCGCTGAGCGAGGCGCAGCGCGCCAACCTCGCCCAGCAGCAGCAGCTGTCGCAGGCCGAGATCGCCGCGCTGCGCGAGCGCAACGTGCTCGTCACGCAGCAGGCCGACTCGCTCCGCCAGGCGAACGAGGCGGCGAACGCGCGGCTCGACAGCGCGCTGACGCGGCTCCGCGGCCTCGTCGTCGAGATCACGAACCTGCAGGAGACCTCGCGCGGCCTCGTCATCAGTCTGAGCGACATCCTGTTCGACGTGAACAAGGCGACGCTCAAGCCGGGCTCCGAGGCGAACGTCCGCCGCATCGCGACGATCCTGCAGGAGTACCCCGACAAGCAGATCTCCGTCGAGGGGCACACCGACGCGACGGGGAGCGACGCGTACAACCAGAAGCTCTCCGAGGACCGCGCGGCGAGCGTGAAGGCGGCGCTCATCGCCGGCGGCGTGAAGCCGACGGTCATCAGCTCGCGCGGCTTCGGCAAGACGCAGCCCGTGGCGACGAACGACACGCCGGCGGGCCGCCAGCAGAACCGCCGCGTCGAGATCGTCGTCCTCGGCGCCGGCAAGGTGGCCGACGCCGCCGCGGCCGCCGCCGCGCGCCGCGACTCCACCGCCGCCCCGGCCGACACGACGCGCAAGCCGCCGCAGTGAGCCGCCGCCCGGCGGCCTAACGAGAACGGTCGGCGTCGAACGACGCGCGGCGCCGTGGAGAGCAGCGTGCTCCACGGCGCCGCGTGCGTTCGGCGGGCGGGCCGCTATACTCCTGTCGTGACCAGCTCACCATCCTCGTCGCCGCCGCGCCGCCGCCGAGTGGCGATCGCGCTGCTCGCGCCCGCGCTCGGCGCCATCGCCTTCTTCCTCGTCCTCGCGGTCACCGACCAGTTCGGGCCGGGGCTCGATCCGGACGCGATGGCGTACATGGGCGCCGCGGTCTCGCTCGCGCACGCCGGTCGCTACGACGTCCCCACCGCGAACTGGGCGAGCGCCGACTCGGTGTCGCCGCTGACGCACTTCCCGCCCGGCTTCCCGACCGTGATCGCGCTCCCGGTCCGCCTCGGCATGGCGCCGGCGCAGGGGGCGCGGCTCGTCGTCGCGCTGGCGGCGTTCGTGACCGTCACGGTCGCCGTGTGGATCGTGGGCACGGTCGCGAGCGCGTGGGCCGGCGTGCTCGCGGCGGTCATGCTCGTCGCCACCCCCGCGCTCGTGGACGCGCACCTCTCGGTGCTGAGCGAGCCGCTCTTCCTCGCCTGCGTCACCGTGGCGCTCGCGCTGATGGCGGGCCTCGCGCCATCGGCCGACGACGACGCGCCGGCCGACGCCGCGCCGACGACCGCCGGACGCGCGCTCGCGTTGGGCCTCGTCGCCGCGGCGGCGGCGCTCGTGCGCTACGCGGGGATCTCGGTACCGGCCGCGGCGGCGCTCTGGCTGTTCGTCGAGCGGCGGGCGTCGTGGCGGGTGCGGCTCCGCAACGCCTCCCTCGCCGCGCTGCCGGCGGTGCTGCTGGTCGGCGCCTGGGGCGCTCGCAATGCGTGGCTCGCGCGCGGCGGCTCCGGCGGGCCCCGCCCGCCTATCCCGTACCTGGCGGGCTTCGCCGACGACCTCCAGCTCGGCGCGAAGACGGCGTGCGACTGGCTCGCCCCGCTCGTCGAGCCGCCGCCCGTGCAGCAGCTCGTGGCCGTCGTCGCCCTCGCGCTGATCGCGCTCGTCGTCGCGGCCGCGGTGCGCCGCGCCGCGTCACGCGACGACGGTGAGGCGGACGCCCGCGCATCGCGCCGCCGGGTCGCCGCGGCGCGCGTGCTCGCCGCCGCCGGCCTGCTGCTCGCGGCCTACGTCGGCGAGGTCGTCGCGTCGCGGCTGTTCGTCTACGGCACGATCCCGTTCGACGAGCGCATCTTCGCGCCGGTGATCCTGCTCGTCGAGCTGGCGGCCGCGACCGCGCTCGGCGCGTGGTGGCGCGTGCGCGCGGGGCGTCGCGGGGCGCGGCGAGCGTCGTCGCTCGCCGTCCGCGCCGCGGCGGCCGTCGCCGTGCTCGCGTGGCTCGCCGGCTCGGTCGCGCTGACGACGCGGAACGTCACCTACGTGGTGCAGAACGGCTCCGACTTCGCGGGGACGCAGTGGCGGCAGTCGCCGCTGCTCGACTTCGTGCGCAAGCGCGCC
>DATMHT010000176.1:0-16545 GCA_035554795.1 Gemmatimonadaceae bacterium | reverse complement strand
GCCCGCCCCGATCGCTTCGTCGTGGTCGCCGCCGACGGCGTGGCCGCCGCCGAGCGCTGGCTCGCCGACCTCCAGTCGCTCCTGGGGGGCGAGGGCGCCGGCGTCGCCTTCTACCCCCCGCGCGAGGGGTTCGGCGAAGCCGAGCCGCACATGGAGGTCGCGGGGGAGCGGGTGGAGACGTTGGAGCTGGTGAACCGGGGCGCCGTGCGCGTGCTCCTCACCACCGTCCGTGCCCTCCTCGAGCGCACGCGCATGCCGCGCGCCCTGCGCGACCTGCGCCTCGAGCTGCGCAAGGGCGACGTGCGGCGCCCGATGGACATCGTCGCCCACCTCGAGTCGATCGGGCTGGAGCGCGTGCCCATGGTGGAGGACGTGGCGCAGTTCTCCCTGCGCGGCGGGATCCTCGACGTCTACGCCTTCGGCATGCCCGAGCCGGTGCGCGCCGAGTTCTGGGGGGACGAGATCGCCGACCTGCGCTACTTCGACCTCGCCACCCAGCGCTCGTCGCGCGAGGCGGAGCTGGCGGTGATCCTGCCCGTGGACGGCGCGGTGCACGACGACGCGGGGGCGTTCGACCGCCTCCCCCTGCACGAGCTCTTCCCGCCGGACACCCTGCTGCTCGTTCCCGCGGGGACGCACCTGGAGCCCGAGCTCCAGCGCACCTGGGAGGAGGCGAGCCATCACATGGACCTCGCCCGCCGCCGCGGCGAGGACGTGCCGCGGCGCGAGGAGCTGTTCGAGCCCCCGGCCGCGGTGGGCGCGGCGCTCCGGGAGTTCGGCACGCTGGTCTACGACGCGGGCGAAGGGGAGGTGCCCGAGCTGGTGTTCCCCTTCCGGGAGCCCGACCCGGTGAACCGCGACGTGAAGCAGCTCCGCCGCATGGTGCGCGACGGGGTGCCCACCCTCATCCTCTGCGACAACGAGGGGCAGGTGGAGCGGCTCGAGGAGCTGCTCGACGAGGGAGAGCGGTCGCGCAGCCCCGCGGTGCTGGCGATCGGGGTGCTCGATGGCGGCTTCGTCATCCCGCCGGGGACCGCCGGCGGGCCGGGGCTGCGCGTCCTCACCGACCACCAGGTGTTCCGGCGCGAGCGCCGCATCCGCCGCGCGCGCAAGTACGCGGGCGGCGCGGCGATCGACACGCTCACCCTCAAGCCGGGCGACTTCGTCGTGCACCTGGAGCACGGCGTCGGCATCTACCGCGGCATCGAGACCATCTTCGTGCGCGAGAGCACGATCGAGGTCGCGGTCATCGAGTACGAGGGGGGCGACCGGCTCAACGTCCCGCTCTACCGGGTGGACCAGATCGAGCGCTACCGCGCCGCCGGCGACGTCTCGGGCGACGCGCCGCCTCCGCGTCTCCACCGGCTCGGTGGGAAGCGCTGGGCGCAGCAGCGCGACAAGACGCGCGCCGCGATCCAGGAGATGACCGTCGAGCTGCTCGACCTCTACGCGCGCCGCAAGGTCGCGAGCCGGCCGGCGCACGTCCCCGACACCGCCTGGCAGCGGCAGCTCGAGTCGAGCTTCCTCTTCGAGGACACGCCCGACCAGCGCAAGGCGACCGTGGACGTGAAGACCGACATGGAGTCGGTCCGGCCGATGGACCGTCTGCTCGTCGGCGACGTCGGCTACGGAAAGACGGAGATCGCCGTCCGCGCCGCGTTCAAGGCGGTGCAGAGCGGACGCCAGGTCGCCGTGCTCGTGCCGACCACGATCCTCGCCGACCAGCACGCGCGCACGTTCGGCGACCGCCTCGCCGACTTCCCGATCCGCGTCGAAGCGCTCTCGCGCTTCCAGACGGCGAAGGAGCAGGCGCAGGTGCTCGCCGACGTCGCGGCGAAGAAGATCGACGTCGTCATCGGCACGCACCGTCTCCTCAGCCCCGACGTCACGTTCAAGGACCTCGGCCTGATCATCGTGGACGAGGAGCACCGCTTCGGCGTGAAGCACAAGGAGCGGCTCAAGCAGCTCAAGCTCGCGACCGACGTGCTCACGCTCACGGCGACGCCGATCCCGCGCACGCTGCACATGTCGCTGGCCGGCCTCCGCGATATGACGCTGATGCAGACGCCGCCGCGCGACCGGTCGCCGGTGCTCACCTTCGTCGAGCCGAACGACGACGCGCTGGTCGAGGAGGGCATCTCGCGCGAGCTCGACCGCGGGGGCCAGGTGTTCTTCGTCCACAACCGCATCGAGACGATCGAGGCGGTCGCCGACCACGTACGGCGCATCGTGCCGCGGGCGCGCGTCGGCGTCGGGCACGGGCAGATGCGCGAGCGCGACCTCGAGGAGGTCATGCGCAAGTTCGTGAACGGCGAAGTGGACGTCCTCGTCTCGACGCTCATCGTCGAGAGCGGGCTCGACGTGCCGAACGCGAACACGATGTTCGTGAACCGCGCCGACCACTTCGGCCTGGCGCAGCTCTACCAGCTCCGCGGCCGAGTCGGCCGCTCGCACCGGCGCGCCTACTGCTACCTGCTCGTGCCCGACGCGGTCGACCCCGAGTCGGAGCGCCGGCTGCAAGTGCTCGAGCACCACACGCAGCTCGGCTCCGGCTATCAGATCGCGCTCAAGGACCTCGAGCTGCGGGGCGCGGGCAACCTGCTCGGCCCCGAGCAGTCGGGCTTCGTGCACGCGGTCGGCTTCGACATGTACCTGCGCATGCTCGACGAGACCGTGCGCCGCGTCATGCGCGGCGACGGCGCGCCGAAGCTGATCCCGGCCGACGTGTCGCTCGACGTCCCCGCCTACCTGCCCGACGACTACGTGCCGTCGCAGGAGGCGAAGCTCGACATCTACCGGCGGCTGACGCGGGTGACGGAGCCGGCCGAGATCGACGCGCTGCGCGCCGAGGTGCGCGACCGGTTCGGCCCCATACCGCCACCGGCCGACGCCTTCTTCCACAGCGCAACCCTGCGCATCGTCGGGGGTATGCTCGGCGTCGAAGGGCTCCTGGTGCGCGGCAACGAGGCCCGTGTTAACTTCCGGGACGACGCCGTCCCACGGATGAAGGGGATGTCGGCGGCGTTCCACGAAGTGCAGTTCCAGGCCGAAGTCCGCCGCGCCCACCCGCTCGCGCTGAAGCTCACCCGCCTCGGCGGGGCCGAGATGCTCGACGGGCTCGTTCGCGCGTTGCGCGGACTGAGCGCGCCGGCGAGGAAAGACGCCAGGTAGAACATCGCGCAGTGCTCCCGGCGGTGGAGGGGCGAGACCGCTCCCTCCGTCGTCTGTCGTTGTCTTGTAGTTCCCCCGTCCCCCACTCCCGTTGTCATGAAGAAACTCGCCCTCATCGCCGGCGCCGTCGGCGCGCTCGCCGCCTGCGACGGCTTCAAGGAAGCGATGACCGCGCACGTGGACGTCGTCGCGAAGGCCGGCTCGCAGGAGCTGTCGGTCACGCGCCTCGCCGACCTCCTCGGCTCCGCCGGCATTCCGCTCAACAAGCAGAACGCCCGCGCGCTCGCCAACTACTGGGTCGACCTGCAGCTGCTCGGCCGCGCCGCCGCGGACCACGACACGCTGACCGACCCGAAGGTGCTCGACGAGGCGACGTGGTCGCTGACGTCGAACCTGCGGGCCAAGAAGTGGTACGATCAGGTCTCCAAGACCTTCCCGCAGCCGAACACGTCCGACGCCGAGGCGCGCTACAACCGCGGCGAGATGCTCGCCGCCCGCCACATCCTCCTCGTGACGCCGCCGGCCGGTCTCTCGACCGCCGGGCAGGATCAGATCGCGAAGAAGGCCGCCGCGCTCCGCGCGCAGGCGACGCCGGCGAACTTCGCCGCGCTCGCCGCCAAGAACAGCCAGGATCCGGGCTCCGCGAAGCAGGGCGGCGCGCTCGGCGTCTTCCCGAAGGGCGCGATGGTCCCCGAGTTCGAGCAGGCGCTGCTCGCCCTCAAGCCCGGCCAGATCTCCCCGGTCGTGAAGACCAAGTACGGCTACCACATCATCTACCGGCAGCCGTTCGCCGAGGTGAAGGACGAGGTCGCGCGTGAGTCGAACGGCCAGGCGACGCAGGCCGCCGAGAGCACCTACTTCGCCAAGCTCGAGGAGAGCGCCAACATCAAGGTGAAGGACGACGCCGCGAAGACGGTCAAGGCCGTCGCCGCGGACGTGGATGCGCACCGCGACGACAACACCGTGGTCGCGACGTCGAAGGCCGGCGACTTCACGGTCGCGCGCCTCGTCAAGTACATCAACGCGTTCCCGCCGCAGGCGCAGATCGCGACGCAGCTCCAGAACGCGCCCGACACGCTCCTGCCGCGCTTCGTGAAGTCCATCGTCGGCAAGGACCTGTTCCTCCGCCAGGCGGACAGCGCGAAGATCACGCTCGACAGCGCCGAGACGAACGACCTGCACCGCAGCTTCGCCGCGCTCGTCGTCAACGTCTGGAGCGGCCTCGGCGTGCGCCCGGAGACGCTGGCCGACAGCGCCAAGTCGAGCGCCGACAAGGAGCGTCTCGCCTCGACGCGCGTCGAGAGCTACCTCGACCGCGCGCTGAAGCAGCAGGCGCAGTTCGTCCAGGTGCCGAAGCCGCTCGAGGAGGCCCTGCGCGTCAAGTACGACGCCAAGGTCAACGACGCCGGTCTCGATCGCGCGATCGAGCGCGCCACGAAGATCCGCGCGACGCTCGACTCGACGAAGGCCGCGTCGCAGCCGAAGTCCGAAGTGCCGCTTCCGGCGTCTCCGGCGCAGCCGCAGCCGCAGGGCGCGCCGCAGCCGGCCGCGCCGGCGCCGCAGAAGCCGTAGTCTCTCCCGTTCGACCAGCGCGAGAGGTGCCGACCGGGTGCCTCTCGCGCGCGGCGTTTGCGGCGGCGGCGTCGCCAACGGATTCGTTGGCGACGCCGCCGCACGAGCGCCGGACCCTCGTCCGATGCCCCGGGTAGCTACCCACATGACCAGCCGTATCCTCGCACCACTCGCCGGCCGCGTCTCGGCGCTCGTGGTCGCCATCGCGCTCGCCGCGCTCGTCGCGCCGACCGCGCGCGCCCAGGGAGTGCCCGCGAAGCGGGACAGCGCCGCGGCGCCCGCTCGCGGCATCCCGGTGGACCGCGTCGTCGCCGTCGTCGGCACGCAGCCGATCCTGCTCAGCGACCTGATGGAGCTCGTGAACGTGAAGCGGGCCCAGGGCGCGCAGATCCCGACCGACTCGGCGGGCCAGATCGACTTCGCGCGGCGCACGGTCAACGAGCTCGTGGACGAGGAAGTGATGGTCCAGAAGGCGAAGGCCGAGAAGGTCGAAGTCACCGACGCCGACGTCGCGAGCAACGTGGACCAGCAGATGAAGCGCGTCCGCGACCAGTTCAAGAGCGACTCGGAGTTCCGCGCCGAGCTGAAGCGCGCCGGCCTCGGCACCCCCGAGGAGTACCGGCGAAGCCTCACCGACCAGGCGCGCCGCCAGGCGCTCTTCCAGCGCGGGCTCGACAAGCTGAAGCAGGACGGCAAGCTCGTGCCGGTCGCCGTTTCGGAAGCGGACGTCACGACCGCTTTCGAGAAGAACAAGGGCACGCTGCCGAAGCGGCCGGCGACGATCGCGTTCCGTCAGATCATCGTCGCGCCCGTGCCGTCGGCGGCCGCGAAGGCGGCGGCGCGCGCGAAGGCCGAGTCGCTGCTCGTCGAGATCACGAAGGGCGGCGACTTCGAGCAGATCGCGAAGCGCGAGTCCATGGATCCGGGGAGCAAGGACGTCGGAGGCGATCTGGGCTGGAACCGCCGCGGCCAGATGGTGCCGGAGTTCGACCGCATGATGTTCGCGCTCGGTCCGGGGCAGGTGAGTCCGGTCGTCGAGACGTCGTTCGGCTACCACATCATCCGGGTGGATCGCGTGCAGCCCGCCGAAGTGAAGGCGCGGCACATCCTCATCCGTCCGAAGCTCGACTCGGCCGACATCCAGCGCGCGCGCGCCGTGGCCGACACGGTGCTGACGCTCTGGAAGTCGGGGACGTCCTACGACACGCTCGTCGCGCGCTACCACGACCGGCGCAACGAGGACACGAACGTGCCCGCCTTCGACCGGTCGCAGCTGCCGCCGTCGTACGCCACCGCGTTCGAGGGCAAGAACGTCGGCGACTTCGCCGGCCCGTTCCCGATCGAGGACAAGCAGACGGGCGCGCCGAAGTTCGTCGTCGCGCGGATCACCGACATCTCCGCCGGCGGGGAGTACACCGTCGCCGACCTGCGCACCACGATTCGCGACCAACTGCAGCAGGAGCGGTCCATCCGCCGCCTGCTCGACGACCTGCGGAAGGAGGTCTACGTCTCGATCCGCGTGGACGACCTGCTGGCGGGGGAGCGTCCCGCCATCGCGACGCCGTAGGACGACGCGGCCCGCGCCGCCGCCGCGCGCGCGATCGGGGGGTCGCCCGCCGTGCGCCGATGAGGCGCTGGCGCGGGGGGGCCCCCCCGCGTTTAAGTTCGCCATGACCCGGCCGTCGAGCATCATCGAATGCGTGCTTCCCGTACCGAGTCCTCGCCGCCGATGAAACCCCTGGGTACGGTAGATGACGCCGCCGGCGAGGCCGGCACGCCCGGCACCGGGCGCGGCGATCGTCCGCGACTCGCCGTCACGCTCGGCGACGTCCGCGGCATCGGACCGGAGATCGTGCGCAAGGCGCTCGCCGACTCCGAGCTCACGCGCGTCGCCGAGCTCGTGACGGTCGGTCCGAGCGGCACCGAAGTCCCCGTGGACGTCGCCGTCGGTGCATGGAGCGCGGACGGCGGTGTGGCGCTCGCCGGCCGGCTGGCCGGCGCGAGCATCGAGCGCGCGGTCGCGATGGCGCTCGCCGGCGAGGTCGAGGGGATCGTCACAGCGCCGCTCGACAAGGCCGCGCTGCTCGCGGGCGGCTATGATTTCCCGGGGCACACGGAGATGCTCGCGGCCCTGACCGGCGCAGAGGTGGCGATGATGCTCGCGTCCACCCGGCCGCGCGACGCGCGTCCCGACTGGCATCCGCTCCGCGTCGTGCTCGCGACCACGCACCTGCCGCTCCGATCGGTGCCCGACGCCGTCACGCCGGCCGCGATCGCCGCCGCGGCGCGCGTCACCCGCGAGTACCTCGCGCGATGGTTCGCCGTCGCCGAGCCGCGCATCGCGCTGTGCGCGCTGAACCCGCACGCCGGCGACG
The DNA here is from genome assembly GCA_035554795.1 of Gemmatimonadaceae bacterium. GTDB lineage: Bacteria > Gemmatimonadota > Gemmatimonadetes > Gemmatimonadales > Gemmatimonadaceae > DATMHT01. Next base: position 9,427 of record DATMHT010000176.1, on the reverse strand, counting down.
GTGGGCGCTTCGGCACCGAGGACGACACCGTGCTCGGGCCGGCGGCGCGCGCGGCTGGGCTGGCCGGGCCGTTTCCGGCCGATACCGTCTTCGTGCGCGCACTGCGCGGCGAGTTCGACGCGGTCATCGCCCCGTATCACGACGTCGGCATGACCGCGATCAAGGTCGCGTCGTTCGGCAGCGCCGTGAACGTGACGCTCGGTCTTCCATTCCCGCGCACCTCCCCCGACCACGGCACGGCGCTCGACATCGCCGGACGTGGCGTCGCGGATCCATCGAGCTTCGCCGCCGCGGTCCGGTTGTGTGCCGAGATCGCCCATCGTGCGCGGCACGCCGCGGCGCGCTGAGTCGCGGCCGCGCTCCGGGCGTTCAACGATTCCACGCGCGCGTTCGTACGCCGCGGCAACCAACCCCATCTCATGCGCCCCCTCTCCCTCTCCGTCGTCTCCGTCGTCGCGGCCTGCTCCGTCGCGGGCTGCTCCGTTCGCCCGCGCGCGTCGCAGGCGCCCGCGCCCGCCACGGCGCCATCGCCCGCCGCGGCTGCGACGCCGGCGCCCGCTGCTCCCGCCGGTCCCGCTGGCGTCGCCACCGCCGCGTCGACGGTTCCGCAGCTCGACGTCGGCGTCCGCGCCGAGCCGGCCGCGATCGCCGCGATCGTGCGCGAAGGCACCGACCGCTCGCACGCGGAGGCCGATCTGCGCTACCTCAGCGACGTCATCGGGCCGCGCCTCACGGGTTCGGCGGCGATGCAGCGCGCGAACGACTGGACCGCGAACAAGTTCCGCGAGTACGGCGCCGACAGCGCCTGGATCGAGCCGTGGAAGTTCGGCCGTGCGTGGGAGCGCGGCCCGATGACGCTGACGATGCTCGCGCCACACCGGCAGCAGCTCGCCGGCGTGTCGTGGGCGTGGGCGCCGGGCACCAACGGCCCCGTCGCCGGCGACGTCGTCTACATGGACGCGACGACGGCCGAGGACTTCGCCGCGCGCTTCGCCGGCAAGCTCGCCGGCAAGTGGGTGATGACGAGTCCGCCGAGTCTCGTCCTGAACCCCGACGGTCCGAAGCTCAGCCCCGCCGACTCGGTCGCGCACGCGGACAGTGTCCGCGCCTTCTACCGCGCGGCGTCCTCGCCGAACGAGCAGGCGTTCACGGCGTCGTTGCCGGCGACGCTCGCCGCCGAGAAGATCGCGGGCTTCGTGCGCGATGGCGCGAAGGAGTTCGGGCTGCTCACCATGAGCGGCTCACCGGCGCGTCTGATGCCGTACCCGTACGTCGTCGTGCCGCACGAGACGTACGCGCTCTTTCACCGGTTGCTCGCGGCGCGCCAGCCGGTGCGCATCGAGGCGAACATCGTCAACACGTTGACGCGCGATTCGGTGACCGTCTACAACACCGTCGCCGAGATCCGTGGCAGCGAGCGTCCCGACGAGGTCGTGCTCCTGGGCGCGCACCTCGACTCCTGGGACATCGCCAACGGCACCACCGACAACGGTACCGGCTCGATCGCGGTGCTCGAGGCCGCGCGCATCCTGCGCGCGTCCGGAGTCAAGCCGCGGCGCACGATCCGCTTCGTGCTGTTCAGCGGGGAGGAGCAGGGGCTCTACGGCTCGAATCGCTACGCCGCCGCGCACGCTCCGGAGCTGGACAAGTTCCAGGCGGTGCTCGTGCTCGACAACGGCACCGGGCGCATCACCGGGATGGCGCTCCAGAAGCGCGACGAGCTCGGGGACGCGTGGCGCGCGCTGTTCGCGCCGCTCGCGGACGAGCTCGGGCCGTTCGCCGTCCGATCGGGGGAAAAGGGTGGCACCGACCACCTGTCGTTCCTGAAGTACGGCGTCCCCGGCTTCAACTTCGACCAGCTCTCGCGCGGCTACGACCACACCCACCACTCCCAGGTGGACACGTTCGACCACGCGGTCATCGGCGACGTCCGCCAGGCCGCGACCGTGATGGCGGCGACCGCCTACGAGCTCGCCGACCTGCCCGCGCTGCTGCCACGCAATCCGGCGGCACAGACTGCTCGCTAGGGAGAGCGAACGGCAGTCGTCGGTTCGACAGAGAGTCGTTGGTGATTGGTACGGAGTGTTCTGTGAGCAACGACGGCGCGCCGAAGGAAGCCTCGGCGCGCCGTCGTTGACTACCAGCCACTAGTCACCAACCACCAACCACTCTCGATTCGACCAACGACTGCCGTCTTCCGTCGAACGCCTCGAAGCGCGCCTCGCCCATCCCGGCGAGTCCGTGCGCGCTACGACTCGGCCCTCGCCTCCGCGCGCCCCGCCTCGTTCGACAGTGCCCGCGTCACCGGCCGATCCGCCTGCCGCCGATCGCCCGCGCTGTGCAGGTCCACGGCGAGCGTCTCGATTCGCCGGCCGGCCATCTCGCGCACGACAAACACCGCCCCGCCGGCCGTGACACGGTCGCCGACGACCGGGAGCCGGCCGAGCGAGCCGAAGACGAACCCGCCGATCGTCGTGTAGTCCTCGTCGGGCACGTCGAGGCCGAAGCGGTCGTTCAGCTCCCCGATGTGCGTGCCGCCGGGAACGAGCACCTCGCCCGGTGCGGTGCCCTCGGCGTGACGCGGCTCCTCGGGCTCGTCGTACTCGTCGCGGATCTCGCCGACGATCTCCTCGAGCAGATCCTCCATCGTCACGATGCCGGCCGTGCCGCCGTACTCGTCGAGCACGACCGCCATGTGCGCCTTGAGGCGTTTGAAGTCGGCGAGCACCTCCTCGACCTCGCGCGACCCGGGCACGACGTGCACCTCGCGCATGATCGCGCCGAGCGAGAACGTCTCCGGCGTCCCCCGCCGCAGCACGCCGAGCAGGTCCTTCGCGAGCACCAGGCCGACGATGTCGTCGATCGTCTCGTCGTAGACGGGGTAGCGAGAGAAGCCGCCCTCCTCGACGATGGTCAGCGTGTCGTCGAGCGACGCATCGAGCGGCAGGGCGACGATGTCGGTGCGCGGCGTCATGACCTCGCGGGCGTTCTTCTCCGAGAACTCGAACACGCCCTCGATTAGCGCCGCGTCCTGCTGCTCGAGCGCGCCGCCCTCCTGGCTCTGCTCGACGAGCATTCGCAGCTCCTCGGGCGAGTGCACCGACTCCTCGGCGTCCGCCGGCCGCTGGCCGAGCGCGCGAACGACGACCTGCGCCGACCGGTTGAGCAGCACCGTGAACGGCGTCGTCAGCCACGCGAAGAGGATGAGCGGCGGAGCGAGCCAGCGCGCGACGTTCTCCGGGTGGTTCAGCGCCGCCGCCTTGGGCGCCAGCTCGCCGAACACCACGTGCATGTAGGTGATGATCACGTAGGCGAAGACGCCCGCGATCGTGATCCGCGCCGACAGCTCGATCGCGAGCGGAAGACGCTCGAACAGTCCCTCGAGCAGGTGGCTCAGCGTCGCTTCGGCCACCCAGCCCAGCCCGAGGCTGGAGAGGGTGACCCCGAGCTGGGACGCCGAAAGCAGCCGCCCGATGTTCGACGTCGCGCGCAGCGCCAGCCGCGACTTCCAGTCGCCCGTGCGGGTCATGGCCTCGAGCCTGGTACGGCGCGAGCGGACGAGCGCGAACTCGGCGCCGACAAAGAAGCCGTTCAGCAGGACGAGGACGACGATGGCGAGGAGGCGAAGGAGCATGTCCGAAAGCTACGCGGCGCCCGGGCGGGGCGGCTAGGAGGGAGCGCGGCGGGCTGTGCGGCACAGTGGGGCGCGAGGGGTCGCGTTGGTGAGCGAGCGCCAACGCGCGCGCCGGCCCCGATTCACGTGACGTCGCCCCGGCACGCGCGTCCTCGGGCTGTGCCTCGAGAAGCCCATTTTTCCGCCATCTGGCGCATGAGCGACGACTATCGGATCGAGAAGGACCGGCTGCCGGTCGTGCTCGTGACCGCCGGGGGGGAGCGCATCGCCGGCGAGCTGTTCGTGCAGCTGCACGCGCGCTACCGCTCCGGCCCCGAGGAAGCACCCGACCTGATGAACGACGCCGAGCCGTTCTTTCCCTTCGCCGTCGCCGGCGGGGAGACGCTCCTGATCGCCAAGGATCACGTGCGCGAGGTCGAGGTCGCGCATGGGCACGGCGCCGCGCCCGAGGATGACGAGGTCACCGGCATCCGCCGCGCGCTCATCGAGCTCACGTTGACGGACGGGACCATCGCCGCCGGCGCGGTCTATCTCGAGGTGCCGTTCAACCGTCCCCGTCTTCTCGACTTTCTGAATCGCTTCGACCGGCGTTTCGTGACGCTGTACAGCAACGGCGCCGCGCGACTCGTCAATCGTCGTCTCATCGAGCGCGTCCGCCCGCTGGATTAAATGCCTCAACTCGATCGCTTTCTCTCCGTGCTGGTGAGCAACCGCGCGGAGTCGCTGCAGCTGCAGGAGAACGCATCGGTCACCGTGCGCAAGGACGGCGCCGACCGTGCGGTGACCTCGCAGCCGCTCACCGCCCAGCAGCTCCTGATGCTGGTGCGCGAGATCGCCCCGCCCGACGCCGTGCAGCAGCTCAGCACCGGGACTTCCGCGACGTTCCGCTACACCACCCCGGACGGTGTCTTCGTCGCCAAGGTGAGCCAGACGGACGGCCGCTGGCAGGCGACGATCGCCGCTGACGCGCCCGCGAGCGGCGGGGCCCAGCCCACGCCGGCCACCGCGTCCCCGGCCGCCGCCGCGGCGCCGCGGGGAAACGGCGCCATCAGCGTGCTCGCCGAGCGACGCGAGGGCGCGCGGGCCGAGATGGACACGCTGCTGCGGCTGATGGTCGAGAAGAGCGCGTCGGACCTGCACCTGCGCACCGGCGAGCCGCCGATCCTGCGCACGCACGGCGAGATGATGCGCCTCGAGGGGCGCCCGGTGCTCGAGGCCGACCACCTCGAGATGATGCTCGCGTCCATCATGCCGGAGCGGAACAAGAAGGAGTTCGCCGAGGCGAACGACACCGACTACGCCTACGAGATCGAGGGCGTGGCGCGCTTCCGCGCCAACGCGCTGCGCGATCGCAAGGGGCCGGCGGCGGTGTTCCGCGTCATCCCGGCCACGGTCGTGAGCGTCGAGCAGATGGGGATCTCGCAGGAGGTCCAGAACCTCTGCTACCTGACGAAGGGGCTCGTCCTCGTCACCGGGCCGACGGGATCGGGCAAGTCCACCACGCTCTGCTCGCTCATCGACCTCGTGAACCGGTCGCGCACCGACCACGTGATCACGATCGAGGACCCGATCGAGTTCGTGCACCCGAACAAGAAGTGCATCATCACGCAGCGGCAGGTGGGGGTGCACACCACGTCGTTCAAGAGCGCGCTCCGCGCGGCGCTGCGTGAGGATCCGGACATCATTCTGGTCGGCGAGCTGCGCGACCTCGAGACGGTGTCGATCGCCATCGAGACGGCCGAGACCGGCCACCTGGTCTTCGGCACCCTCCACACGACGACGGCGGCGGGCACGATCGACCGCATCATCGACCAGTTCCCGGCCGACCGGCAGGAACAGATCCGCGTCATGCTGGCCGAGTCGCTGAAGGGCGTCATCTCGCAGACGCTGTGCAAGAAGATCGGCGGCGGCCGCGTCGCGGCGCGCGAGATCCTGCTCTCCATCCCCGCGGTCTCGAACCTCGTGCGCGAGGGGAAGACGTTCCAGATCCCGTCGGTGATGCAGACGTCGAAGCGGCTCGGAATGATCACGCTCAACGACGCGCTGATCGACCTTGTGGACAACAAGCTCGTCGAGCCGAAGGAGGCGTACATGAAGGCCGTCGAGAAGCAGACGTTCGCCACCGCGCTCAAGTCGCGCGGCCACGACGTGAGCTTCCTCGAGAGCGACGGCGGGGGCCCGGGTGGGCCGGCGGCCGGCGGCGCCCCGGCGGCGCCGAGCGGGAACGGGGCGGGTGCCGCGAAGCCGGGGGCCGCGGCCGGCCGGCCGGTCGCCGGCGCGGGCGGAGCACGGCGCTAGGCTCGCCGCACGCGACACACGGACGAAGGGGCCCGCGGACATCTCGTCCGCGGGCCCCTTCTCGCATGATCGCCGCCGTCGGCGGCTATCTACTGGCGGAGGAGGAGTCCCCCTCGCTTCCGGCCGGCTCGCCGCTTCCTCGCTCGCGGTGAAGCTCACCGCGTGGTTGCTCGTACTCCTGGCGCTGGCTGTAGCCGTAGCCACCGAGCACCTCCCCGCCGCGCATGTAATCGTGGCCGTAACCGCGGCCGTGGGGGTAGTCGGTGGGGGGGGAGTCTTCCTGTTCGCTCATGCGTACCTCCGGCGAAAAGTGGCGTGTGGATCGTAGCGCCGCACCGTGCGTGCCGCCGAGTCGCGATCGCCGGGGTAGCCGTGGCGTGGAGGGCTCGGCTTGTATGTGCTCCCTGTCCCAGGATATACTTCCTGGCTATGCAGATCCGCAATATTGCCATCATCGCCCACGTTGACCACGGCAAGACGACGCTCGTGGACAAGATGCTCCGCCAGGCCGGAGCCTTCCGCGAGAATCAGGTCGTCCAGGAGCGGGTGATGGACTCCAACCCGCTCGAGCGCGAGCGGGGGATCACCATCCTCGCCAAGAACACCGCCGTCAACTGGCACGGGACGAAGATCAACATCGTCGACACGCCGGGTCACGCGGACTTCGGCGGCGAGGTCGAGCGCATCCTCCGCATGGTGGACGGCGTGCTCCTCGTCGTGGACGCCTTCGACGGCCCGATGCCGCAAACGCGCTTCGTGCTCCGCAAGGCGCTCGCGCTCGGCCGGACGCCGATCGTCGTCATCAACAAGATCGACCGCCCCGGCGCCGACCCGATGCGCGTCCACGACGAGGTCCTCGACCTCTTCATCGAGCTCGAGGCCGACGAGGCGCAGCTCGACGCGCCGGTCGTGTACGCCTCCGGGCGCGAGGGCGTCGCGACGATGGACCTGGACGTCAAGCCGGTGGACCTCGCGCCGCTCTTCCAGACGATCGTCGACAAGGTGCCGTCGCCGCCGAGCGACGTGAACGGCACGTTCCAGATGCTCATCTCGACGATCGACTACTCGCCCTACCTCGGCCGCCTCGGCATCGGGCGCATCGAGCGCGGGCACGTGCGCGTCGGCGACACCGTCGCGCTGCTGCCGATGGACGTGTCGCAGAAGAGCCAGCAGGCGCGCGTCACCAAGCTCTTCTCGTACGACGGGCTCGATCGCGTCGAGGTGCCGACCGCCGGCGCCGGCGAGATCGTCGCGCTCGCCGGTCTCGAGGCCGTCGAGATCGGCCTCACCGTGACCGACGTCGAGCACCAGGAGCGGCTCGAGGGAATCGCGGTCGAGGAGCCGACGATCTCGGTGGACTTCCTCGTCAACAACTCGCCGTTCGCCGGCAAGGAAGGGAAGTTCGTCACGTCGCGGCAGATTCGCGAGCGTCTGTACAAGGAGCTGGAGCGCAACGTCGCCCTGCGCGTCGAGGACACCGACTCCACCGATACGTGGAGCGTGTCGGGGCGCGGCGAGCTGCACCTTACGATCCTGATGGAGACGATGCGGCGCGAGGGCTTCGAGTTCCAGGTCTCGCGGCCGCGCGTCATCACGCGCACGGGCGTCAACGGCGAGCGGCTCGAGCCGTACGAGGAGCTCGCGATCGACGTCCCGGAAGAGCACCTCGGCGCGGTGATCGAGAAGCTCGGACCGCGGCGCGCCGAGATGATCGAGATGAAGAACCCGGGGCAGGGGCTCGTGCGTTTGCTCTATCGCATCCCGGCGCGCGGGCTCTTCGGCTATCGCTCGGAGTTCCTCACCGACACGCGCGGCACGGGCATCATCCACCATCGCTTCCTCGAGTACGGGCCGTGGGCCGGCCCACTGGCGGGACGCTCGCGGGGGACGTTGGTTTCGATGGAGTCGGGCACCATCGTTGCGTTCGCACTGGCGAACCTCGCCGAGCGCGCGACGCTGTTCGTGCAGCCCGGCGATGCCGTGTATCAGGGCATGCTCGTCGGCGAGAATTCGCGCCCCGGCGACATGGACGTGAACCCGACGAAGGAAAAGAAGCTGACCAACATGCGGTCGAAGTCCACCGACGAGAACATCCAGCTCGAGCCGCCGCGCGAGTTGACGCTCGAGGGCGCGCTCGAGTACATCGAGGAGGATGAGCTCATCGAGGTGACGCCGCAGTCGATCCGGCTTCGCAAGCGGCTGCTCGACGCGAGCGATCGCAAGAAGGTCTCGCGCGAAGCGAAGCGCGAGCGCGAGCAGCGCGCGTCGGTCTGACCGATCGTCCACCGCACCACGACTGCAGTCCGAAGGGGCCTGGCGCCTCCGCACCACCCTCCTGTACTTCTACGCTCCCAAGGAGATCTCTGGTTATGTTCGACAAGTTCGAGTCGTCGGGGCTGCTGATCGCCCTCGCACGCGAAGACGACGACGATCTCGACGATGAGGCGCTGGACGACGACCTCGATGAGGACGAGGACGACCTCGACGACTTCGACGACGAAGAGGATTTCGACGACGAGGACGATGAGGACGACGAGGACGAGGACGACCTCGACGAGGACGAGCTCGATGAGGACGAGGACGACCTCGATGAGCTCGACGACTTCGACGACGACGAGGACGAGGACGAGCTCGACGTCGACGACGACGAGGACGCGTAGCACGCTCGACCGGACGCCGACGGCGGTCCGGTCAGGCGGCGAGCGCTGACGGCGCCGACGGCGCCCCGGCGTGGCGAGGTGAAGAGGCGGGGCGCGGCGCGCGGAGTTCGGCGCCGCGCCCCGCCTCGGCCGTTCCCGGTGCGGCGGCGGTCACATGGCGCGCTTCGGCGCCGCCGCGGGAACGCATCGCCGATCACGATGCGAGCATCATCACGATCGCGCTCGTGACGCCGATCGCGGCGATGATGTGCGCTCGTGCGATCGCCGTCGGCGCCGTCGTCGCGAGTCTCGTTAGGCGGTTGCGGCGACCATGAAAATGCGACGCGCCGGGGTTGCGTGCGCGGGTGTCGGCGGATATCATTCACAGCTCCCCGGCACTGTCGGCGACGACGCGGGGAGCCGGTCCGAGCGGTTCGATTGTTAGGCTCGGCGGCGCGATCGGCGAAGGTCATTGCGAGTGGTCGGCGGCTTCGTCGCCCCTTGCGAAACGCTCTCTGATCGCTATCTTAATCGCTCCCCGGAAGACTGGGGTTTGCGAGACGCTGTTTGAAAATCGAATGTGACTCGTGCGATGGCTCTCGTTGATCCGCGGTGCTGTGGTGCCGCGGGGAGAGAACAATTCCACGAAATACTGTGATTCCGGACGTGGTCTCAGACTACGTCTGAGAGACCGCGTTCGGAGAGCTATCGAACTTCTCTTGGAGAGTTTGATCCTGGCTCAGGACGAACGCTGGCGGCGTGCTTAACACATGCAAGTCACGGGGGCCCAGCAATGGGCAACCGGCGAACGGGTGCGTAACACGTGAGCGACCTGCCCCGGTCAGGGGGATAGCCG
>DATMHT010000175.1:0-10235 GCA_035554795.1 Gemmatimonadaceae bacterium | reverse complement strand
CGTCCGTGGCGGCGCCGGTGCGGTCGAAGAGGATCTCGAGCGGCAGCGCGTGCTTCGTGGCGTAGCGCCGCACCAGCTCGGGCGACTGGTTCACCGACACCGCGACGCCGACGAACTTCACGTGCGCGCCGTACTTCTTCTGCGCCGCCACCATCGCCGGCTCGAGCTCCTTGCAGTTCGGGCACCAGGTCGCCCAGAACTCGATCAGCACCGGCGTCTTCCCGACGTAGCTCGCCAGCTCCACCGGCTTCCCGTCGAGGGACTGCACGACGGCGGAGGGAGCTCTCGACCCGACGGAGAGGCCGAGCTCCTGCGCGCGCAGGGAGAGGGGGAACAAGGAGAGAGCGAGCAGTACGACGAGTCGGCGCATGTCGTGGGAGACGGGAAGGATCACAGGTGCGCGCGGGGACGGCACTCTGTCTTCAACCTACAAGCGGCAGGAATCCGGAATCAGGGCTGCGGTCCAACCCCCTCATACCCCGAACCGTTCCCGTTCGCTTCTCGAGGGGCGTGCCAGCGCACCTGATTCCCGGTTCCTGATTCCTCTCGCTTCCCGGGAGACTGCCTTACAGCCAGCCCTGCCCGGCCTGGATGAGGTAGTACTCCGCCGCCCCGATCATGACGAGCGCGAACAGTCGCTTGACGCCTTCCATCCAGCGGCCGGCGCGGGGGAGGCGAGCGAGGACGCCGCTGGCGGCGCCGCTCGACGCGCCGACGGCGACGAGCAGGGCGCACATGCCTGACGAGAAGGCGAAGAGGTAGAGGAAGCCGAGCGCGGCGCTGTGGGTCGCCGAGACCCAGGTGAGGACGGCGGCCATGACCGGCGCCGAGCAGGGCGCGGCGACGAGTCCCGACATCGCGCCCATGGCGAGCGCGCCGCCGAAGCGGCCGCCGTCGCCCGCCGCCGCCGCCCGCGCGAGGAGCGCCGACGGGAGCCTGACCGGCACGACGTCGAGCATGGCGAGCGCGGCGAGGAGGAGGACGTTCGCCATCGCGAAGGCGAGCCACGGGTTCGCGCTGACGCTGCCGAAGAGCGTCCCGGTCATCCCCGCGAACAGGCCGAGCGCCGAGTAGACGAGGGCGAGGCCGAGCGCGTAGGTGAGCGAGAGAAGCAGCGGTCGCCACCGCGCGATCCGCGTCGTCGCGTCGCCCGCGTCCGCGGTCCGCGCGCTCGTGCCGCCGACGATCGCCGCCGTGATCGGGATCATTGGATAGATGCACGGCGTGAGGCTCGTCAGCACGCCGGCGCCGAAGAGGAGCGGGACCGCGGTGAGCGGCGAGGCGGAGAGCTGGGCGGTGGTCGGGTCCATGAAGGGCGGGTGAGCGGTGGGCGGGACTGGTTGGCGGTTGTGGCGGGTAAGCGGGACGCGGTAAGCGCGAGCCCTCGGCCCTGACGCGCACCTGACCCCGTGCACCGGGGGGCCCCCCCACGTCGAAGTCTATGGCGCGCGCGGCACTTCGCGTCACCGAATCGTCGCCGACCGCATCGGCTCGCGCTTACCGCTTACCGCATCCCGCTTACCGGCATCGCGCACCGCCCACCGCTCTCTCCACCACGGAACCCCGAATTAACGCATCCGAGTTCCCCGCCGTCCAACGGATGAGGCGCTGGTTCAACTCGTTCGCGAGGAGCCCATGACGAAGACGATCCCGCCGTGCCGCGCCCTCCGCAAGCCGGGAGTAGCCGCGGTCCTGGTCCTGGTGACGCTGCTGCTGCTGGCCGTCCCGCTCGGCGCCGTGCGCGCGCAGCACGCCGGTCACGACATGGCACGGACGCAGGCATCCTCGCCGCCCTCGCCAGCCTCCGCGCCGATGAGCGAGGAGGGGATGGCGGACCACGCGATGAGCGGGCCGATGCTCGACATGAGCGCGCACCTGCGCATGACCGACCCGCGTCCCGCCCACGCGGCCGACGCGCGGCGCGCCGCCGCGCTGGTCACGACGCTGCGCGCGTCGCTCGCGAAGTACCGGGACGTGCGGGCGGCCGAGGCCGACGGCTACGTGATGTTCGCGCCCCAGGTGAAGAAGCAGCCCGTCTACCATTTCACGAAGAAGTGGTCGGCGGTGAAATCCGCGTTCACTTTCGACCCCGCGGCGCCGACGTCGCTGCTGTATGAGCGGAACGCCCACGGCGACCTCGTGCTCGTCGGCGCGATGTATACGGCGCCGAAGGGCGCGAGCCCGGACGAGCTCGACCGCCGCGTGCCCCTGTCCGTCGCGCGCTGGCACCAGCACGTCAACGTCTGCGTGCCGAAGCGCGGCGAGCGTGAGCGGTGGCGCGAGATGGAGGGCGGCCGGATGCGCTTCGGGCCGGCGGGGACGATCGCGACGCGCGCGGCGTGCGACGCCGCCGGCGGCCGCTTCCTCCCGCAGCTCTTCGGCTGGATGGTCCACGCGAACGTCTTCGCGAGCGACGACCCGGCGCGGATCTGGGGCGAACATCGATAGGCGGGACGCGGGACGCGGGACGCGGGAGCCCTCGGCCCTGTCTTCCGTGCGCCGAGGGCCCCCCCACGTCAGAGTCTATGGCGCGCCGCGCACTTCGCGTCACCGAATCGCCGCCGTCCAAATCGGCTCGCGCCCAGCGTCCACCTCCGACCCCCGACCCCCGACCCGCAGTCAGGATCTTCCCCACACATCCGTACAACTTCCCGTAATTGGCGCGTAAGCGGGACCGCCGTAGATTCGAACGCGATGACACGCTCCGCGCGGTGGAACCGTCCGCTCGCCGCTTTCCTGGCGCTCTGGGTCGCCCTCGTCGTGGGCGAGCCGAGTCTCGTGCACAGCTGTCCGGTGCACGACGGGATGGCCGCGGCCGGACACGGCTCGCACGTCGCGGCGATGGCGACGGCGATGGAGATGCCGGCAAGCAGCCGCTCGGCGCACGGCGCCGATGCGTCCACCACCACCGCTCCGGCCGACACGCCCGCGCCGTCGCACCAGGACGGGCACCATGGCTGTACCTGCCCGGGCGACTGCAGCGCGGGCAGCGCGTCGGCACCCGCGCTCCCGGCGCCGCCGACCGGCGCGCTCGTCGTGGCGGAGTACCGCGCCGTCGCCGGCGCGCGGCCAGCCGCGGCGTCGCGCCCGCGCCTCGCGCCCCCGCACGCGCTTCCCTTCGCGAACGGACCGCCGGCCGCGCCCTCGCGCGCCGCGTAGTTCGCACCCGGCACGCCCGACTCGACGCCGCGCCTGACGACCAGCGCGGCCCTCGCGGGCATGCCGCGGCCCAGCTCCGAGCTTCGCCGGAGCGGCCACTCCGGGCACTACCGACCGGGCGAACGCGCGGCCACCGCCGCCACCGCTGCCGCGGCACTCGCCGCATCCAGCAACGCGTCCGCCATCGTACGTCTCACAGCCGCCTCGCGGCGTGTGAGCGTCGCCAAGTCGGTTCATCCCGGATCTCCTCATGTCTTCCGCACGTATTCTCCGCGCCGCGCCGGCCCTCCGGCCGCGCCGCGTCCTCGTCGCGATGCTCGCGATGCTCGCGATGCTCTCGCTGGCCGCGCTCGCCGCGCCGCTCGCGCTCTCCGCGCAGTCGCCCACTACCGGCGGCGGCGCGATCGCCGGCCGCGTGATCGGCCGCGGCGACGAGCCCGTCGTCGGCGCCTTCATCCTTCTCGATGGGGCCACGCGTCCCGCCACGCAGTCCGACGCCGACGGCCGCTACCGGATCGACTCCGTCGCGCCGGGCACGCACACGGTCGACGCGCGCCGCGTCGGCTACCTCGCTGCGCGCCGCACGGTGGACGTCGCTGCCGGCGCCGTCGCCGCGGCCGACGTCGCGCTCGCGGCGGACGTCGCGACGCTGCACCCGGTGACGGTCATCGGTACGCGGAGCGACTTCGCCGAGACGCGCGCGCGGGCCTTCCAGGTGCCGGGCGGCGTCAGCGTCGTCGAGCCGGCCGAGCTGCGCGCGACGCGCCAGGCGAACCTCAAGGACGTCCTCAAGCTGACGCCCGGCGTCTTCGTCCAGCCGCGCTTCGGCGCCGCCGACGAGAGCCAGATCTCGGTGCGCGGCTCGGGGCTCCGCAACAACTTCCACGCGCGCGGCATCAATCTGCTCGTCAACGGGATGCCGTACCGCAACGCCGACGGCTTCACCGACTTCGAGTCGCTCGAGCTGCTCACGACCGAGGGGATCGAGGTCTACAAGGGCGCCAACGCGCTCCGCTACGGCGGCTCGACGATGGGCGGCGCGATCAACCTCGACACGAAGACGGGCTACAGCGCCGCGCCGGCGGCCGCCTTCGCCGAGGGCGGGAGCTACGGCTTCGCCAAGGCGCAGCTCGCGAGCGGCGGCGTCCGCGGTCCGTTCGACTACTACGCGAGCTACGCCCACACCGCGCTCGACGGCTACCGCGACTGGTCGGGGCAGCACCGCGACCGCGTCAACCTGCACGCGGGCTACCGCCTCTCCGAGACGACCGACGCCCGCGCCTTCTACTTCTTCGCGCACGTCACCGAGCACCTCCCCGGATCGCTCACGCGCGCCGCGTTCGACTCGGCGCCGACGTCCGCCGACCCGCAGAACGTCGCCAACCGCTGGGGGCGCGACTACGACCTGCACCACGTCGGCGTCCAGCTCCGTACGCAGCTCACGCCGACGCAGCGCCTCGAGGTGAGTCCGTACCTGCAGTACCGCGACATCGACCACCCGATCTTCGAGGTGATCAACCAGCTCAGCCACGACTGGGGCGCGGAGGTGCGCTACGAGAACACGGCCAAGCTCGCGGCCCGCGACAATCGCCTGACGCTCGGCTTCCAGCCGGCGTACGAGACGATGCACAACCGGCAGTTCAAGAATGTCCAGGGCGAGCACGGCGCGCTCACGCGCGACGAGCAGGACCGGGTGACGACGCTCGCGCTCTACGCCGAGGACGCGCTCTCGGTCGCGCCCCGCCTCACCGCCACGTTAGGCGCCCGCGTGGATCGCTCGACGCGCCGGGCGGAGGACTTCTTCCTGTCGAACGGCGACCAGTCGGACGCGCGCACCTACACGCCGGTGACGCCGCGCGCCGGCCTGCTCTATGCGCTGCCGTCCGGCGGCCAGCTCTTCGCCAACGCCAGCCGCACCGTCGAGCCGCCGCTGCTCCTCGAGCTGACGAGCTTCGGCAACCCCGGCGGCTTCGTCGATCTCGACGCGCAGGACGCGTGGCAGTACGAGCTCGGCGCGCGGTCGCCGCAGCACGCGGGGCTGGCGTGGGAGCTGTCGCTCTATGACGTTGAGCTGAAGAACGAGATCCTCAACGCCAACGTGCAGCCGTACCCCAACGCGCCCTTCACCGTGCCCACCTACCGCAACGCGCCGCGCACCCGCCACACGGGTGTCGAGGCGGGGCTCGGCTACCAGCTTCCGGGCGGCGTCTTCCTGCGCGGCGACGTGCGCGACCACCTCACGGCGCGCCTCGCCTACACCTTCGGCCGTTTCGAGTACGTGAGAGAGCCCACCTACGCCGGCAACGACATCCCCGGCGCGCCGCGTCACTACGTGAGCGCCGAGATCAAGTACGCGCACCCGTCCGGCTTCTCGCTCGCGCCGACGCTCGAGTGGGTGCCGCAGGGCTACTACGTCAACAGCGCCAACACCGCGAGGAACGACGGCTGGGCGAGCGTCGGGCTGCGCGCCGAGTACGCCGTCGAGCGCGTCGGCGCGACCGCGTTCCTGCAGGGGCAGAACCTCGCCGACCGCCGCTTCTCGCAGTCGGTGCAGGTGGACAACGCCGCGGGCAAGTTCTACGAGCCCGCCGACCGGCGCGCCTTCTACGCGGGGTTCCGCTGGACGCGTTAGGCGCGCGCCGCGCCGCGCAGCGGGGGCGCCGGCTCCGGCTCGTCCGGGCCGGCGCGCTCGCGATCGTGATTCTGGCGCTCGCGCGCGGTCTGGCGTGGGCGCACGCGACGCTGCTCTCGTCCGAGCCGAAGGCCAGGGCCACGCTCGCCGCGTCGCCGCCGCGCATCCGGCTCGTCTTCAGCGAGGAGCTCGAGCCGACACTCGGCCGCATCGCGCTCGAGGGCGCCGACGGCCGCGCGAGGCCGCTCGCCGCGAAGGGCGACCCGCACGACATCCACGCCCTGATCGCGCCGATCGACTCGACGCTCGCGCCGGGCGCGTACCGCGTGATCTGGCGCGTCGTCTCGGCGGACGGACATCCGGTCGAGGGGAGCTACGTCTTCCACGTCGCGCCGGGCGCGGGGAGCGCCGCGGCGCACGTCCCCGCGCCGCCGCCGCCGGAAGTCTCGACGCTCCCCGGCGGCGCGTCCGCGCCCGTCGCCGGTCCGACGGTGGGCGGCGCGCCGCTCATTCCATCGCTGCTTCGCGGCGCGGGGCTGGGCGTGCTGATGGCGCTCGGTGGGCTACTCTTCTTCGTCGTCGGCGACCGGAGCGGCGCGGCACCGGATCGCGCGCGTCGCGCCGCGGTCTGGCTCGCCGTCGCCGTGCCGCTGCTGCTCGCCGTGCACGCGCTCGCCTGGATCGCCCACACCTCGCCGACGCAGGGGCTCGACGCGAGCTGGCTGCGGGCGACGCTCGGCACCACGACCGGACGCATCGAGCTCGCGCGCGTCGTGCTGGCGCTGCTGGCGTGCTGGGCGCTGCTGCTCGCGCGGCGCGCCGGGCTGGCGCTGGCGCTCGCGGCGGCGGCGCTCGTGGTGAGCGGCGGGGTGGGCCACTCGGCGGCGCTTCATCCGGCGTGGACGGTGCCGGCCAAGGCGGTGCACCTCCTGGCCGGCGCGCTCTGGGCCGGCGGCATCGTCTGGCTCCTCGCGCTCGACCGCGACGAGACGGCGACGTTCGCGGCGCGTGCCGAGCGTGTGTCGTCCGTCGCGCTCGGCGCCGTGATCGCCGTCGCGCTGTCGGGCGTCGTACAGACGGCGCTCTTTCTCGAGTCGCCGCTCGACCTCGTGCGCTCGGTGTACGGCGCGGTCGTGCTGGCGAAGGTGGCCGGCCTCCTCGTGCTCGCCGGCTTCGGCGCGTACTACCGCCAGCGGGTGATCGCGCGGCTCGGCGAGAGCGCCGCGGTGCGCGCGGCGTTCGGGCGGCTGCTCGGGCGCGAGCTGGTGGTGATGGCCGCGGTCATCCTGCTCGGCGGGCTCCTCGCCTACCTCGCGCCGCCGATGCGCATGCCGATGACGACGCGCGCGCCCGCGCACGCCGCTCCCCTTCCACCACACTCCGTCGGCACGTGATCCGCCGCCATCCACTGCGACTCGTCGCCGCGCTCGCGCTCCTGCTGCTGCTCGCGCCCGCCCTCGCCGACGCGCACGCCGTCGTCTTCCCGAAGAAGTCCACGCCCGGCGCGTACGAGAAGTACGTCCTCCGCGTGCCCAACGAGAAAGGCACCGCGACGACGCGAGTCGAGATTCACTTTCCGGCCGGCGTCCGCGTCGTCTCCTTCGCCGACGTGCCGGGGTGGACGCTCGAGACGCTCACCGATTCGGCCGGCAAGGTGACTGGCGCGGTGTGGACCGGGACGCTGCCGCCGAAGCGCTTCGTCGAGCTGCCGTTCGTCGCCGTGAACCCGAAGGAGGAGACGCGGCTCGTCTGGCCCGCCTACCAGACGTACGCCGACGGCGAGCGCGTCGAGTGGACCGGCGCCGAGGACGCGAAGACGCCGGCGTCTTCGACGCGGATCGCGCCGGAGGCGGAGGAGGAGGGCGCGGGCGGCAGCGCCGGCTCGCCACTGGCGCTCTGGCTCAGCGCCGCCGCGCTGGTCCTGTCGCTGGTTGGGCTGGGGGTGGCGTTGAGGCCACGGTGAGGGAGTCGACGGGCGGCGGTCGGCGGTTGGCGCGAGCCAACGTTACCCGGGCGCGCGTCGCGCCGTCGTGAAGAGAACGCTCACCGCCCACCGCCAACCGCCCATCGCTCGATGCGCCCCTTCCGTCTCGCTGCTCTCGCCCTCGCCTTCGCCTCCCCGCTCGCCGCCCAGGAGGCGGCGCCGCACCCCGACTCGAGCCGCTCCGCCAGCGACGAGCAGCCGCCACGTGTGTCGTACGGCACCTCGCTCGGCGGGATGTCGTTCGCCGACGGACACTCGGCCGAGGCGCTCAAGGGGGTGCTGCAGTTCCAGGCGACGCCCTGGCTCGTGCTGAGCACCGAGCCGGCGCTCGTGCGCGCGAGCGACACGACGGGAACGAGCGCGCAGAGCGGCTTCACCGACCTGCCGGTGTCGGTCGGTGTGTCGCACTCCTTCGCGCACGCGGCGTGGCATCCGAGCCTCGGCCTGTCGGGCATCGTCTCACTGCCGACCGGCGACGCGACCGTCGGTCTCGGCACGGGCCAGACCGAGCTCGCCGCCGACGCCGCCGTCGGCGTCGCGCCGCGCGATGGGCTCGACCTCCGGCTCGGCGCGTGGCGCGGCCTGTCGAGTGGTATCGCGGGCACGGGGCTGGCGGGCACCTCGCTCGAGGGCGAGGCGAGCTACGACGTCGGCGGCCACGCGAGCGTCAACATGATGTACGGCGCCGAGCTCGGCGCGAGCGACTCGACGTACACGCCGGGCAAGACGCTCGGCGGCGGGATGACCTACTCGCTGCGGGGTCCGCTGACGATGACGGTCGAGGGCGTGCACACGCTCTCGGGCGATGGCCCGCGCTGGGGGATGTCCATCGGCTTCGGCACCGCGTTCGCCGGCCTGTCGACGGTGGGCGCGACGTCGCCGCTGTCGCGGCTGCACGGTGCGTTCGCGCGGTCGGGCGGCCGGCCTGGCAGCATCGTCGGCGGCGGGTCTTGTCATGCGACCCATACCTGCTGACGCGAGGGTGTAGGGTGTAGGGTACAGGGTGTAGTCCGGGGCCGGCTCTCCGATACGGGGGCCGGCCCCTTCGTCGTTCACGGCCTCCGACCCCTGCGGGTTAGATTTCTCCCCAGCATCTGCCAGGGCCGCTCTCCAGGCCCCAGGCCCCAAGTCCTCAGCCCCTCGCATTACTGTGGCTCCTCAGTTCATCTACGTCATGAAGGGCCTGCGGAAGGTCATTCCGCCGTCGCGGATCATCCTCGACGATATCTGGCTCTCGTTCTATCCGGGCGCGAAGATCGGCGTCCTCGGCCCCAACGGCGCCGGCAAGTCGTCGCTGCTCCGCATCATGGCGGGCGTGGACAAGGACTTCCAGGGCGAGGCGTGGCCGCACAAGGGGACGAAGATCGGCTACCTGCCGCAGGAGCCCGACCTCGACCCGACGAAGGACGTCCGCGGTAACGTGGAGGAAGCGGTGAAGGAGCAGCGCGCGCTGCTCGACCGCTTCAACGCGATCAGCGCCGCGTTCGCCGATCCGGACGCCGACTTCGACAAGCTGATGGACGAGCAGGCGCGCGTGCAGGAGCGGATCGACCACTTCGATCTCTGGAACCTCGACAACAAGATCGAGGTCGCGATGGACGCGCTGCGTCTGCCGCCGAGCGACGCCGACGTGACGAAGCTGTCGGGCGGCGAGCGGCGTCGTGTCGCGCTCTGCCGCGTACTGCTCGAGCAGCCCGACATGCTGCTGCTCGACGAGCCGACGAACCACCTCGACGCCGAGAGTGTCGCGTGGCTCGAGCATCACCTCGAGGCGTATCCGGGGACCGTCGTCGCGATCACGCACGACCGCTACTTCCTCGACAACGTCGCGAAGTGGATCCTCGAGCTCGACCGCGGGCGCGGCGTGCCGTACGAGGGGAACTACACCGGCTGGCTGGAGCAGAAGCGGACGCGGCTCGCGCAGGAGGAGAAGCAGGCCTCCGCACGACAGAGGACTCTGGAACGCGAGCTCGAGTGGGTGCGGATGTCGCCGCGCGCACGGCAGTCGAAGAGCAAGGCGCGCATCCAGAAGTACGAGGAGCTGGCGAGCGAGCAGCAGCAGGAGAAGATCGCGACGAACGAGATCGTGATCCCGCCCGCGCCGCGGCTCGGCAACGACGTCGTCATCGCGAGCGACCTGCGGAAGGCGTTCGGCGACAAGCTGCTGTTCGACGGGCTGTCGTTCTCGCTGCCGCGCGGTGGCATCGTCGGCGTGATCGGCCCGAACGGCGCCGGCAAGACGACGCTCTTCCGCATGATCGTCGGCGAGGAGCAGCCCGACGCGGGCACGCTCAAGCTCGGTGAGACGGTCAAGATCTCGTACGTCGACCAGTCGCGCGGCGGCCTGGACCCGAAGAAGACGGTCTGGCAGCAGGTCTCCGACGAGCTCGACTACATCAAGGTCGCGAACTTCGAGATGCCGAGCCGGGCGTACGTCGCCTCGTTCGGGTTCAAGGGCCC
>DATMHT010000174.1:0-2731 GCA_035554795.1 Gemmatimonadaceae bacterium | reverse complement strand
CTCGAGGAGCTCGTCGGCGACATCCGCGACGAGCACGACGAGCCCCAGGCCGGGCCGAGCGCCGGCGCCGCGCAGCTGCCCGCCCCGTCGCCCGGCGCGGCGCCGTCTCCGGCCAAGTGAACCCGAACTCCGCGCACGTGCACTCTCCAGACGGCGCTTCTACCACCTCCACCGTGCCCGGCGCCGCGACGAGCCGGCTCCTCGCCGACTTCGACGCCGGCCGTCCGGCGGCGCTCGCGCGCGTCGTCAGCATCGTCGAGAACCATCGGCCCGGCTTCGACGCGCTGCTCGGCACTCTGCATCCGCGCATCGGCCGCGCGCGGCGCATCGGCCTCACGGGCCCGCCCGGAGCGGGGAAGAGCACGATGACTACGATGCTCGCCCAGACGATGCGCGCCGGCGGACTCCGCGTCGGCATCATCGCCGTGGACCCGACGTCGCCGTTCACCGGCGGCGCGCTCCTTGGCGATCGCATCCGGATGGAGTCCATCGCGCTCGACCCGGGCATCTTCATTCGCTCGATGGCGACGCGGGGCTCCCTCGGCGGGCTCGCGTCGGCGACTCGCGAGGTCGCCGACGTGCTCGACGCGTTCGGCTTCGACCGCATCCTCATCGAGACCGTCGGCGTCGGGCAGAGTGAGCTCGACGTCGCCCGCGCGGCCGACACGACGATCGTCGTGCTCGTTCCGGAGTCGGGCGACTCGATCCAGACGCTGAAGGCGGGCGTCATGGAGATCGCCGACGTCTTCGTCGTCAACAAGGCCGACCGGCCGGGCGCGGACCGTCTGCGCAATGACATCGAGCTGATGCTCGGCATGCGCATGGGCGCGGCGCTCAAGAACGTGCCGGCGCACCACGGCGTGGACCTGCGCGGCGTCGCCGACCGGGACGCGGCGCGGCGGGCGATGAACCCGGCGCGCGCGGCACGCGAGGCGGCGGCGGCGAACGACCCGCACGGCGCGCACGGATGGACGCCGCCCGTGCTACGGACGATCGCCGCCAAGGGCGAGGGAACCGACGACGTGATCGCGGCGCTCGACCGGCACTTCGCTTATCTTGAGGGCAGTGGCGCGCTGCGACGGCGCCGCCGCGAGCGACTGCGCGAGCGCGTCGTCGAGGTGGTCGAGCGGAAGGTGCGCGATCGCCTGTGGCGCGATTCCGACACGGCGGCTTGGCTCGAGGAGCGGCTGGGGGCGGTCGAGACCGGAGCGGCGACGCCGTTCGCGGTCGCCGACGAGCTGCTGGCGCGAAGCGGTACCCTGTTGACGACGACCGCGCCGTGACCGACGCGCGGCGCACGCAGCATTCGACGACGACGACGCAGGCCTGGCGAGGACCCATGACATCCACCCGTGAGCTGACCGATCGCACCGCCGCCGCCGACTCGACGCTTGCGCCGAGCGAGCAGGCCGAGCTCGAGCGCCTCCGCGCCGAGGTGGCCGAGTGGCGCCGGCGCTACGAGAAGGGCGCCAAGCGCGACCTCGCGTTCGTCAACTCGGCGCGCGAGGTCGAGCCGCTCTATACGGCGCTCGACGTCACCGACCCGGCCGGCGTCGCGTTGGGGACGCCAGGCGCGTTCCCGTACACGCGCGGCGTGCACCCGACGGGCTATCGCGGCAAGCTGTGGACGATGCGGCAGTTCGCCGGCTTCGGCAGCGCCCGCGACACGAACGAGCGGTTCAAGTTCCTCCTCGCACACGGCCAGACCGGGCTGTCGGTCGCGTTCGACTTCCCGACGCTGATGGGCTACGACTCCGATCACGTGCGGTCGGAGGGCGAGGTGGGCAAGACCGGCGTCGCGATCTCGAGCCTCGCCGACATGGAGACGCTGTTCGAGGGCATCCCGCTCGACCAGGTCTCGACGTCCATGACGATCAACGGCCCGGCGATCATCCTCTTCTGCTTCTACGTCGCCGCGGCGGAGAAGCAGGGCGTGTCGAGCGAGAAGCTCCGCGGGACGGTCCAGAACGACATCCTGAAGGAGTACATGGCGCAGCACGCGTGGGTCTATCCCATCGAGCCCGCGCTGCGCCTGATCGTGGACGGCTTCGAGTGGTCGGCGAAGCACGCGCCGCAGTGGAACACGATCTCGATCTCCGGCTACCACATCCGCGAGGCCGGATCCACCGCCGCGCAGGAGCTCGCCTTCACGCTGGCCGACGGCTTCACCTACGTCGAGCGCGGCATCGCCCGTGGGCTCGACGTGGACGAGTTTGCGCCGCGGCTCTCGTTCTTCTTCGACATCCACAACGACTTCTTCGAGGAGATCGCGAAGCTTCGCGCCGCGCGCCGCATCTGGGCGCGTACGATGAAGGAGAAGTTCGGCGCGAAGGATCCGCGGTCGTGGATGCTGCGCTTCCACTCGCAGACGGCCGGCGTGACGCTCACCGCCCAGCAGCCGATGAACAACGTCGTCCGCGTCGCGTACCAGGCGCTCGCGGCGGTGCTCGGCGGGACGCAGTCGCTCCATACCAACTCGATGGACGAGACGCTCGCGCTCCCCACCGAGCAGGCGGTGCAGGTCGCGCTCCGCACGCAGCAGGTGCTCGCCTACGAGACGGGCGTACCGAACGTCTCCGACCCGCTCGGCGGCTCGTACTACGTCGAGGCGCTCACCGACCAGATGGAGGCGGAGGCCGAGGCGCTGTTCCGCCAGATCGAGGAGGTCGGCGGCGTCGTGCAGGGACTCGAGACCGGCTGGTTCCAGCGCAAGATCGCCGAGTCGGCGTCG
>DATMHT010000173.1:0-3664 GCA_035554795.1 Gemmatimonadaceae bacterium | reverse complement strand
ACGGTCGTGCGCTCGTCGATCCCCTTCGCCCGCAGCAGCTCCTCGAACTGCTCGCGCGAGACGTAGTCGCGCACGACCGCGTCGTTGAGGTCGGCGTGCCAGTCGATCTTCTGCGCGCCGGGGATGTGCCCCATGTCGTAGAGCAGCACGTCCTCGTCGCTCTCGACGATGCGCAGCGCCGGATCGTCCAGGTGCGCGGCGAGCCACTCGGTGGAGACGAGCACCTCGACGATCCGAACGTCCGCATTCTGGAAAGCGACGAGGACGTCCTGTTGTACGACATCGGCCACATTCGCAACGCGCAGAAGGTCGATTGGCATCTCGATCTCAACGATCCCGTGACGCGCGACTACATCGGGCGCGAACAGTTCCAGGCGCTGCTGCGGCGGCTCGGCATCGACGAATCGAAGACCGTCGTCTTCTACGGCGACAAGAACAACTGGTGGGCGACGTACGCGTTCTGGGTGTTCCAGCTCTTCGGCTTCACGAACGCGAAGATGCTCGACGGCGGGCGCATGAAGTGGGAGCAGGAGGGGCGCCCGATGACGACCGACGTGCCGTCCTTCCCGCCGACGGGCTATCGCGCGCCGGAGCGGTCGGACACGCGCATCCGCGCCTTCATGGACGACGTGCGTCGGCACATGCAGGCGCGCCGCCCGCTGGTGGACGTGCGCTCGCCCCAGGAGTTCACGGGCGAGCGGACGCACATGCCCGACTACCCGCAGGAAGGGACGCTGCGCGGTGGCCACATCCCCGGCGCACGCAGCGTACCGTGGGCCCGCGCCGCGAACGCCGATGGCACGTTCAAGAGCGCGAGCGAGCTGCGCGCGATCTACGAGGAGGAGCAGGGGCTCGAGCCGAGCGACGACGTGATCGCCTACTGCCGCATCGGCGAACGGTCGTCGCACACCTGGTTCGTGCTCACCTACCTGCTGGGGTACGAGAAGGTGCGCAACTACGACGGCAGCTGGACCGAGTGGGGGAACGCGGTGCGGGCGCCGATCGAGAAGGGCGTGGCGAGCGGCTATCGGTAAGCAGGTGGACAGTGAGCGGTGGGCGGTGAGCGCGAGCCCTGACGCCGCTTCTGCTGCGCGGCCCCCCACCTCAACGTCTATGGCGCGCCCGCGACCTCACATCATCTTTCCATCGCGCGACGTGTCACGGTCGCGCGCCGACCGCCTACTACCGCTTACCGCTCACCCACCGACCGCTCATGTCCGACGCCCCCGCTCCCCGACCGCCTAACGTCATCCGCGCCACGTGGGTGGGCGGCCACTCCTTCGACACCGGGCGGCCGGGCGGTCCGGTCGCGCGCCTCGACGGGTCGGGGCGCTCGGGACAGAGTCCGCCGGACGCGCTCCTCAGCGCCGTCGCCGCCTGCTCGGCCATCGACGTCGTGGACATCCTCGCCAAGCGGCGCACGCCGGTCGAGCGGCTCGAGGTGAACGTCACCGGCTACCGCGTCGAGACGACGCCGCGCCGCTTCCACCACATCGTCCTCGAGTTCGTCATCGACGGCCCGGCCATCGAGCGCGCCCACGCCGAGCGCGCGGTGGAGCTGTCGCTGTCGAAGTACTGCTCGGTGCACGCGTCGATCGACCATGGCATCCGCACCGAGTTCTCGGTGGTCCTCAACGGCGAGCCGGCGGCGGGCCCCGCGGAGGTCGGCGCGAGCGCGCGTTAGGCGCCGCGCGTCCGGACGTACGTCCGGCCACGCATCCGGCGACGCGCGTCAGGCGGGAGGCGACGCGTCCGCCGCCGACGCATCGTGCTCCGGCGAGCGCGAGTGGGCGGTCCGGCCACCGACGGCGCCGCTCGCGCGCATGTCGTCGAGCAGCTCGTCGATCGGCTTGAGGCTGTCGGCGAGGATCTCGCGGCTCGCGCGGATGCGATCGAGCGCGCTGTTCACGGTCGCATGCGTCGCGTCGACGACTTCCTGCACGCCGTCGTCGTCCGACACGTCGGCCAGCAGGCCGGCGTGCTCGCCTTCGGGCTCGCCTTCGCGTTCGGCCTCGCCTTCGGCTTCGCCTTCGGGCTCGCGCAACAGATCGTGGTCTTCCATGGGCACCACCAGGCGCGCCGCTCGCCCGAGGGAGGGGCAACGCGTCACATAGTCGCGCGCCGAGAGGCCGCGCGGGGCTCGAGAGCATGTCTCGGGTGCGGTGCGTCACCAACTCGGCGACGCACTGCACGACGGACCGGTTCGCGACGTCTTATGCACCCAGTATGCCGCGTGCGGCGCGGCCCTCGTCCGCGAATCGCGGATTGCGCGAGCGGGCTCTGCCGTACATCTTGGGCGCCATGTCGTCCCCCCGCCTCTCCATCCGCGTCGACGTGGACGTCGAGCACGCCCGACTGGCGCTCGACACCCAGCTCGCGCGCGATGTCACCGGCGGCACCGCGCCGCCGGATCGAGGGGCGCTGGCCGACACGGTGCGATCCCTCCGCGAGCGGCTGCACGGCGACGTCTCGGCGGCGTACCCGGGCGCACGCGTCGTCGTCACGATGTGGCGCAAGGAGCCGAAGGCGCGAGCGACGAAGGTCCGCGTCGGCCACCGCATGGTGGACGGCCACACCGAGCGGCGGTGTGCGCTCATCTGCGAGCACGTGGACGCGCTGCGCACGGCGGCGATCGAGGCGATGCGGCGGGGCGTCACCGCGGACGCGGCCCAGTGGGACGGCGGGAGCGGCAGCGTCGCGCGCCTCGCCGACGCACCACCGACGTTCGTCGCGACGAGCGACGGCGAGCGGAGCGCCGGCGCGCCGCCCATCTGACATGTGAGCGGCTTCACGCCGCGTGCATGACGCGAGACACGGCGCCCGCGCCGATGGACGAGTATGCTTCGATGGCCACGGTCAGCCTCGTCCGGCGATCCGGCACGCGGCTCGTCCCCGCTCGCTCCGCTCACGACCCGACTCGGGAGAGACGACATGCTCGAATTCTCCGACGGCCCCGCCCGGGTCACGACGCCCCCACCGCCCGCGTACACGGCGCCCGAGGCCGATGCGCTCGGCATGGCGCTGCGCGAGGCGGCCGCCGCGCTCGCGGGCCACGACCCGTCCTGCGGCGTCACGCCCTTTCTGCTTTGCGACGTCCTCGATCCGGAGCCGCCGCGTGAGGGCGTGGAGGCCTTCCTCGACGCCGTCTGCGTCTACGTCCGCGCGCGGCGCGACGACGGCGCGTCGCCCGAGCAGGTGGTGATCGGGGTGAAGCGGCACCTGCAGGTCGCGCTCGGCGCGACGGCCGACCCGCGGCGCGTCAACGCGTGGCTCGCCCACGCGGTGACGTGGGGGATCGAGGCGTACTACCGGGCGGACTGACGACGGCGGCTCTCGGCTCTCGGCCCCTATTGGACAGGATGAACAGGATGCACGGGATGAAGAGGACACCACATCCCGTGCATCCTGTTCATCCTGTCGGATAGCCGAGAGCCGAGTGCCGCCGTCCTAGCCCGGCGCGAAGCCCGCGCCGCGCAGCGCGCGGACGACACGCTGGCGCAGGCTCGCCGGCGCCGCTGGCTGCTCGGCGCGGGTGGCGGCGAGGGCCGCGAGGAACTGCCGCTCGAAGTCGAAGTGCGGGGCACAGCGGGCGCACGCCTCGAGATGGGTGCGCACGAGCTGCATGCGCTCCTCCGTCAGCTCGCCGTCGAGACAGTCCCAGAGC
>DATMHT010000172.1:0-3713 GCA_035554795.1 Gemmatimonadaceae bacterium | reverse complement strand
GCACCACGCCGGCATCGCGCTCGTCGCGATCGGCATCCTGCTCGCCGCCGGCAACGTCGCCGCGACGCTCCCGCTGGCGCGCGCGCGCGACGTCACCTGGGCCGCGATCGCGCTGGCGACGTCCTTTCTCGTCTCGACGCTGGCGCTCGGCATCGTGCTGCTGCACAACCTGCACACCGGGTTCATCGCCGAGGCCCGCGTGCGCGTGCTGGCGACGCACCTGCACGTCGCCATCGTCGGCTGGGCGCTGGTGATGATCGTCGGCGTGTCGCACCGGCTGCTGCCGATGTTCCTCCTCGCCCACGGCGCCGACACGCGCTGGACGAAGCGCGCGCTCGCGCTGCTCGCGACCGGCGTGCTCGCGCTGGCGATCGGCCTCGTCGCGCGCATCGCCCTCGCGGCCTGGCTCGGCGCGCTGCTGCTCGAGGGCGGCGTCGCCTGCTTCCTCTGGCAGGCGCGTGCCTTCTACCGCGCGCGCGTACGCAGGAGGATCGACGTCGGCATGCGCTTCGCCGCCGCGGCGCTCGGCTTCCTCGCCGCGAGCGCGCTCGTCGGACCGGCGCTGCTCGCGGCCGGCGCGTCGCACGCGCGGCTCGCGACGGCGTACGTGGTGCTCGGGCTCCTCGGCGGAATCGTGCTCTACGTCGTCGGCTTCTTCTACAAGATCGTGCCGCTGCTCGCGTGGACGGCGCGCTACCGCGACCGCATGGGCCACGGCCCCGTGCCGACCGTCGCCGACATGTACTCGACGCGCGTCGCCCACGCGCAGCTCGCGCTCATGACGCTCGGCGTCGCGCTGCTGACGGCGGGCATCGGCGCCGCGTCCGCACACGTCGCGCGCTGCGGCGCGGCGCTCTTTCTCGTCGGCGTGCTGCTGTTCGCGAGCCAGATCGCGCGCGTCGCCTTCGGAGGACGGTCATGACCACCCAGGTACCGGAGTCTCGAACGCCCGCCACGCGCGCCACCGCGCGTCCGATCTCGGCGAACGACCGCGTGAGCGACGTGCTCGCTCGCGACGAGTCGCTGGTGGACGTCTTCGTCCGCCTCGCGCCGCACTTCGCCAAGCTGCGGAATCGGATGATGCGCCGCGTGATGGCGCGGCTGGTGACGGTCGAGCAGGCAGCGCAGACGGCGGGCATCCCCGTCGCGGAGCTGCTGCGCGAGCTGAACGGGGCGCTCGGCCTCGGCGACGCGGCGCTCGACGCGCCCGACTCCGACACGAGGCGGCACAGTACCGCCGCCGCGCCCGCGAGCGAAGCGCTCGCGCACCCGCCGCACGCCCCGGTCGTCGAGCTCGACGTGCGCGACGATCTGCGCTCGGGACGCGAGCCGTTCTCGCGCATCATGACGGCGGTCGGTTCGCTCCGCGACGGCGAGGTGCTCGAGCTGCGAACCACCTTCGAGCCGGTGCCGCTACTGGCGGTGCTCGCGAAGCGCGGCTTCGCGCACGAGACGGGTCAGCACGCGCCCGACGACTGGGCGGTGTGGTTCTGGCGACCGGCGAGCGCGGGGGCCGACGTCACCCCGGTCGCGCCGTCGCCACCGGATCTCGCCGATGAGATGCGCGCCGATCCGCGCGTCGTCTGGCTCGACGTCCGCGGCCTCGAGCCGCCGGAGCCGTTGCTGCGCACGCTCGCCGCGCTCGAGACGCTGCCCGTCGGGCACGAGCTCGTGCAGGTCAACGCGCGCGTGCCCCAGCTCCTCTTCCCCATGCTCGCCGAGCGTGGGTTCGCGTGCGATGTGGACGAGTCGCGCGCCGATCGCGTGCTCGTGCGGATCTGGCGGCGCTGAGCCGCGCCCGCCACCGCCGGGCATTCCTTTCCTACCTTCGAACCTTCGGGAGAACATCCTTCATGCCGCAGCAGCCGATCGAGCTCGACGTCCGCGCCATTCCGCCGCGCGAGAAGCACCCGACCATCTTCCGCACCTTCGACGGCCTGACGAGCGGCCAGTCGCTCGTGCTCGTCAACGACCACGATCCGCGCCCGCTGCGCTACCAGCTCATGGCCGAGCGTCCGGACACCTTCGACTGGAAGTACGAGGCCGAGGGTCCCGAGCTCTGGCGCGTGCGGATCAGCCGCCGCTGAGCGCGACGCGGCGCGCCGGCCCGCTCGGCGGCCGGCGTCGCGGGCGCTCCTAGCGGTACCAAATCGAGAGACCCGCGGCTCTGCCAGGCCGCGGGTCTCCGTCATTGGGGCGCTGGGCGCCGGTCAGCGGGCGGCGACGAGTGGCGCGGGCTGCTCGTGCGGGAAGCGCTGGACGATCGAGCGCGCCACCTTCTGCAGCGCGACCGCGTCCTGCTTCGGATCCCGCGTGAGGCGGGCCGTCCCCGAGCCGCGCCAGAGCAGGTCGCGCGTCGCCGTGCGCAGCACGTCCACGATCACCGTGCCTTCGGTGTACTCGGTGACGCGATCCGTCATCCGGGCGTGCGGCCAGCCCCAGCGCGGCCAGTAAGGATAGCCGTAGTCCCACGCCGTCACGTCGAGCTTCTGGTGGGCGCTGGCGTACACGGCGACGAGAAAGTCTGGTCTCGCGCCGTCGGCGACGTAGCCGCGGCTCTCGAACGCCTGCATGATCGTCGTCCGCAGGGCGCGGTTGGTGATCGAGTTGTTGACCATCGGGTCGTACGCGCCCGCGTGGTCGTGGCCGGTGCGCGGCGGCGGCGTCGGCAGGACACGGAACGTGTGCAGCGTCGTCAGCTGCGCGTCGGGCGCGACGAGCGTGTGCACCTGATACGACGGGGCGCAGCCGAGCGCGGCGAGCGCCAGCATGCCGCCGGCGGCGGCAGAGAGTGCGGCCCGCATGAGGCCTCCTCGCTGAGGAAATCGATACGTACCGGCGAGGATAGCGCGCGGGTGGCGCGAGGTCTGTCAGGCAGCCGGGTGGACCGAACGAGAAAAACCCGCGAGGCCGAGGGCCTCGCGGGCTTCACGTCTCGCCGGCGACGAGAGCGATTCGTTCGAATAGCAGGGGCGGGACTCGAACCCGCGACCCCGGCATTATGAGTGCCGTGCTCTAACCAGCTGAGCTACCCTGCCCCACTTCAGCTCGTTCGGGACTCGTCGTTCCCGGACGAAGAAGGCCGGCCCCTGGGAGCCGGCCTTCTTGTATAGCGGGGGCGGGATTTGAACCCGCGACCTTCGGGTTATGAGCCCGACGAGCTACCAGGCTGCTCCACCCCGCGTCAGTGCCCGAAGTATAACCCCACCGAATTCACTGTCAAGAGCCGTAGTCAGTTCAACCGAGAGTCGTTGGTGATTCGTCGGCGGTTGCCAGTGCACAACGACCGTGCGCCAAGGCCGGCTCCGGCGCGCCGTCGTTGTAAACGAACCACTCGACACCGACCACCAACGACTCTCTGTCGATCTGACGACTGTAGTTGGCCGTTGACCCGCTCGCTGATTGCTACGGCCGCTTCCCTACTCCCCCACTGTCCGGCTCAGCGAACCGGTACAGCACTTCCTTGTCGCCGCGCACCATCCCGAACTCCTCGCGCGCGATCCGCTCCTGCAGCGCCGGGTCGGTGGCGAGCGCGTGCTTCCAAGCCGCGAGCGAGTCCACCTCGCGCTGCAGCGTGTCCACCTGCGCCTGCAACCGCCGGTGCCGCTGACGCTGCCGGACGAGATCGGACGTGCCGTACTCCCCGCCCTGCACCGCGAACACGGCGGCGGCGACGATCACGACGAACCAGACGATGCGCTTCATCAGAGAGG
>DATMHT010000171.1:0-5331 GCA_035554795.1 Gemmatimonadaceae bacterium | reverse complement strand
TGCTTGCGCATCTCGGCGATCCCCTGCTCGGCCTGGCGCATCCGCTTCCGTCCCTCGAAGAGGAACGGCTTGGTGCAGATGCCGACCGTGAGGGCGCCGGCCTCGCGGGCGAGCTCGCAGACGATCGGCGCCGCGCCGGTGCCGGTGCCGCCGCCCATGCCGCAGGTGATGAAGACGAGATCCGCGTTCTGGATCGCGCGCGCGATCTCGTCGCGGTTCTCCTCGATCGCCTGACGTCCGATCTCGGGACGGGCGCCGGCGCCGAGGCCGCGCGTCAGCTTCTTCCCGATCTGGATCTTGACGTCGGACTTCGAGTTGAGCAGCGCCTGCGCGTCGGTGTTGACGGAGATGAACTCGACGCCCTCGAGATGCTCCTCGATCATTCGGTTGACGGCGTTGCCGCCGCCACCGCCCACGCCCACCACCTTCATGCGGGCGTTCTGGGAAGCGCTCTCCTCGAATTCGAAGATCATGTCGCGCGGGACTCCACTGCTACGAGGTGAGGAACGAATGCGCGGACGGCCACCATCAGCGACGGACGTCGACAGCGAAGAGGTCGGCTGCGAAGCGGTCGGCTGCGAGCTCTCGCGTCGCCGACGACGCGACCCGCGAGAAGCGGGTGCGCGTCAGGAGACGCGTGAGTCGTCGCGGGGTTACTACCGACGAGCGTGCGGGTGGGATGTGAACCGCGGCCACCGGGGGCGGGAAACGCTGGGAGAATATAATGCGTTTTTGCCGGCTGACCACACCTTCTTTGACGAGCAAATCGGCGAAAGAGTACGAGCCCTGTCAAGGGCCGCTACCGGGGACACGGGACGTGGGACACGGGACGTCGCACACGGGACGTAGGACGCGGCAACGCGCGAGGGGCCGGCTTCGCCTCACCGAAGCCGGCCCCTCCGCTACCGCCGCGCCCTCACGTCCCACGTCCCACGTCCCGCTCTTCTAGAAGAAATCCTGCAGCCAGTCCTTCACGCGCTGTGCCAGCTTGTCCACGCCCGGGCCCGGAATCGTCAGGCGCTTCCCCGACCCCGTGATCGCCGTGCCGCCGGACAGCGCGAGGCGGTGCGCGCCGTACTGCGCGAGCCCGACCACGGTCGCGAAGCGCGGCGCGTCCACCGAGTCGCTCAGCCCGCCGATGTTGTCGGCCGGCGCGCCGACGCGGGCGCCGATGCCGAACACGTCCCCGGCCAGCTCGACGATTCCCGCCATCGCCGCGGCGCCGCCGGTGAGCACGACGCCCGCCGCGAGCCGCCGGTCGTAGCCCGACGACTCGATGTCGCGCTGCACGAGGCTGAAGATCTCGTCGAGCCGCTGGCTGATGATGTGGGTGAGCGTGAAGTGGTCCACCTCGCGCGCGCCCTGCCCGACCGTCCCCGGGAGCGGAATCAGCTTGTTCATGTCCGCCATCGGCTCGTAGGCGCAGCCGAAGCGCTCCTTCAGCCGCTCGGCGTCGTCCGGCGTCACCTTCAGGCCGTGAACGAGGTCGCTCGTGACGTTGTTGCCGCCGAAGTTGATCGTGCCGAGATGGCGGATCTTTCCCTCGTGGAAGATCGCGAGGTCGGTCGTGCCGGCACCCATCTCGATCAGCGCGACGCCGAGCTCCTTCTCGTCCTCGGTCAGCACCGAGAGCGCGCTGGCGAGCGGCTCGAGCACGAGCTCCTTCACCCGGTAGCCGGCCTGCTGCACCGCCTTGCGCAGGTTCATCGCCGGCGACGAGCCGATCGTGACCAGGTACATCTCGGTCTCGAGCCGCATCCCGATCATTCCGATCGGATCACGGATCCCCTGGTTCTTGTCGACGGTGTACTCCTGCGGGATCGCGTGGAGGAGCTCGCGGTCCTGGCCGATCTGCTGCGCGCGGGCGACCGCGTTGGCGCGGTCCACGTCGGCCTTCGAGATCTCGTCGCCGTTGACAGCGACGATCCCCTGG
Source organism: Gemmatimonadaceae bacterium (assembly GCA_035554795.1). Classification (GTDB taxonomy): domain Bacteria; phylum Gemmatimonadota; class Gemmatimonadetes; order Gemmatimonadales; family Gemmatimonadaceae; genus DATMHT01. Next base: position 3,398 of record DATMHT010000171.1, on the reverse strand, counting down.
CTCGTCATCGCGCGCACGTGCTCGCCGGCAATGCCCACGTACACCGACTCGACCGACGCGCCCGCCATCCGCTCAGCGTCCTGCATCGCCTTGCGAATCGAGCGCGTCGTCTCCTCGATGTCCGAGACCACGCCGCGACGCAGGCCGGTGGTGCGCGCCTGCCCGACGCCCAGGATCTTGATCGTGGGATGGCGGGGCAGGTCGCCGACCACTTCGGCGATCACCGCGGTCGTTTTCGCGGAGCCAATGTCCAGCCCCGCGACGAGGCGTTCCACATTCATTGCAGTCTGGCGATCACTTGGTCTCGGTAACGGAGGTCGAGCTCGGCGGCGCGCCGCTGCCGGCGCGCCAGGTCCTCCTCCACGGGGTAGATCTCGGTGAGTCGCCTCACCGTCACGTCGGTCATCGCGCGCACCGGCAGCACCGCACCGATGCCGCCCGCCGCGGCGAGGGTGAGCGTGAGCTCGCCCTTCCCCGCGCCACGGCGCGCGTCGCTGATCCGCGCGTAGAGCGCCGGCGCCGAATCGCGCACCGCCGCCAGCACGCGCAGCACCGCGGTGTCGCGCTGCTCGACCACGGGCACGTCCACGCTCACGCGACTCGGATCGATCGGCAAGACCCGTCCCGCGCCGTCCACCGCGCGCAGGGCGCCGCCCGGCCCGGGGATGAGCGCGATCGGCAGGTTCTCTGTCACTCGGACGACGAGCGTGCCCGGAAGTTTCCGAACGACCTCGACTTTCGCCACCTGCGGATCACCTGACAGCCGCCGCTCGAGGGGCGCGAGGTCGTCGAACACGGACGCCGTGCTGTCCAGCTTCAGCCGGCCGATGAGCTGCGACGGCGCGAGGTAGCGCGCGCCCTCGATCTCCACCTTGCGGACCCGGAAGAAGGCGAGCGACGCGAGCGCCGGCCGTCCCCACCAGGGGGCGGACAGCACCATCCCGAGCACGACCGCGACCACGGCAACCCGAAGGAGACGACGCCACCGCGGCCGCGGCGGCTCGCGGCCTTCCTTCGCCTCGCGGTCGGGCGCCGGCGCGCTCACGCCGAGGACGCCGGGGTCGTCCGGGTCGCGCCGCCGAGGAGGGCGAGGAGCTCGGGGCCGGTGCGCGTGATGTCGCCGGCGCCGATCGTGAAGACGACGTCGCCGTCGCGCACCGTGCGCGCGAGCGCCGCGGCGAGCTCCGAGCGCTCGCCGCGCCAGGCGACGTCGCCGCCCGCGCTCCGCACCTGCCGGTCGATCAGATCGGCCGTCACGCCGGGCAGCGGCTTCTCGCGCGCCGGATAGATCTCGGTGAGGAACACCGCGTCGGCCGCCGCCAGGGCGCGGCCGAACTCGGTCGCGAAGTCGCGCGTGCGCGTGAAGAGGTGCGGCTGGAACGCGGCAACGACGCGCCGCCCCGGGAACGCCGAGCGCGCGGCGTCGAGCGTCGCGGCGATCTCGGTCGGGTGGTGGGCGTAGTCGTCCACGACGCTCACGCCACGCGCTTCGCCGAGCCGCTGGAAGCGCCGCTCCGCGCCGATCACGCTCTCCAGCCCAGCGCGCATGCCGTCGAGCGTGGTGCCGAGCGCGAGCCCGCTGGCCACCGCGGCGAGCGCGTTGCGCACGTTGTGCAGCCCGGGCACCTGCAGCGCGAGCGCGCCGAGCATCTCGCCGTCGTACACGACGTCGAACGCGGTGCGGCCGTTCTCCGGGCGCAGATCGTACGCGACGAGCCGCGCGTCGCCGGTCGCGCCGGGGGCGTTGACGGCGTAGCGAATGACTTCGGCGGTCGACGGCGTCGGCAGCGTGTTCGCGCCCGGATCGTCGGCGCAGAGCACGATCGTGCGCGCCGGCCGCACGAACTGCGCGAAGGCGCGGCGGATGTCGTCGAGATCGGCGTAGATGTCGAGGTGGTCCGCCTCGACGTTGGTGACGACGGCGACGGTCGGCGTGAGCGCGAGGAAGGAGCGGTCGTACTCGTCCGACTCGACGACGAACAACCTGTCCGAGCCGTAGCGCAGGTTGCCGCCCCACGCCGTGACGCGCGCACCGACGACGCCGGTCGGCGCGAGGCCGGCGGCGGCGAGCGCCTCGGTCGTCATCGTCGTCGTGGTCGTCTTGCCGTGCGTGCCGGCGACGCCGACGAGCGTGCCGCCGCTCACCGCCTCGCCGAGCGCTTCGGCGCGGCGGATCACCGGAACGCCGAGCGCGCGCGCGCGCTCGAGCTCGGGATGATTCTTCGGCATCGCCGACGTCACGACGAGCGCGCGCGCGCCATCCACGTGCGACGCGTCGTGCCCCGCGACGACCTCGATGCCGAGCGCGCGGAGGTCGTCGGCGCCGGCGACGTTGGCGTCGCAGCCGGTGACGCGTGTACCGCGCCGCACGAAGAGCTCGGCGAGCGCGCTCATCCCCGCGCCGGCGACGCCGACGAAGTGGACGGGACGATTGTCTGTGGGGTCGATGAGCGGCATGGGCGGGCTGGCAATATAGGCCGGCGGCGGGGGCGCGGCCAAGAAGCGGCTCTCGGCTGTCGGCTCTCGGCTACTACGCTCGGCCCCTATTGGACAGGACGAACAGGATGAACCGGATGGGGCTCTTCATCCTGTCGATCCTGTTCATCCTGTCGATCGCGGAGCGCCGAGAGCCGAGGGCCGAGAGCTCAGGACCGAGCGCCGCCCCTCGCCACTGCCAGGACGCGCGAGGCGATCTCCTTCGCCGCGTCGGGGCGGGCGCGGGCGGTGCCGGCGGCGGCCATCGCGCGAAGGCGCTCGGGCGTGGCGACGAGGTCGCGAACGACGGCGTCGAGCCGGTCCATGGTGAAGTCGCGCTGGGGAAGGTGGACGGCGGCGCCGGCGCGCTCGAGGGTGACCGCGTTCGCCGTCTGATGGTCGGCGGCGGCCGTCGGTAGAGGCACGAGCACGGGCGGGATGCCCCACGCGAACAGCTCGGCGGTCGTCATCGCGCCGGCCCGGGTGACGGCGAAGTCGCTCGCGGCGTAGGCGTCGGCGATCGGCGCGAGGTAGGCACGCACGCGCACCCGGCCGCCGCTGGCGCCGTCACGGGCGGCGAACTCGTCGTACGTCCCCTTCCCGGTCGCCCAGATCAGGTGCAGGCCGTCCGGGATGCCGCGCGCGACCCACGCGTCCACCACCTGATTCATCGCGCGCGAGCCCTGGCTGCCACCGTAGATCAGCAGCACCGGCCCTCCCTCGCGCGGGAAGCCCCACGCGGCGCGCGCGGCGGCGCGATCGGGACGGATCGCCGGCGGTGGCTGGATCGGGTTCCCGCTGTCCACGTAGACCGCGCCGCGCCTGGGCAGCAGCGCCTCCGCCTCGGGATAGCCGAGGTAGACCTCGCGCGCGTAGCGGCTGAAGAAGCGCGTCGTGAGGCCGGGGAAGCTGTTCTGCTCCTG
>DATMHT010000170.1:0-3555 GCA_035554795.1 Gemmatimonadaceae bacterium | reverse complement strand
CGTCCGCATCTCTTGCCCACTCGTCCCGCCGTCGGGCGATGCAGCGCGAGCGACGCGGTGCAGGAACGCACGTCCGGCCGCCGCGATTCGTCGGCGACCTGGACGCAAGGATGGAAACCCATGGATCCGCTGTCCGACGTGCTGCGCGCGGTGAAGCTCAACGGCGCGTACTTCTATCTGGTGGAGGCTGCCGCGCCGTGGTCGATGTTCTCGGTCGCGGCGCGCGAGCTCGTTCCGCGCGTCCTGCCCGACGCGGAGCACCTCATCTCGTATCACATCCTCCTCAGCGGCAGCTGCTGGGCGGGACTCGACGGCGATACGCAAGTGCACATGGAGCCCGGCGACGTCGTCGTCTTTCCACAGGGCGACCCGCACCTGATGTCGAGCCACGAGGGGAACCGGCTGAACGGGGGACCGGACAGCACGTCGCCGAAGCGATATCCCGACACCGTCTTCATCGGCCCCGACGGCGGGCGCGACACGACGCTCGTCTGCGGCTTCCTCGGCTGCGACGCGCGCCCCTACAACCCGCTGCTCACGTCGCTGCCGCGGCGCATGCACGTCCCGGGCATCGCGGGCGGGTGGCTCTCGCACTTCCCAAAGCAGGTCGTCGCCGAGTCGCGGACGGGGCGCGTCGGGCGCGAGACGATGCTCACGCGCATGGCCGAGCTCATGTTCATCGAGGTCGTCCGGCGCCACCTCGAGCAGCCGTCGTCACAGCACGCCGGGTGGCTCGCCGGCCTCATGGACGCCGTCGTCGGCCCCGCGCTCGCGAAGCTGCACGAGCATCCCGAGCATCCGTGGACGCTGGCCGAGCTCGCGCGCACGAGCGCGACGTCGCGCAGCGTCCTCGTCGAGCGGTTCACGCGGCTGGTCGGCGTGCCGCCGATGCTCTACCTCAAGCGGTGGCGGCTCCAGCTCGCCGCGGAGCAGCTCTCGCGCGGCTCGGCCAAGGTCGCAACCGTCGGGACGCGAGTGGGCTACGAATCCGAGGCGGCGTTCAGCCGCGCGTTCAAGCAGGAGACCGGACTTTCGCCCGCCGCGTGGCGCCGGGCGCGTCACGTTCACTAACCTCGCGCCTGGCGAAGTCGTACCCCCCTCGGCATCTTTGCGCCCGACCACCGCGGCCGCGCGACGTCGTTAGGCGTCCGGCGTCGGGCAGCCGGCGCATCTCCCGGGAGGATGACCGCGTCATGCCGCTCGAGATCCGACTGCTCGGCGCCGGCGATGAGGACGTGCTCCGGAACGTGGCGCCCGGCGTCTTCGACGCTCCGGTGCAGACGCGCCTGGCCCACGAGTTCCTCGGCGACCGGCGCCATCACCTCGTCGTCGCGCGCGACGACGGCGTGGTCGTCGGCATGGTGACGGCGGTGGACTACGTGCACCCGGACAAGGCCGCGCAGCTCTGGATCAACGAGATCGGCGTCTCGCCCTCGCATCGGCGGCGCGGCATCGGCCGGCGCATGCTCGACGCGATGCTCGCGCACGGCCGCGCGCTCGGCTGCACGGAAGCGTGGCTCGGCACCGACGCGGCCAACGTCCCCGCGCGGCGCCTCTACGAGAGCGCGGGCGCGATGTCCGAGCCGTTCCTGCTCTACTCCTTCTCCCTGCGCTCGGGCGGCACGTCCGAGCCGAGCGAGAGCTGACCCGTGAAGGCTCGACGCATCCCGCATCGCACGCTCGCGCGGCTCGTGACGCGACTCGGCTGGCTCGCGCTCGCCGTCGCGCCGGTGGCGCTGCGCGCCCAGGCTCCGGCGAGCGACGTCGCTCGCGTCGTGGTCACGCGCCCCACGGTCGTCGCCTACTTCGTCGCGCGGCAGGGCGAGGTGGACACGCTCCCCGACCTCGCCGTCACGGCCGACGACTGGAACTACGCGATGGCGGCGCTCGGCGACAGTCTGGCGGCGCACGGGGTCGCGCACGTTCTCGTCACACAGCCACGGCTGCGCGTCGCGTCGCGCGGCGCGGCTCCGGTCACCTTCACGCTCGGCGAGACGTCCGCGACGGGCTACGTCTTCGTGCGGCCGGGCAGGCGACCTTGCATCAGGCGCGGCTACCTCGAGCCCGACTCCGTCCTCGCGATGGCCCGCGCGCTCGCCGGCGCCACCTCACGCAACAGGAACCACCGATGCGATCGCGGCGCGCCCGGGAGAGGACCACCCCATTGACCCGCGGTGAATGCTCTTCTCCGTGACCTCCGTGGTTCACGCTCTCCAGCGAGCCAGTAATCGCTGTCGCCCACTCCCAGCATGGAGCCTTCATTGATGCCGCGTTCGCTGGTCGTTCTCGTCGCCGCCGTCGTCGCCTGCGCCACGCCGGCCGCCGCGCAGTCGGTGCAGTACCGCTCGCCCGCCGGTGTCGTCTACCGTGCGCAGGCCGACACGGGGCCCGTCGCCCGCGCCGAGCGTGCGCTCGCCGCCGACCCGCGCAACGTGCAGCGCTTCATCGACCTCGGCGTCGCGCAGGCCGGCGCGCGGCAGATGCGCGAGGCGGTGCGGACGTTCACGCGCGCGCTCGCCGTCGCGCCGAACGACCCGATGCTCCTCCGCTGGCGCGGCCACCGCCATCTCTCGGTGCGCGAGTTCGACCGCGCGATGGCCGACCTCACGCGCGGCTACGGTCTCGACAGCACCAACTACGGCATCCTCTACCACCTCGGCGTGCTGCGCTTCGTGCGCGGCGACTTCAACGCCGCCGCCGACGCGTTCGCCCGCGCCCAGCCGCGCGCGCCCGACGCCGGCGAGCTCGCCGGCGCGACCGACTGGCTCTGGATGTCGCTCCAGCGCGCCGGCCGCGCGGCGGAGGCCGACGCGATGCTCGCCCGCCACCCCGACTCGCTGGCGACGACGGTCGCGTACGCGAAGCGGCTCCGGCTCTATCGCGGCGAGATCGGCCCCGACGCCCTCTTCACGCCGTCGGACACGAGCGACATCGACGTCGCGACGCTCGCGTACGGGCTCGGCGACTGGTACATGGTCAAGGGCGACACCGCCCGCGCCCGCGCGCAGTTCGAGCGGTCGGTGAAGTCGGGTGGCTGGCCGGCGTTCGGCTTCATCGCGTCGGAGGCGGAGCTGGCGAGGATGCGCGCGATGTCGGCATCTTCCCGGCGCTGAGCTCCGCGCAACCACCACTTCACGTCGAAGCGAGTCGTCCCGTCATGCAGCCGCGCATCCAGGAAGTGCTCACGTATCTCGACACCCAGCGCGCCGCGCTGGAGCAGGCCGTCGCCGCGGTGCCGCCGACGCTGCGCGACCGCCGGCCGGCGGCGGACCGGTGGTCCGTCGCGGAGGTGCTCGAGCACCTCGCGCTCGTCGAGGCGCGGATCGCGCAGGTGGTGGACGAGCGCCTGGCCGCGGCGCGGCGCGACGGCCTCGGGCCCGAGCACGAGTCCACGCCCGTCGTGCCGACGCTCGACGTGGCGGGGCTCCTCGACCGGAGCCGGCGGCTGACCGCGAGCGAGGCCTCGCAGCCGCGCGGCAACCTGAGCGCGGACGCGGCCTGGGACGCGCTGGCGAAGCGGCGGAGCGCGACGCGGGCGATGGTCGTCGCGGCCGA
>DATMHT010000169.1:0-24640 GCA_035554795.1 Gemmatimonadaceae bacterium | reverse complement strand
CTGCAGCAGCGAGTTGGCTCGCTTGCCGATGCGGTGGAGGGTCCCCGCCCGGTTCAGCGGGACGCGCACGATACGCGACTGCTCGGCGAGCGCCTGGAGGATCGCCTGCCGGATCCACCACACGGCGTAGGAGATGAACTTGATCCCCTTCGTCTCGTCGAATTTGTGCGCCGCGCGAATGAGCCCGAGGTTGCCCTCGTTGATCAGATCGGAGAGCGACACGCCCTGGTTCTGATACTTCTTCGCCACCGACACGACGAAGCGCAGGTTCGAGCGCACGAGCTTGTCGAGCGCTTCCTGGTCGTTCTGCCGGATCCGCTGGGCCAGGCGCACCTCTTCCTCGCGATTGATCAGCGGGTAGACGCTGATGTCGCGGAGGTACTGGTCGAGCGACCCCTCTTCGAAGGCGGACTTCTTCCTCGTCGTCACCGGCATACGATCAGCAGCTCCTCTCGACATCATCCACCTGGGACATCACCACGGCGTACAGCTGCGAGCCGACGGACGCGGTCTCGCTGGGCAGGGCAACGGAGGCGGCGTCGGCGCCGTGCTCCGCGAGTCGTCGTACGTCGTCGTCGGGTCGTCGTTAGGCCGAGACCGATCGCGGAGCGCGCGCGTGGGGTGCGGCGCTAGCGGATGCGCTCTCCCAGCCGCTGCCAGCGGATCCGGGAGAGCCACGCGAAGCGGTGCTCGGCGTCAGGAGCGTAGCTGTAGTAGACGAACATCGGGCGGCCGCGCAGCAGCGAGTCGGGAACGAAGCCCCAGTAGCGGCTGTCGAGCGAGTTGTCGCGGTTGTCGCCCAGCACGAAGTAGCTCTTCGCAGGGACGATCAACGGTCCCCAGTTGTTACGCGACGGGTGATAGCCGGTGTGCGCCGCCTCGGCCGTGCTGACGAGGTAGTCGCGCTGCCAGCGGAAGTCTTCCTCGGAGGTCGTCGCGTCGGGGTCGGTGTGGACCACGTAGCGCTCGAGCTGCGGCCGGCCGTTGAGGAACAGCGTCCCGTCGGCCATGGACAGCGTGTCGCCCGGCGTCCCGACGAGGCGCTTCACGAAGTCCTTGGTCGGGTCCTCGGGGAACTGGAACACGATCACGTCGCCGCGCTGGGGCGCGTGGACCGCCGGGAGGCGCCGCTTCGTGAACGGCACCTCGGCGCCGTATACGAGCTTGTTGACGAGCAGGAAGTCGCCGACGAGCAGCGTCCGCTCCATGCTCCCGCTCGGGATCTTGAAGGCCTGGACGAAGAACGCCCGGACGAAGAGGAAGAGCAGGAAGGCGATCGCGAACGACTTCGCCCACTCCCAGAGCCAGCGTGCCCCGCCCCGGTTGACGCGCCGCAAGGCCTCCTTGCGCGTCTCGGCCGAGATGCGCTGGGCCGGCTGGGGCGCCGGCACGAGCGGCGGCGGCGCGGCCGGCGGTGTGACGGCCACGTCGTCGCGCGAGGATGACAGCCGCGGTGCCTCGTCGCTCACATCCCCCTCCGGAACCAACGGTGCCGGCGCCGCGCGACGACGACGCTCTGCCTCACGACCGACGCCGCCAGATGGCGGCAGCCGGCCGGTGCCGCGACGGAGCGGCGACGGCAGATGAGCGGGCGCTCAGTCACCATGCGAGAAATAATGCGACGCGAGAGGGCCGCGCAAGGCAATGCAAGGCATCCCTTTGCGGTACGACGGGGAGTGTGTCCGGTAGCGTGTCCTACACGGGGACGAGCGAGGGGTGCCAAGAGTCAAGGGGATCCGGACTCGGGACTCGGGGCTCGCGTGCCCCGGGAGGCGTCGAAACCCCAGTACCCGCTACCCGCTCGCGAGCCCCGAGTCCCCAGCCCCGGCCTCAGTCCGGCGTCCCCAGATAGTTGTCGATCTGCGCCCGCTGGAGCGTCCCGGAGAAATCCACGTAGCCGACCTTGGTTTCCGAGTAGAACTCGTAGACCTCCCAGCCGCCCTCGCGGTGGCCGTTGCCGGTCTGCTTGACGCCGCCGAAGGGGAGGTGCGCCTCGGCACCGATCGTCGGGGCGTTGATGTAGGTGATGCCGTTGTCCAACTCGTTGAGCGCGCGGAAGGCGAGGTTCACGTCGCGGGTGTAGAGCGACGACGACAGCCCGTACTTCACGCCGTTGTTGATCGCGAACGCCTCGTCGGCCGTGCTGACGCGCAGCACCGAGAGCACCGGACCGAAGATCTCCTCCTGCTCGAGCCGGAAGCCGGGCTCGACGCGGGCGAAGATCGTCGGCTCGAAGAAGTAGCCCTTCTCGTGCCCCTTGCCGTCGGCGCGGCGGCCGCCGCAGAGGAGATCGGCGCCCTCGGCCTGGCCGATGTCCACGTAGCGCTCGACCTTCGCGCGCGCCGCCTCGTTCACGAGCGGGCCGACGTCGGTCCCCTTCTTCCGGCCGTCGCCGAGCCTGAGCGCGCGGGCCTTGTCCACGAGCATCGAGAGGAAGCGGTCATGGATGCCGCTCTGCAGGACGAGGCGCGACGTCGCGGTGCAGCGCTGCCCGGTCGTCCCGAAGGCACCCCAGAGCACGCCCTCGAGCGCCAGGTCGAGATCGGCGTCGTCGAGCACGATCTGGGCGTTCTTGCCGCCCATCTCGAGCGAGAGCCGCTTGTGCATCCGCCCCGCGATCTCGCCGACGACGCGCCCCGTTTCCGTCGAGCCGGTGAACGAGAGCACCGGGATCTCCGGATGCTCGACGATCGCCGCGCCCACCGTCTCGCCGACGCCGTGCACGAGCTGGATCACCTCGGGCGGCAGCCCGGCCTCGAGGAAGATCTCGACGAGCGTCGCGCCGGTGTGCGGCACGTCCTCGGCCGGCTTGAAGATGCACGCGTTCCCGCAGACGAGCGCCGGGAACATCTTCCACGTCGGGATGGCGAGCGGGAAGTTGAACGGCGTGATGATGCCGCAGACGCCGATCGGCCGGCGGTAGCTCATCGCCCACTTGTTGCGCAGCTCGCTCGGCACGGTGTGCCCCCAGAGCTGCCGCCCCATCGTCGCGGCGTAGTAGGCGGTGTCGATCCCCTCCTGCACGTCGCCGCGCGTCTCCTTGAGCGGCTTGCCCATCTCGCGCGTCATGAGGTCGGCGATCTCCTCCTTGCGCTGCGTGAGCAGGTCGCCGACGCGCCGCAGCACGTCGCCGCGCGCGGGAGCCGGCGTCGCGCGCCAGAGCTCGAAGCCGCGCTTCGCCGACTTCACGGCGCAGTTCACGTCCTCGCGCGTCGAGAGCGGGAAGCGGCCGATGACGTCGCTCGTGTCCGCCGGGTTGACGTTCTCGAAGTACGCGCCGGACGCCGGCTCGACCCACTTGCCAGCGATGAAGTTCTTGAAGGTCTTCATGTGTCGGGATTGCGGAGGTGCGAAGAGGAGTACGCGAAAGCTAGAGGGCGGCGTCGGCGGCAGGAAGCGCGGGCCACGCCGGAGCCAGCTTTCAGTGCGACCGCGAGCGGTCGGTCGTCGCCGAGCCGTGCTCCGCAAACGACGACGGCGCGCAGGAGCCGGGCTCCGCGCGCCGTCGTCGTGAACCCGCGATCAGCGAACAACGACCAATCTCCCGCACTCGACCTGCAAACTGCCGCGGCCGCAAGCAGCCGTCCGCCTACTGATGCGGATTCCGTTGGTCGGTCTCGAACGTGAACCGCTGCTCGGTGAGCTGCGGAACCTTGTGCCCGAACACCTCCGCCGGCATGTAGCGCAGCGACGGGAGCACGCCGCGCACCTCGCGCGTGAAGAGGTCGTGCGTCGAGCTGACGACGGTGAACGTCTCCGGCTGGACGATGCCGAGCGTGTCCACCACGAAGCGCGCGACCACCAGACCGCGGCCGCCGCGCTCGCGCAGCTCGAGCGGGAAGTGCGGCGTGGGGTTGCTCGCGAGCGGGGCGGCCGGGCACTCGGTGCGCAGCCGCGGCGCGTCGCCGACGCCGTCCGCGCCGCGCCCGAAGCTGATGGCGAGCGGAAGCTCGGCGACGCCGCCGGTGGCCGAGAGGGTCACGTGGCCGCGGCCGAGCCCGGACGCGCGCACCGCCTCGAGCGCGGCGGTGTCGAACGCCGAGTCGCCGGAGCGGTCGCGCAGCGCCAGTCCGGTGGGTGCGCCGCGCGTGACCGTCGCCGTCACGACGGCGTGCCGCTCCCGCGGCGCCTCCGGCGGCACGAAGAAGAAGCTCACGTCCTCGCCGACGCCGGTGAGGAAGCTCGGCGTGAGGGCGAGCGGCGGCGGCGTCATCGCTGACGCGACGCGCACGGCCTCGACGGTCTGCGTGCGGCAGACGCGGTGGACGAGCGCATCGTGCTGATCGGCGCCCGGCACGACCGGGCCGGAGTGATAGGTGACCTCGGGCGCGGCGTTGCTACGGCCGCTGGCGCACGCGCCGAGCGCGGCGAGGGACGCGAGAACGGCGGGAACGACGGCGTGGCGCATGGGCGGCGAAGGCGGGTGGACGCGGCGACGGCACGGGCGCGACGGGGCCCGTGGATCGGCCGGAGTGGACGCGGCGGGCGCGACCAACATTCGTTCCACCTCCCGCCCGCGCAAGACGGCCCGTGGCCGGGCGCTAGGGACGGTGCCCGAGCTCTTCGTTGAATCGACGCGAGGCGCGGCGGGCGATGCTCAGCGTCTTCCAGTCGCCCGCGCGCAGCATCTTCGCGACGTACACGATCTGCCCCACGTGGTAGGCGTAGTGCGCGATCTGGCGCGTGAGCGCCTGCGTCACCGAGTGCGGCTCGCCGCGGATCTGCACCGTGCGGCCGAGGTCACCGGGCTCGAGCCCGTCGAGCGCGTCGAACAGCGCGCGCCAGCCGCTCTCCCAGTCCTCGAGCAGGGCGGTGCGGGTCGCGCGCGACGGGTCGTAGGGCTCGAACTCGCTGTCGCGGTCGCGGCCCGGCTTCTCGCCGTCGGTCGTGAGGAAGTCGGTCCAGCGCGAGCGCATGTTGCCCGCCAGGTGCCGGACGACGATGGCGACGCTGTTCGACTCGCCGTCGTCGGGCGCGACGAACAGCGCGTCGTCGGACATCTGCGCCATCGCGCCCTCGGCGAGCGCCTTGTACTTCGCGAACGTGAGCCGCGCGTCGGCGAGGAAGTGCGCGGCGAGCGCGGAGGCGTCGAGCGGAGTGTCGTCGGTCATGGCGGTATCGCGCGGCGCGTGCGACTCAGCCGCAGCTCCAGATGGCCGGATGGTCCGGCGTCGGCGTGGCGTAGCCGACGCGCGGCAGCACTTCGATCGCCGCCAGCACGAGTCCCCAGACGACGATCAGCAGCGCCAGCGTGTGCGCGCGGCCCGCGCGATGGCGGAAGGTCCAGACCGAGCTCCAGATGCCGCCCGCGATCACCGCGCCGGTCGCGCCGAGGTAGGCGGCGAGCCCGACGCCGCAGCGCGCCGAGTAGGGCCAGAAGAGCATGCCGACGCCGAGCAGCACCGAGAGCGACAGCCGCGCGAAGACGCCGAAGGTGTTGGTCGTGCGGCGCTCCTCCGCGAACCGCGCCTGCAGCTCGGGCGACGCGTCGCGCGGCGCCGGGAGCAGCGCGTCGTCGGAGACGCTCTCGAGGCGGCGGTCGATCTTCTTCAGCTCGGAGTCCCAGTCCCTGTCTGGCATCTTTCTCTCTTGAGCTCTCTATCGGGACGAGAGCAGGAATGCGGAATGAGGAATGAGGGGCGCCGCACACTTCCCTCTATCCTGAATCGGGAGGGTCACAAGGGAAAGGGCCGAGGTCTGAGCGGGTTGGACCGCAGCCCCCGTTCCTCATTCCTCGTTCCTGCAACCGTCCCGGTAGAGCGGCCTACGCGTTTTCCCGTGTAAGTCCATAACGCTCGATCTTCTTGTACAGATTCGACCGCGGCATGTCGAGCGCCCGCGCCGTCTCCGACACGTTCCAGTCGTACTCGCGAAGCTTCGCCAGCAGGAACGCGCGCTCGGCGGCGTGCTTGAACTCCTCGAACGTCTTCATCTCGGTGAGCGAGCCGAGCCCGCCCGAGCCCTCGGCGGCGCGGCGGCCGACGAGGCGCTCGACGTCGGCCGTGGTGATCTTCGGGCCGTTGGCGAGGATGAGGAGCCGCTCCATCGTGTTGCGCAGCTCGCGCACGTTGCCCGGCCAGTCGAACTCGGTGAGGCACTGCAGCGCGTCGGGCGCGACCGACCGCGGCGTGACGCCCTCGCGTTCGGAGAGCGTGCTCACGAAGTGCTGCACGAGGAGCGGGATGTCCTCGCGCCGCTCCCGCAGCGGCGGCACGTGGATCGGGACGACGTTGAGGCGGTAGTAGAGATCCTCGCGGAAGCGGCCGGCGGCGATCTCCTCCTCGACGTTCTTGTTCGTCGCCGCGAGCACGCGCACGTCCACCTGGATCGGCTTCGCGCCACCGATACGGGTGACGACGTTGTCCTGCAGCACGCGCAGCACCTTGGCCTGCGCGTTGAGGCTCATGTCGCCCACCTCGTCGAGGAAGAGCGTCCCGCGGTCGGCCTGCTCGAACTTCCCCGCGCGGTCCTGCACCGCGCCGGTGAACGAGCCCTTCATGTGGCCGAACAGCTCGCTCTCGATCAGCTCACTCGGGATCGCGGCGCAGTTCACCTCGACGAACGGCTTGCTGGCGCGCGTGGACTGGCGGTGAATCGCGCGCGCGACGAGCTCCTTCCCGGTCCCGTTCTCGCCGGTGATGAGGACGCGCGCCGGCGTCGCCGCGACCTTGTCGATCTTGTCGATGAGCGCGCGGATCGCGTACGACTTGCCGACGATCTCGTAGCGCGACTCGACCGTCTGCTTGAGCCGCTGGTTCTCCTCCTGCAGGTCGAGATGCTCGAGCGCGTTGCGGAGCAGGACGAGGATGCGATCGGTGTCGAGCGGCTTCTCGAGGATGTCGTACGCGCCGAGCTGCGTCGCCTCGACGGCCGTCTGGATCGTCGCATGGCCGCTGATCATCACGACCGTCGCCGACGGGTGCAGCGCGCGCAGCCGCTTCAGCGCCTCGAGCCCATCCATCCCCGCCATCTTCACGTCCATGAAGACGAGGTGCGGGTGGAAGCGCTCGTACTCGGCGATCCCGTCGGCGGCGTTGGCCGCGGAACGCACCTCGTAGCCCTCGAACTCGAGCAGCTGCCCGAGCGCGGCACGGATCCCCTGCTCGTCGTCGACGACGAGAACGCGGCGTGACATAGGCCAGAAGTATGGGTGGGCGGCGAACCTGATTCCTGATTCCTGCTTGCTCGAGTCAGCCCCTCAGAGGGGCCGGCGTCAGCAGGCAGGAACCAGGCATCAGGGAGGAACTCTATCGTGAGGAACTCTATCGTACCGTCTTGTACAGGGTCACCCTGCCCTGCCCGACCCGCACGTCGCCGATGTAGCCCGGCACGACGAGCGGCAGCGCGTCGTCGGCGACGCCCGTGGGGCGCGCGCCACGGCGGATCCGGGCGAGGAGGCGCGGGATCGCGGCCTGCGGCACCGAGAGCTGCCGCAGCTTGATCTCCTGGACGTGGAACTGGGCGAGGCCGGGGCGCAGTAGCTCGAAGTTGCCGCCGAACACCACCGTGTCGCGCTCGCTCAGGAAGCCGGCGAGCGGACCGAGCACCTTCGCCCCGCCGAAGTCGGTGAGGTTGACGAGCGATTTCACGTACAGCCGGTCGCCGATGACCGCCGCCTTGATGTCGGTCGCCGACGGCGGAAGCTGGCGCTGCAGGCCGGTGAACAGGTACGCCGTGAGGTCGCCGGCGTGCGTGTTTGCGTACACGGGCCCGGACTTCTGCCCGAGCGACGCAACCGCGGCGCGAGCGCGCTCGGCGCCTTCGGGCGTGAGCGGCTCCCACTCCACGCCGGCCGCCGAGGTGCGTGCGCGCGCGGCGGTACCGCCGCGATGGTACCAGTAGTCGCGCGTGAACCACGCCGCCGCGGCGAGCGCGAGGAGCACGAGGACGAAGCAGCCGAGGCGTCGCAGGCAGCCCACGATAGGTAGTGGTGAGAGTGGTGTGTCGGCCGCCGCCGGTCGGTCAGCGCGGGCGCAGCGGCGCGGCGTGCAGCACGGTGTAGCGCGAGCCGCCGGCGGCGAGCTCGCTGCGCATCAGGTCCAGCGTCTCGACGACGGCCGCGCCGCGGAATTGCACCTCCCGGGCCGCGGCGGCCAGCGCCCGCGCCGGCTCGGCGGCGGGCTCACCTCCGCCCCGCCGGCCCGGCCGCACGCGAGCGAGCGTGAGGTGTGGCCGGAAGGTGCGCCCATCCAGCTCGTACCCCAGCGCCGCGCACGCGGTCTCGACGTCGTGGTGCAGCAGCTCGAGCTTCGGGTCCGGCGCGATGCCGAGCCAGACGACGCGCGGCCGGCGCTGGTTCGGAAAGGCACCCAGCCCGCCTAACGACATCGTCACCGGCGAGTGCGTCGCCCCGACTTCGTCCAGCGCGCCGACGAGCGGCGCGACGGCGTCGTCCGGACGCTCGCCGAGGAACTTGAGCGTCAGGTGCAGCCGTGACTCCGCGACCCACGCCAGTCCCGGCGCCGCCGCCCGCAGCGGCGCGGTCGCGTCGAAGATGGCGCGGCGGAGCGACGCCGGGAAGTTAAGGGCGAGGAAGAGGCGCACCGCGTTCGGCGGCGGAGTCCGTGCCGGCCGCCCGCTCCGGCGGCGGCGGCAGCAGCTCGAGCGCGAGGTGCGTGAAGCCATGCGCGGGGAGCAGGGCCAGCGCGCGCCGCCGCAGCTCGACGCTCGAGAGATCGAGCCCGCGCGGCCCGGGGACGATCACCGCCAGCCGCTCCCGTTCCTCGACGACGCAGTCGATGCCCTCGGCCCGCAGCGCCGCCTCAAGCGACTCCGCGCTCACGCCGTGCCTTCCGCCGCGGCGGCGACGCCGCCCAGCACGTTGAGCGAGCCCGATCGGAACCCGCGCAAATCGAGCGCGACGCGCGTGAAGCCGGCGCTCGTCACGGCGTCGCGCAGCGCCTCCTGGCGCGCCGGCGCGAGCCACGCCTCGAGCTCCGCCTCGCCCAGCTCGACGCGCGCGAGCGGGCCGTGGTGGCGCACGCGCAGATCGCCGCGCACGCCGAGCGCGCGGACCGCGCGCTCCGCCGCCTCGATCTCGCGCAGCCGGTCCGCCGTCACCGACGTGCCGTACGGGATGCGCGACGACAGGCAGGGCGACGACGGCTGGCTCCACGTCGGGATGCCGCGGGCGCGGGAGAGGCGCCGGACGTCGTCCTTGGTGAAGCCGAGCTCCGCGAGCGGCGACGCGACCTCACGCTCCTTCGCCGCGCGCGCGCCCGGCCGGTAGTCGCCCAGATCATCGGCGTTCGTGCCGTCCACGACGACCGCCAGCCCGCGCTCGGCGGCGATCGGCGCCAGCACCGACCAGAGCTCCGTCTTGCAGAAGTAGCAGCGGTTGGTCGGGTTCGCGGCGTAGCGTGGGTCGTTCAGCTCGTCCGTGTCCACCTCGAGCACCGGCACGCCGAACGCGTCGGCGACTTCGCGCGCCCGCGCCCACTGCTCGGCCGGATACGACGCGCTGCGCCCGATGACGGCGAGCACCCGGTCGCCACCGAGCGCCTCGACGGCGGCGCAGGCGAGGTAGGCGGAGTCCACGCCGCCGCTGAAGCCGACGAGCGCGGAGCCGCGCGCGCGGAACCAGTCCATGAGCCGCCGCTCCTTCTCGAGCGCGGCGTCGAGCAGGTCGTCGGCGATGTCGGTGAGCGCGGCGTGGGACATGAGCGTAAGGTAGCGGCGGCGCCGCGCGGGGTGGGAGGGCCGCGCCCGCGCGAGCCGGCGGCACGCGAGTGCCAGGTCGTCAGCCGGCCGCCGCGACGGGGTCCGGTCGTGCGTCGCGAGGCACGCGGATCGCGCCCGTACCGGGCCGTCGCGCCGCGGTCGAGGCGGACGCGACGTCCGCGCCCGCCGCCGGCCGGTAGCGCAGCGCCTCCGCGACCGCCACCGTCGTCACGCGCTCCTCGCCCGCGAGGTCGGCGATCGTGCGCGCCACCTTGAGCACGCGATGGTAGCCGCGCGCCGAGAGGGCGAGACGGTCCGCCGCGCCGGCGAGCAGGGTACGCGCCGCCGGGTCCACGCCGCCGTGCGCGTCGAGCCAGCGACCGGCGACGTGCGCGTTGCACTCGACGGCTCGATGCCCGCGATAGCGCGCGCGCTGCCGCTCGCGCGCGGCCGCGACGCGCGCGGCGATCGTCGCCGTCGCCTCGCCCGGCGGCGCGCCGCCCAGCGTCGCGATGGGCACCGCGCCGACGGTGACGTGCATGTCGAAGCGGTCGGCGAGCGGGCCGGAGAGACGGGCGCGGTAGCGGGCGACGTCGGCCGCCGAGCAGCTGCACGGGCGCGCCGCAGCGCCCGCGTCGCCGCTCCGGCCGCAGGGGCACGGGTTCATCGCGCCGACGAGGGTGAAGCGCGCCGGGAAGCTCAGCGTCGTCGCCGCGCGCGCGATGACGACGCGCCCGTCCTCCATCGGCTGGCGCAGCGCGTCGAGCACGTGGCGCGGGAACTCGAGCATCTCGTCGAGGAAGAGGACGCCGAGGTGCGCGAGGCTCGCCTCGCCCGGCCGCGGCGCGCTTCCGCCGCCGACGAGGCCGGCCGTCGAAATGGTGTGATGAGGCGCGCGGAACGGACGCACGAGCAGCGCGCCGCCGTCGGGGAGGGTGCCGGCGACCGAATGCACGGCGGTGACCTCGAGCGCCTCGGCCTCGGTGAGCGGCGGCAGGATGCCGGGCAGGCGCCGCGCGAGCATCGTCTTCCCCGCCCCGGGCGGGCCGACGAGAACGACGTTGTGCGCGCCGGCCGCCGCCACCTCGAGCGCGCGCCGCGCCATGCTCTGCCCGACGACGTCGGCGAAGTCGAGGTGGTCGGACGCCGCGGTGGCGCCGGGCGGCTCGGTGCGCGTCGCGGGCGCGAGCGCTCCGCGTCCGAGCTGCCGCACGAGCTCCGCGAGCGTCGCCGGCGCCGCCAGCTCGGCCGATCGCACGAGCGACGCCTCGCCGACGTTGGCCGGCGGCAGCACAAGCGTGCCGCGCGTCGCGCGCTCGGCGTGGCGCCGCGCGACGGGTAGCGCGCCGCGGATCGGACGGAGCGCGCCGTCGAGCCCGAGCTCGCCGACGAAGGTGTGCGGCTCGACCGCCGCCGCCGCGAGCTGCCCGGTGGCGACGAGGACGCCTAACGCGATCGGCAGGTCGAAGGCGGTGCCCGCCTTCGCGCGGTCGGCCGGGGCGAGATTGACCGTCACGCGCCGCGGCGGGACGATGAAGCCCGAATTGAGGAGCGCCGCGCCGACGCGCTCGCGGCTCTCCTTCACGCTCGCCGCCGGCAGCCCGACGATGAACCACTGCGGCAGCCCGTGGTTCGCGTCCACTTCGACGGTGACGTCGTAGGCGTCTATGCCGAGGACGGCGGAGGAGCGAACGGCGGCGAGCATGCGCGCAAGCTCGCCGCCGTGTGGTCGGCTTCGTCACCGCCGCGTTTCGCGCCGGCGCGAATCTCCGCGCGCCACCTCACGCCGCGACCGCGCGCCCCGCCCCGCGCACCAGCGGCATCACCTGCTCGGCGATCCGCTCCATCTCCTCGAGCTGCGGGCTGCACTGCAGCAGCAGCAGGTCCACGCCCACCGACTGCAGCGCGAGAATCCGCTCCGCCACGACCTCCGGCGTACCGACGAGCCCCGCGCGCAGCCCGCGGTTGGACACCGAGTAGTCCTCGAGGCTCACCTGCTGCTCGAGCTTCGTGTTCGCCAGCCAGTCCTGGTAGTTCGCGTAGCCGGGCGTGCCGTCGCGCACCTCGGTGATGCGCGCCAGCTCGCGCCGCGCCTCGGCGTCGGTGTCGCGCACGATCGCGTAGGCGGCCATGCCGTACTGCATCGGCGGCAGGCCGAGCGCCTCGCGGCGCCGGCGGATGTCGGTGACCTTCGCCGCCACGCGCTCGGGCGGGTCACCGTGGGTGACGTACGCGTCGCAGGCGCGGGCGATGAGCGACTTCGCGGCCTCCGACTCGCCGCCGGCGTAGATCGTCGGCCGGCGCCGCGCGGCGGTGGCGACCGGTTTCGGCTCGAGGATCGTCTCGGCGACATGATAGTACTTGCCGTCGAAGCTGAAGCGCGGGTCGCGCCAGACGCCGTCCACCACGCGCAGCCACTCGTCGGTCCGCGCGTAGCGGTCGTCGTGGGTGTCGAAGTGAATGCCGTAGCGCCGCGCCTCGTCCTGCCACCAGCTCGACACGACGTTGAGCGAGAGACGGCCCCCGGCGATGCGATCGATGTTCGCCGCCTGCTTGGCGAGGATCGCCGGGTCGTGGAACGTCGGCCGCACCGCGACCATCAGCTCGAGCCGCTCGGTCACCGCCGCGAGCGCAGCGGCGGTGCTCCACGCGTCGAGCGAC
This sequence comes from Gemmatimonadaceae bacterium, assembly GCA_035554795.1. Taxonomy (GTDB): domain Bacteria; phylum Gemmatimonadota; class Gemmatimonadetes; order Gemmatimonadales; family Gemmatimonadaceae; genus DATMHT01. Next base: position 12,319 of record DATMHT010000169.1, on the reverse strand, counting down.
GGCGCGTCCACTCCCTTGATGTCGTTCATGAACAGCTCGGCGATCAGCGTCAGGTCGTAGCCGAGCGCCTCGCTGCGCCGCGCCAGGCGGCGGACGTACTCCCACGACGCTTCCATCCCCTCGTCGGGGACGTTGCGCAACCACCCGCCGAAGACGGGGAGCCAGTAGCCGAAGCGCATCGTCACACCTCCACGAGCTGCCGCTCGTCGCGCTGCTCCGCGAGCGAGGGCTCGCCGGCGAGGCGACGCTCGAGATAGTCCACGAGCCGCGCGAACGGGTCGAAGCCGACGACGTTCACCGCGTCGGCGACGAAGTTCGAGAGCGCGTTGACGTCGTAGAAGTAGTGCTGGCCGTCGCGGTCGTCTACGAGGTACTCGACTCCGCCGACGTCGAGCCCCGTGCGGCGCGCGATCCGCTCGACCTGCGCCGCGATCCCGGCCGGCACCTCGGTGCCCTCGACGCGCAGGCCGTTCTTCGGCGCGTCGAGCGCGCACGCGGCGCGCGTGAGCTCCTGCCCGCCCGTCGTCTGGCAGGCGTCGGCCGGGCAGAGATCGAACGACCCGGCCGCCGGATAGACGTTGATGCCGTACAGCACCCGTCCGCCGAGCACCTCGACGCGGGTGATGTGGCCGCCGCGGAGCGGCGCGAGCTCCTGCACGAGCGCGACGTGATCCACCCCGAGCTCCACGGTGCCCGCCGCGACCGCGGCCGCGAGCTGCGCTTCCGAGTCGTAGCGCGCGATGCCGGCGCCGCTGCCGCCGACGTTGGCCTTCACGAGCACCGGATAGCGCAGCCCGCGCGCCGCCTCGACCGCGACGTCCGGGCTGTTGATGACCCGCGTCCGCGGATAGGGCAGCCCGAGCTCCTCGAGGATGTCGAGCTGATGGGCCTTCGAAGTCTCCATCTCGTAGGGCGCGGCGCCGTTCACCGTCGGCACACCGATGCGCTCGAGGTGGCGCAGCCAGTGGAGCGTATGGAAGGTGGACTGCGGCCGGCCCCGCAGGTACGCCGACGGGCTCGCGCGGTTGAAGACGAGCGCGTACGGCGACTCGCGCTCGGCGAGGTCGTAGACGTGCGCGGCCGCGTCGAGGCGCACGAACGGGATGCCGCGCGACTCGAGCTCCGCGAACAGCGGCTTGAACCAGTCAGGATGCTCGTAGTAGATGGCGATCGGGCGGACGGACGTGCTGGTGGCGGTATTCGTGGTGGAGCGAGCGGTCATGATGAGCGGCCTCGTGGTTCCGCGGTGACCGGGGTGTCGTGTGCAGAGCGTGCGACGCATCGGCCACGCACACCCGCGAACACGAAAAAGGCCGCGACTCCGAGGATCTGGAGTCGCGGCCAGCGAGTGGCGCTGCGAGGGCCTGGTGTGCCCCTAGCCGATGGTGCCCGGTGCGATCGCACGACGCGCCGAACCATCAGCCGCTCCCGATCGTGGGTGCGGATGCATGGGCCAACACATGAGCGCGCGCATCTGTTTGGTGGGCATCGTGAATCGGATGATAGGACGCTCCGTCGCCAGGGGCAAGGGCGACCCTCGGCCGCGCTCGCTCGCTCTCGACGCACCCCGCTCTGGCGCGCGCCGCCGCGGAAGCGCAGTATATCGCCCACCCGCGACGCCGCGGCTGAAACGCAGGGCGGGCCGCTTCGTAGAGACTCCGCCGACGACGGCCCACGCCAACAGAAGACCAGCAGGAGGATCTCGAATGCATGCAGTCACGCGCCTGACGCTCGCCGTCGGCGCCGCCGCGGCGCTCACCGGTTACACGAGCCCGACCACCAAGCCCAACGTCGTCACCATCACGGCCTCCGACTTCGCGTTCGAGGCGCCGGACAGCATCGCCGCCGGGCTCACGACGCTGCGTCTCGTCAACAAGGGCCCCGGCATTCACCACGCCGTGCTCGTGCGCATGGACGAGGGGAAGACGACCGCCGACGTGCTGGAGGCGCTGAAGCAGAAGGGTCCGCCGCCGTCGTGGATTCACGACGTGCCGGGACCGAACGCCCCCGCGCCGGGCAAGGAGGCGAACACCACCGTCGTCCTCGCGCCGGGCAACTACACGCTGCTCTGCTTCGTGGACGTGCCCGACCACGTTCCGCACGCGATGAAGGGGATGGTCCGCTCGCTGACCGTCACACCGTCGTACGGCGCCGACCGTGCGAAGCTCCCGGCCGCGTCCACGACGTTGACCCTCAAGGACTACGGCTTCGACCTCTCGAAGCCGCTGCGCGCCGGCCACCACGTCATCCGCGTCACCAACGCGGCGAAGCAGCCCCACGAGGTGGAGCTCGTCCGCCTCGCGCCGGGCAAGACGACCCACGACATGCTCGCCTGGCTCGACAAGATGGACGGCCCGCCCCCGGGCGAGCCGCTCGGCGGCGTCGTCGGCGTCGAGCCCGGCGCGTCGGCGAACGTGGCCGTGGACCTCACGCCCGGCACGTACTCGCTCATCTGCTTCCTGCCGGACGCGAAGGACGGCAAGCCGCACTTCATGCATGGCATGACGCGCGAGATCGCGGTCAAGTAGCGGCACACCCGCGGTCGGACCGACGCGGGTGACATCGAGAGGCGGGTCGAGGAGCCGAACGTGGCGTCCTCGACCCGCCTCTCGCCGTTTCCGGGTGTCCGGTCGCGTCCGTTATCTTGCGTCGCCACCACTCACCCGGAGAGTCCTCGTGAAGCGCCGCAGCTTCCTCCACGACAGCGCCCGCGCCGCCGCCGCCTTCGGCATCTTCCGCTCGCTCGCCGCCTGCCGCAGCGCCGGCGTCGGCGCGGCCGGTACGTCGTCCGCCACCGCCACGAGCCGCTCGGCGGACGACACACGCTTCGTTGCGCTGCGCGACCGCTACTTCCTGCGGCACCTCGAGCTCAACCCGGTGACGTCCACGTACCTCGGCGGCGACGGTTACTCGCCGACGCTGGCGACGGTCAACGGCCGGCTGCGCAACTACAGCCCGTCGGCGCTCGTGGCGGAGCGCGACTTCTACCGCTCGGTGCGCACGGAGCTCGACGGCATTCCCGCGGCCTCGCTCTCCCCCGACCTCCGGGTGGACCACGCCGTGCTCGGGGCGCAGCTCACCTTCCTGCTGCACTATCTCGAGGAGCTGCGCTACCAGGAGCGCGCGGTGGACACGTACGTCGCCGAGCCGTTCCGCGGCGTGGACTGGCAGCTCCAGCAGATGCAGGACGTCGGCGGCGGACTGCTCGGCACCGAGGCCGAGTGGGCGCTCGTCGTCGCGCGACTGAGCGCGGTGCCGGCCTACGTCGCGACGGCGAAGGCGAACCTGCTCGCCGGCAAGCGCGCGGGCAACGTCGCCGACCGGCGCATGATCGAGCGCGACGGCATCACCGGCAGCGCGGCGAACGCCGATTACTTCAAGGGCACCCTGCCGAAGACGGCCGCCGGCTACCTCGGCAACCGCCCCTTCGCGGCGGCGACGACCGGCGCGCTCCAGAAGGCGTCGCTCGCGGCGGCGGCGGCGTACGACGACCTGCGGGCGTTTCTCGGCGCCGAGTTCGACGTGCACGACACGCACGACCGGTTCGCGGTCGGTGAGCGTGAGTACGAGTACCGCGTCCACAATTTCCTGCGCGACCCGCGCAGCGCGGCGCAGCTCTACGACTACGGCGCGGAGCAGGTCGCGCTCTACACGGCCAAGATCTTCGAGGTCGCCGAGCGGGTGGCGCGCGACGCGAAGCTCGGCCTCTCCTTCGGCGACGACGCCGCCCGGCGCGCCGGCGTGCGCAAGGTGATGGACCACCTGTCGAGCGACTCGCCGAAGAGCGACGACGAGCTGTTCCGCTGGTACCGCGAGACGGGTGAGCGGGCCGTGTCGTACGGTCGCGAGCACGCGCTCTTCGACGTCCCGGCCGACTACCGCCTCGACGTGATCCCGACGCCGCCCGTGCTCCGCAGCACGATCGACGCCGCCTACTACGCCGCGCCGCCCTTCAAGAAGTCCGGCGTCGGGCGCTTCTACCTCACCCCGACGGGCGACGACCCGGCGGCGCTGAAGCAGAACAACCGCGCGTCGGTCGCCGACACGGCGCTGCACGAGGGCTTCCCGGGGCACGACTGGCACTACAAGTACATGACCCAGCACGCGACCGAGATCTCGAACATCCGCTGGCTCACGCCGGGCGCGGTCGAGGACTCGTCGTCCATGTGGGAGGACTCGATGGCGGCCGAGGGATGGGGCCTCTACAGCGAGGAGCTGATGGCCGAGCCGGCGCCCGGCCGGCCGTACGGCTTCTACACGCCGGCCGAGTACCTGTACGAGCTGCAGGGCCAGCTGCTGCGCGCGGTGCGCATCCGCGTGGACGTCGGCATCCACACCGGCCGGATGACGTTCGATCAGGCGGTGGACTACTTCACCGAGCACGTGGACTTCTATCCCGGCGCGTGCGCGGCGGCGGCGAGCGATCCGGCCGCGCGGGCGATCTGCGACAACGCCCGCCGCGCGATCTACCGCTACTCCAAGTGGCCGACGCAGGCGATCACGTACAACCTCGGCAAGAACGCGATCGTCGAGTTGCGTGAGGCGTACCGCGCGAAGCTGGGGAGCGCGTACTCGGCGAAGGCGTTCCACGAGCGGCTGATGCGCCAGGGCACGATCCCGGCGACGTACTTCCGGACGCTGTTTCTCGCGAGCTGAGACCCGGCGCTCGGCCGGAACCGACGCCGCGGATTTGTGCGGATGAACGCGGATCCCCACTCCGAGTCATCCCGAGCGCAGCGAGGGATCTTCTGTCGGGGTCGCGGAGCGTGCTCCACGTACCGCGCACAAGATCCCTCGTCGCTGCGCTCCTCGGGATGACTGGGAAAGGGTGAGGGTTTGCGCCCTCAGTACCTCCCCGGTTCAAGCTTTTCGAGAAGCAGCCGTATCCGCGTTCATCCGCGCAAATCCGCGGCGCCGTTTTCGAAGCGCCTCAACGCTCGAGTTTGCGCTCCAGCTGCGCTTTGACGCCTGGCCACTCGTCGTCGAGGATGCTGTAATAGACCGTGTCGCGCATCCGGCCGGAGTCGGTGCGCGTGTGACGGCGCAGCGTTCCCTCCTCGGTCGCGCCGATGCGACGGATCGCCGCGCGCGAGCGCTCGTTCAGCGCGTCCGTCTTGAGCTCGACGCGCACGCAGCCGAGCGTCTCGAAGGCGTGGCGCAGCAGGAGGTACTTCGCTTCGGTGTTCATCGCCGTCCGCTGCCACGCGCGTCCGACCCACGTCCAGCCGATCTCGACGCGCCGGTCGCGCGCACTGACGTTGGCGTAGCGCGTGCTCCCGGCCGCACGGCCGGTCGCGCCGTCCCTCAGGACGAACGGGAGCGAGACGCCGCGGCGCTGCTCGTCGAGCGCGCGCTCGACGTAGGCGCGCAGGTCGTCGGGCGTGCGCACCGCCGTCGGCGTCCAGCGCCAGAGGTCGGGGTCGAGCGCGACGGGCTCGAGCTCGGCGAGATCGTCGAGGGAGAGCGGGGCGAGCGTCACGGACCGGCCACGAAGCGTGACGGGTTCGAGCGGTGTCTGGAACATCGCGTGCGAGGAGAGCGCGTTAAGGGCGTGGGACGAACACCCCTCAACTTACAGGATCCATGGCCATCGCTTCCATCAATCCCGCCAGCGGCGAGACGATCGAGAGCTACGCCGCTTTCTCCGACGCCGACATCGAGCGCAAGCTCGAACGCGCCGACGCCGCCTTCCGCGCCTGGCGCCGCCGGCCGGTGGCCGAGCGCGCCGCGATCGTGGCGCGCGCCGGCGAGATTCTCGACGCCGAGAAGGAGTCGTTCGGGCGGACGATGACGCTCGAGATGGGGAAGCCGCTCAAGGCCGCCATCGAGGAAGCGGCCAAGTGCGCGACCGCCTGCCGGTACTACGCGGAGAACGCGGAGCGCTTCCTCGCGCCCGAGATCGTGCACGACGACGCCGAGCGGTGCGACTACGTCGCGTTCCAGCCGCTCGGTGCCGTGCTCGCGGTGATGCCGTGGAATTTCCCGTTCTGGCAGGTGATCCGGTTCGCGGCGCCGGCGCTGTGCGCGGGGAACGTCGGGCTGCTCAAGCACGCGTCGAACGTGCCGCGCTCGGCGCTCGCTCTCGAGGAACTCTTCCGCCGCGCCGGCGCGCCCGAAGGCGTGTTCCAGACGCTGCTCGTCGGCAGTCAGGCGGTCGAGCGCATCCTCGCCGACCCACGCGTCGCCGCGGCGACGCTCACCGGCAGCGAGCCCGCCGGCAGCCAGGTCGCGGCGACCGCCGGGAAGCACATCAAGAAGACCGTGCTGGAGCTGGGCGGCAGCGACCCGTTCATCGTCCTGCCGAGCGCGGACGTCGCGACGGCCGCGGAGGTCGGCGTGAAGGCGCGCATGATCAACAACGGCCAGTCGTGCATCGCGGCGAAGCGCTTCATCGTGCACGAGGCGATCGCCGACGACTTCGAGCGCCGCTTCGTGGAGCGCGTCCGCGCGCTGAAGGTGGGCGACCCGATGGCGCCCGACACCGACGTCGGCCCGCTGGCGACGCCGCAGATCGTCACCGACGTCGAGCGCCAGGTGCGCGAGAGTGTCGCGCGCGGCGCCCGCCTCGCCGTCGGCGGCATGCGGCTCGACCGCGCCGGCAACTACTACGCGCCGGCGGTGCTCGCCGACATCCCGAAGGACGCGCCGGCCTACCGCGAGGAGGTGTTCGGGCCTGTCGCGCTCCTCTTCCGCGTCCCGTCGCTCGAGTCCGCGATCGCGCTCGCCAACGACTCCGACTTCGGCCTCGGCGCCAGCGCCTGGACGACCGACGACGCCGAGGCGCGCCGTCTCGCCGACGAGATCGAGTCCGGCTCCGTGTTCATCAACGGCATGGTCGCCTCCGACCCGCGCTTCCCCTTCGGCGGCGTCAAGCACTCCGGCTACGGCCGCGAGCTGAGCGCGTACGGGCTGAGGGAGTTCGTGAACGTGAAGACGGTGCGGTGGGCGAAGGGGAGTGCTGCGGGCGGGCATTCCGACACGGAGTAGCGGGTCGGGGGTCGGGGGTCGGGGATGAGCCGCTCGGGACATCCCGAGGTGGTGCCCCGACCCCCAACCCCCGACCCCCGACCCGCCCTCACTCGATAGCCCGTATCTCCCGACTCGGCCTTCTCGCCGGGATCGGCGGCACGCCGTCGCCCTCGGCGCCGCGGCCGAGCAGGCGGCGCCACCAGCGGCCCTCGCGCGGCCGGCGGAGCGCCTGGGCGATCGCGCGGCGCCAGGCGTCGAGCATCGCCGCCGAGTCCTGGAAGCGCTCCTCGGGATTCGCGGCGAGACCGCGGCGCAGCCAGGGAGTGATCTCGACCGGAAAGCCCTCGAGGTCCACCTCCCCCGCCAGCTCGCGCGCCAGGATCCGCTTCGCGTCGCGGTCGCCGAACGGCGGGCGCCCCGAGAGCGCGAACGCGACGATCGCCGCCAGGGCGAAGCAGTCCACCGCCGGCCCTTGCGTCTCCCCGAGGAGCTGCTCGGGCGCCGCGAACGCGGGCGTGCCCGACGATCCGGCGTGCTCCTCGCCGTACACGTTGGCGATGCCGAAGTCGGTGAGCCGCCACCGCCGGTAGCGGTCGATGAGGATGTTCTCCGGCTTCAGGTCGCGATGGACGACGCCGGCCGCGTGCGCGGCGACGAGCGCGTCGAGCAGCTGCTCGACCTGCGGCGCGACCTCGGCGAGCGGGCGCGGGCCGGAGCGCGCCAGCAGCTCCGCCACCGAGCCCCCCTCGGCGAGCTCCATCGTGTACCACGAGACGTCGTTGCGCGTGTCCCAGTCGTAGATCGGGACGATCGCGGGGTGCGCGAGCTGTGCGGCGAGTCGCGCCTCGCGGCGGAAGCGGCTGACCGCCGCCGCGTCGCGCGCGACGTGCGGGTGCAGCATCTTGAGCGCGACCTCGCGCTCGAGCGTCAGGTCGCGCACGCGCCACACCGAGCCGAACGTCCCCGTGCCGATCGGCGCGAGCACGTCGTAGTCGTCGCCGGTCGCGAAGCGGAGCCGCGCTTCCTCGGAGTCGGGCGCGTCGAGCGCGGTGCGGTCGCCGAGCAGCATCAGCGGGCGCGCCGAGACGCCGCGGTCGAGCGCGCGCATGAGCGCGGCGACGCTGCGATGCCGCCGCTCCGGCTCGGCGAGGAGCGCCTGGTCGAGGATGTCGGCGACGCGCTGCGGAAGCTCGGGGCGCACGAGGCTCAGCGGCGGCACGTCGCGCGCCGGCGGTGCCTCGCCGGTCAGCATCGTGAACGCGGCCGCCGCGAGCTGCCACTGGTCGCTCAGCGTCGTCGGTGCCCAGCCGCTCTCGCCCCACTCGGCGGGCGCGGGCATCCAGCGCCGGTCGGGCGTGATCCCCGGCGGGATGTCCTCGGGCGGTACCGTCCACTGCCAGTTGAGGAGCCAGAGCCGCCCAGTCGGCGAGACCCACACGCTCTCGGTGGACACGGCGCCGTGCGGCATGCCCGTGTCGTGCAGGTACGAGAGCGCCGAGCCGGCGGCGCGCAGCACCTGCAGCACGTACGGGATCTCCTCCGCGCCGAGCCGCGCCAACCGCGCGCCCACCGTCTCGCCCGCGATCCAGCGGCGCAGGTAGCCAGGCCCTCGACGCGAGTCCTTGTACGACCCCCAGTAGTGGTAGGTCGTCGGCATAGCCGGGTGGTTCAGGTGCGCGAGATGCCGCGCCTCGGCGCCGAGCCAGGTCGCGTGCTCGGGGTTGGGCACGCTGACGAGCGAGAGCGAGCGCCCGAGCGCGTCCACCACTTCCTGGTAGTGCCGGTGCTCGCCGAGCAGACCCTCCGGTCCCCAGTGCCAGCCGGGCGGCAGCTGCCACTCGAGCAGGTGCGGCGGGATCTCGCGCGTGACGCGGTAGGGTCCGTGTTGGTCGGCGCGGGACATGTCGGGCGTGACGGCAGCGGGGCGGGCGCGGGGAAGGACGGCGGAGCGGGCGGCGGCGCGCGGCCTCCTAAAGTAACACGCCGTCGCCCCCGCGCCTCCTCCGGCGCGGACTCAGTCGGCCGGCCGCAGCTCGATCGTCACCGTCGTCCCCGCGCCCGGCTCGCTCTCGATCCCGATCGAGCCGCCCCAACCGTCGATGATCCGCCGGCTGATCGCGAGCCCGAGCCCGCTCCCGCTGGTGCGCGTCGAGAAGTGCGGCTCGAAGACGCGCGGCAGCGCCTCCGGCGCGATCCCCACGCCGTCGTCGGTGACGACGAGTCTCACGCGATCTTCCCTACCGTCACCGTGACCGCCGTCACCGTGCGGACCGTCGCGCGGCGCGGCGTCACGGCTGACGCGAACGCGCACCGAGCGCGCGTTCGCCAGCCGCGCGTTCTCGAGGATGTTGAGCAGCACCTCGCGCAGCTCCTCGTCGCGCGCGAAGGCGACGATCGGGCGCTCGTCCACCTCGAGCACCCAGCTCACCGGCGCGGGGCCCGCGCGCTCGCCGGCGCGGCCGCCGTCGCGGCCCGCGTCGCCGTCGCCGTCGTGTCCCATCCGCTCGAGGGCGATGACGTCGCGCGCCACGGCGGCAACGTCTACCGGCTCCGCGGGCGGCCGTTCGGCGGGCGCGGTGCCGTAGCGGCTGAAGGCGCGCGCGATCTCGTCGAGCCGGTCGATCTCGGCGAGGATGCGGCCGACGTTCTGCTCCAGCACCATGTCGAAGTCCACGCGCGGGTTCTGACGCGCGCGGCGCAGGTGCTGGACGCCGAGCCGGATCGGCGTGAGCGGGTTCTTGATCTCGTGCGCCACCTGGCGCGCCATCTCGCCCCACGCGAGCACGCGCTGGGCGCGCGCGAGCTCGGTGACGTCGTCCACCGTCAGCACGACGGTCGGGCGCTCGGCGCTCCCCGGCGCCCGCCAGCCGACCGTCGTCAGGCGCGCGTGGAGCTGTCGTCCGTCGTGCTCGACGTCGAACTCCTCCTCGTCGCTCGCGCCCGAGTCGATGAACGCGCGCACGCGCGTCTCGATCTCCGGCGCGCCGATGCAGTCGATCGGCGTACCGGGAGGCAGCTCGCAGCCGAGCAGCAGCGCCGCGCGCGGGTTCGCGATCGCCACCTCCCCCGCCCCGCTCACCGCGACGACGCCGCTGGCGACGTTGCGCAGGACGGCCGCCGTGCGCCGCTGCGCTTCCTCCAGCGCGTACCGGCTCTCGCTCAGCTCCGCGGCCATGCGCCGGAACGCGGAGAACACCGGCGCGAACTCGGCCGGCGGCTCGCCCGGCGGCACCGGCTCGCGCTCGCCGCGCGCGATCGCCAGCGCCGCGCCACGCAGCGCCCCGATGGGACGCGACAGCTCGCGCGCCGCGACGCCGCTGAGCCCGAGCGCCGCGAGCGCGCCCAGTGCCGCCGCGAACATCACGAGGACACCGAGGTCGCGCCGCCGCCGGTCGAGCTGCAGCTCGTCGGTGCGGGCCGGCGCGGCGAGCACGACGTGCTCCCCGCTCGGGCCCGTCGCGGCCCGGAAGCCGAAGAGCGTGCCGCCCGCGCCGATCGGCTCGCGCCGGCTCGCCGTCACCTCCTCGCCGAGGACGAGGTCGCGGTAGACGCCCGGATCCACGAACCGGCCGATCGGCGCGAGCTCGTCGAGCAGCGTATCGCTCGTCGCCCGCAGCGCGCCGCGCGCGCCGTAGAGCAGCAGCGGGGTCTCCAGCCGCTCGCTCTCCGCGGCCAGCCGCTCGCCATCGTCGGCGGCGGAGGCCGCGCGCAGCGTCTCGCGCACGAGCAGCTCGCGCGACTGCCGGTCGTCGTTCTGAAGCCGCTGATACGACCACACGACGAACGCGAGTGCGGGCAGCATGAAGAAGCCGAACAGCACGCCGGTGAGCCGCGCGCGGTAGCTCCGTCCCCACTCGCGCGCGCGCCGTCGCAGCCAGCGCGCGAAACCGCCGTCGCCGAGCGCCGCGAGCGTCCACAGCGCGGCGACCACGGCCAGGTCCACGAGCACGACGAGCGCGCCGCGCTGCGCGAGCGCGTCGAGCGAGCGCAGCTCCACCTCGACGTGCGCGCGCGTTCGCCCCGCCGCCGTGCGCACGATCCAGTCGCCGTGCAGCTCGTTCCCCTCGCGCTTCCAGCGCGTCGCCACCGGGATCGCGGCCGTGTCGCGTCCGCCGCCGCTCTCGAGCAGCGCGAGCGAGTACGGGGGCTCGGCCGCCTCCGGCGCGCCGACACCGATCAGCGCCGCGTACGGGTCGTCGGGAATCAGGCGCGTACGCGGCGCGACCACCGCCGTCGTGACGCGGCCGTCGGGGTGCGGCACGGCGAGCAGGAGCTCGACCCCGGGAACGCCCGGCACCTCGCGTACGGCGAGCGCGCCGGAGCGACGCGCGCTGTCGGCGAGCGCCGCCGCCTCCGGCGCGCGCGGCTGCAGCGAGCCGGTGGTCAGGCCTCCCTCGACCGCGCCCTGCGGCGTCCACGCGGTGAGCGCGACCGGATACTCCGCGGCCGCGAGGTCCGACGTCACGTAGCTCTGGAGCAGATCGGCTCGGCTGCGCGGTGCGTCGTCGCCGGCGAGCTGCGCGCCGAAGCGCTCGAGCAGCGTCCGCGCGTACGGGTCCACCGTGCTCAGGCCCGCGACGTCACGCTCGGCGAGCTCGACGCGCTTGCGCGACGTCACGCCCCAGACGAGCGTCGCCGCGCCGCAGCCAGCCACCGCGGCGGCGGTGAGCACGAAGCCGCGCCCTCGCCGCGCCAGCGCGAGCGCGCCGATCGCCGCGACCCAGAGCAGCGGATACCACTCCGGCCACCGGCCCGGCGCGCTCCAGAGCGGCGGACCAAGAAGCGCCGCGCCCGCGGCGAGCGCCGGCGCCACCCAGGGCGGGATGCCGCGCCGCGCGCCGAGCACCGCGCGTCCGGCGGAAGCGCCGGCGAGCAGCACCGACGTCGCCGCGAGGCAAACGGTGATCTCCCACGCGAGCCAGAGCGCGATCGAGACGCCGGCGGGCGGCGGGTAGATGCCGCCGGCGAGCTTCCGCAGCAGGAAGGGTCCGACGCCCGCGATCGCGACCACGGCGAGGAGCGCCGCCCAGCGCGACGGCACGGGAAGTGGCGCGCGCAGCACCGCGAGCAGCGCGAGGAGCACGATCGCGCTCGTCGCGCCGAGCGCGGCGATGCTGCCCGTGAACGGTCCGCCCAGCGGCACGAAGTAGAACGACGGGTCGAACAGCCGCGACGCGTTCGAAAAGGCGTTGAGCGGCACGAGCCCCAGCGCCACGAGCGCGACGCCGAGCGCGGCGAGCCGCCGCGCGAGCGTGGACGGCCGGCGCCAGACCGCGGCGACGAGGCACGCCACCGCCAGCGCGAGCAGCGGCGCGCCATGCGTGCGCGCGTCCTCGACCGCACGCAGCCT
>DATMHT010000168.1:0-28197 GCA_035554795.1 Gemmatimonadaceae bacterium | reverse complement strand
TTCACCGGCTCGCGGTGATCCGCGTTCGTCTCGATGCCGTCGAGGCCCGCCGCAAGCATCACGGCCAACGCCAGGTATGGATTCGCGGCTGGATCTGGTGACCGCAGCTCGACGCGCGTGCCGAGTCCGCGACGATCGGGCACGCGGATCAGTGGCGATCGATTGCGCATCGACCACGCGACGTTCACCGGCGCCTCGTACCCCGGCACGAGCCGCTTGTACGAGTTCACCAGCGGGTTCGTCACCGCGCACATGCCGCGCGCGTGCCGCAGCTGCCCGCCGATGTAGTGCAGCGCCGTGCGCGACAGCTTCCACTCCGCCTTCGGGTCGTGGAACGCGTTGTCGCCGTTCTTGAACAGCGACTGGTGCGTGTGCATCCCGCTCCCGTTCTGCCCGTAGATCGGCTTGGGCATGAACGAGGCGATGAGGCCGAACTGCTGCGCCACGTGCTTCACCACGAAGCGGAAGGTGGCGATGTTGTCGGCCGTGGTGAGCGCGTCGGCGTAGCGGAAGTCGATCTCGTGCTGCCCGTGCGCCACCTCGTGGTGCGCCGCCTCGACCTCGAACCCCATCTGCTCGAGCACGTCCACCATCGCGCGGCGCGCGTCCTCACCGAGGTCGGCGGGGGCGAGGTCGAAGTAGCCGCCGACGTCGTGCGTCTCCGTCGTCGCCTCGCCGTTCGGGCCCTTCTTGAACATGAAGAACTCGGCTTCCATGCCGGCGTTCATCGTGCTGAAGCCCATCTCGCGGGCGCGCTCGAGCTGACGGCGGAGCGCGGCGCGCGGGTCGCCGGCGAAGGGCGTGCCGTCGGGCGCGGTGATGTCGCAGATGAGGCGGGCGACGCGGCTCCCGGCCTCGCTCCACGGGAAGACCTGGAACGTGGACAGGTCGGGGCGGAGGAGCATGTCGGACTCCTCGATGCGCACGAACCCCTCGATGGAGGAGCCGTCGAACATGATGTCGCCGGCGAGCGCCTTGGCGAACTGCGACCGCGGGATCTCGACGTTCTTGTTGACGCCGAGGATGTCGGTGAACTGCAGGCGCAGGAAGCGCACGTCGTGCTTCGCCGCGAGGTCGAGCACGTCCTTGGCCGACGCGCCGGCGGTGTCGAGATGGAGCGGGGGCGGGGTCTTTGACATGACGGGAAAGAAGCAGCGGAGAGCGGGTGGGCGGTAGGAGGTCGGAGGTAGGAGGTTGGAGGTGGGAACGGACCTTGTGCTCGTTCCCACCTCCAACCTCCAACCTCGTCGACTGGCCCGCACATTGCCCCTTCCCGCCCCGCCATCACCCGAACTCACGGAGGGCACGATGAAGGCTCAGGACATCATGACGAAGAACCCGGCCACGGTCACGCCGACCACGCGCGTGCGGCAGGCGGCGCTGGTCATGAAGGAGGAGGATGTCGGCGTGGTACCGGTGGTCGAGGATGCGGCCGGCGGGAAGCGGCTCGTCGGCATGCTCACCGATCGCGACATCGCCATCCGCCTCGTCGCCGACGGGAAGAACGCCGACGAGTGCGAGGTGCGCGAGCTGATGAGCGCGAACCCCAAGACCGCGCGCGCCGACGACGACGTGTCGCGCGTCATGGACCTCATGGGCCGCGAGCAGGTGCGCCGCGTGCCGATCGTGGACGAGCGCGGCTCGCTCGTCGGCATCGTCGCCCAGGCGGACGTCGTCCTCGAGGCCGGCGACGACGCGAAGGCGGAGCGGACGGTGGAGAAGATCTCGGAGAAGGGGGGCAAGCACCAGCAGTAGGAGCCGGGTGGCGGGTGGCGCGGGACGATCGAAGCGGGCCAGGTATTAGCTTTCGAGCGCGTCCGCTACCCGCTACCCGCTACCCGCTTCATGCCTGCCTCCGTCTGTCCCAACTGCTCCGCTCCGGCCTCCGGACACTTCTGCGCCAACTGTGGCGTCTCGCTCGATGGATCGGCGCGCTGCGCCGGGTGCGGGACGTCGTTGACGCCGGGGGCGAAGTTCTGTCACCGCTGCGGCACGCCCGCGGGCGTGGGCGTCGCGGCCACGACGTCGGGCACCGTGCCGCCGTCCGCCCCGGCATCGGGAGCGGTGACGGGAGTGACGACGACGGGTCGGCCGTCGGGGGAGAAGCTCCCGTGGGCGGTCGCGGCGATCGCGCTGCTGACGGTCGTCGCCCTCGTCGCCGGGCAGAACTTCCGCGCCCAGCGGCCCGGCTCCACGCTCGACGCGCCGAGCAACGCGCTGCCGCAGGCGGGACTCGACGACCGCGCCGTCGGCGGCGGCGACCAGCAGCAGCAACAGCAGCAGGCACCGCCCGACGCGCCGTTCGCTGGTGGCGCCGCCGCCGGTGGGCCGGCGGGGCGCGCGCCGGACATCTCGAGCATGACGCCCGCCGAGCGCGCGTCGCGGCTCTTCGACCGCGTGATGCGCTACGACGAGGAGGGGAAGCGCGACAGCCTCGAGACGTTCGCGCCGATGGCGATGGTCGCCTACGAGATGGTCGGCCCGCTCGACGCCGACCAGCGCTACGACCTCGGCCGCATCGGTGAGGTGTCGGGCAACTACAACGTCGCGAAGGCACAGGCCGACACGATCCTCCGTGCTCGCCCCACCCACCTGCTCGGCCTTCTCCTCGCGGCGCGCATGAGCCCCGACCCCAAGGCCGCCCGCGGCTACGAGCGCCGTCTCCTCGACGCCGCGCCAGCGGAGCTCAAGAGCCCCCTCCCCGAGTACACGCGGCACCGGAACGACATCGATCGCGCGATCGCGGAGGCGAAGAAGCACGAGAAGTAAGCGGGAAGCGGTAAGCGCTAACGTGCGAGGGGCCGGCATCCGTGATCGGAGCCGGCCCCTCCGTGATTCATGGCTCGCGCCTACCGCCTGCCGCTTCCCGCTTACCGGTTCGCGCCTACCGCTTACCGCGTCGGAGCGCCAACACTACCCCCCGTCGGCGCGTATGACAGCGATGCCTGATCCGTCTTCGAACATCGTCTCGAACGTCGTCGCCGCGCGCGACGCGCGTGTCGCAGTCGTCGCACCTATCGCAGCTATCGCGCGTGTCGCACCCGTCGCGCGTGTCGCCTTCCTCACACTCGCCTTCCTCGTGCCGGCGGCCACCCTCGGCGCCCAGCGGCAACCGTCGCCGGCGGCAGCGGCGGCGGCCACGACACCGGCCGACACCATCGCCCTCACGCTCGCGCAGGCCGTCGAGCGCGCCATGCGCGCGTCGGACGAGGTGCGCCTCGCCGGCGCGCAGGTGGACGTCACCGCCGCGCAGCTCACGAGCGCGCGCGCCGGCGTGCTGCCGTCGCTCCGCCTCGCCGGCAGCTACACGCACCAGATCGAGAACGCGCGCGCGCAGGCGGTCGGCCAGATCTTCAACCAGCCGAACGTCTACAACGCCTACGTCAATCTCTCGCAGCCGCTCTTCCAGGGCGGGCGCGAGTACGCGGCGCTGCGCGCGGCGTCGCGGCTGCGCGGCGCGGCCCGCCTCACCGCCGACGAGACGCGCGCGCAGATCACGCTCGACGTCGAGACCGCGTACGTGCGGGCGCTCTTCGCCGACCGCGTGCTGCAGATCCAGACCCAGAACCTGACGCTCGCCAGCGAGCGCGTCACCCAGATCGAGCAGCTCCAGGGCGGCGGCCGCGCCGCACGCTACGACGTGCTGCGCGCCCGCGTCGAGCGCGCCAACATCGAGCCCGTCACGCTGCAGGCGGCGAACGACCGCGAGCTCGCTCTGCTCGACCTCAAGCGCCTGCTGCAGATCCCGCTCGCGACACCGGTCGCCCTCTCCACCGCGATCGACTCGGTGACCGTGCAGGGCGTCCTGGCATCGCTCGGCGCGCGGGGGGCCCCCCCCACCGGGGATCTAACCGCGCCCGCCACGCTCGCCGTCACCAACTCATTGCCGACGCAATCGCCGTCGCCCACGCCCGCCGGCCGCGCCTCCGTGCGCGCCGCCGAGCTCACGGCGCGCGCCCGCCGCGACGCCGTCGCCGTCGCCCGCGCCGACCTCCTTCCGACGGTCAGCGTCTTCTTCCAGACCGGCTACCAGGCATTTCCGCTCAGCGGCTTCCCGACCCAGTTCGGCAGCCGCGACGTGGTCACCTGCGCCAACGGCGCGCGCCCCGACGCGGACGGCCTGTGCCGCACGCAGAACGGCGGCTTCTTCAGCGACCGGCAGATCGGCGTCCAGCTCTCGTGGGCGCTCTTCGACGGCTTCCGCACCAAGGGGAACATCGACCTCGCGCAGGCACAGGCCCGCGTCGCCGAGATCCAGCTCAACCTCGAGCGCGAGCGCGTCGCCCTCGACGTCGCCCGCGCCCGCGCCGAGCTCGCGCGCGCCCGCGCCGCCTTCGAGGCGAGCCGCCAGAACTCCTCCGAGGCCGACGAGGCGTTCCGCCTCGCCTCGCTCCGCTTCACGCGCGGCCTCGGCACCCAGCTCGACGTCACCGACGCGCAGTACGCGCTCGCCACCGCGCGCACCAACGAGGCGCGCGCGACCTACGACATCTTCCTCGCCTCGGCGGGGCTCGCCCGCGCCCTCGGCCAGCCGCTCCCGATCCCCGGGAACGACGGCGCCACTACCGCTCCCGTCCGCACCAGCAGCAGCCGTGGCGGCAGCGACAGCACGACGGACGCGAGCGACACCAGGTGATCATGCCCAGCCAGCACTTTCGACATACCGTTCCCGCGCTCGCCCTCGCCCTGCTCACCGCCGCCGCCGTCACGGGATGCTCGCGGGGCGACGCGAGCGACGCGCCGCCCGCCGGCGCCGCCGCCCACGCGGGCAATGGCGCCAGTGGTGGTGGTGCCGCCGGCGGCGCCCGCGGCGGACCGGGTGGCGCCGGCGGCGCCCCGTCCATCGTCCTCTCCGCGACCGACGTCCAGGCGATCCAGCGCGGACCGCTCGAGGCGGGGGTGGCGATCACCGGCGACCTGCGCCCGATCGAGTCGGCCGACGTGAAGGCGCGCCTCGAGGGCGACCTCGTCGGCGTGTACGTGCGCGAGGGGGACCGCGTGCGACAGGGACAGGTGCTCGCGCGGTTCGAGGCGAGCGAGCAGGAGAGCGGGCTGACGAGCGCCGTCGCCGACCGCGCCTCGGCGCGCAACGACCTCGCGACCGCGCAGTGGAACGCCGAGCAGTCGCGCGAGCTGTTCAAGGCCGGCGCGATCCCCGAGCGCGACCAGCGCGTCGCCGAGCAGACCGTCTCCGCCGCGCGGGCGCGGCTGGCGGCGGCCGAGGCGCACGTGCGGGCCGCCAGCTCCACGGCGGGCGACACCCGCGTCCTCGCCCCGACCTCGGGCATCGTCGAGAAGCGGCTGGTGGAGAACGGCGAGCACGTCGCGCGCGGCGCGTCCATGTTCACCGTCGTCCGGAGCGACGTGCTGGAGCTGGCGGCCGCCGTCCCGAGCCGGCTCGCCGGCGACGTGCGCGCCGGCCAGCGCGTCCACTTCGTCGCCGACGGCCGGCCGTTCGACGGCCACGTCGCCCGCGTCAGCCCGACCGTGGACCCGACGACGCGCGCCGTCACCGTCTACGTGCAGATCCCGAACGCGAGCGGCGCGCTCAAGGGGAACACCTTCGCCAGCGGCCGCGTCATCGGCCGCACGATCCCGAACGCGCTCCTCCTCCCCGCGGCCGCGATCCGCCAGTCGCAGGACAGCAGCGCGAAGCCCTTCGTCTACCGCGTCGCCGACGACAGGCTCACGCGCGTCCCGGTGGAGATCGGCGTCGTGGACGAGGCGCGCGGCATCGCCGAGGTCGTGAGCGGCCTCGAGCCGGGCGACCGCGTCGTCGTCGGCAACGTCGGGACGCTGGGCGAGGGGATGAAGGTGCAGGTGGTGGGCGAGAAGAAGGGCTGACCATGTTCCTCTCCGACGTAAGTATCAAGCGCCCCGTCTTCGCGACGATGATGATGCTCGCCCTCATCGTCCTCGGGGTCGTGTCGTACCAGCGGCTGGCGATCGACGAGTACCCGGACATCACGTACCCGATCGTCATCGTCCAGACGAGCTACCCGGGCGCCTCCCCCGACGTCATGGAGCGCGACGTCTCGCGCCCGATCGAGGAGGCGGTCAACACCGTCCAGGGGATCAAGGAGCTCACCTCGACGCAGCTCGAGGGGATCTCGCTCGTCCGCATCCAGCTCAACCTCGGCGTCAACGTCGCCGAGGCGCAGCAGGACGTGCAGGCGAAGGTCGCGCGCATCCGCCGGTCGCTGCCGCGCGACATCGACGATCCGGTCATCCAGCACTTCGACCCGAACGACCGGCCGATCATGTCGATCGGCATCCTCAGCGCCGAGCGTCCGATCCGCGAGCTCACCGACCTCGCCGATCAGGTGATCGCGCAGCGCATCGAGGCCGTGCCCGGCGTCGGCGGCGTCAACGTGATCGGCGGCGCGGCGCGGCAGATCCGCGTCCAGCTCGACCCGTCGGCGATCCGCGCCTACGGCGTCAGCCCCGCCCAGGTCGCCGCCGCCCTCCAGCGCGAGAACCAGGAGGTGCCGGCCGGCCGCGTCGAGCGCGGCGAGACCGAGCGCCTCGTGCGCGTCACCGGCCGCGTCACCGACCCGAAGGCGTTCGGCGACATCGCCGTCGCCGTGCGCAACGGCGTCCCGGTGCGCGTCCGCGACGTCGGGAGCGTGGTGGACGGCACCGCCGACGTGCGCAGCGCCGCCCTCCTCGACGACACGCGCGCCGTCTCGCTCGACGTCCTCAAGATCTCCGGCGCCAACACGGTCGAGGTGGCCGATGCCGTCCGTGCCGCCGTCGCCGATCTCCAGCGGCAGCTCCCGGCCGACGTCCGGCCGACGATCATCCGCGACGACTCGCACCGCATCCGCGAGTCGCTCGCCGACGTCCAGCTGACGATCGTCCTCGGCGCCGTGCTGACGATCGCCATCATCTACCTCTTCCTGAACTCCTGGCGCTCGACCGTCATCACCGGGCTGACGCTCCCGGTGAGCATCATCTCGGCGTTCTTCATCATGTGGGCGTTCGGCTTCACCGTGAACACGATGACGCTGCTCGCCCTCTCGCTCGCGATCGGCCTGCTGATCGACGACGCGATCGTGGTGCGCGAGAACATCGTCCGCCACATCGAGATGGGGAAGGATCACTACCAGGCGGCGAAGGAGGGCACCGACGAGATCGGTCTCGCCGTCCTCTCGACGACGCTCGCCGTCGTCGCCGTGTTCATCCCGGTGGCGTTCATGGGCGGGATGATCGGCAAGATCTTCCTCCAGTTCGGCGTCACCGTCGCCTTCGCCGTGCTCGTCTCGCTCTTCGTCTCCTTCACCCTCGACCCGATGCTGTCGAGCGTGTGGGCGGACCCGGAGGTGGAGCATGGAGGATCGGGGACGGGGGACATGGGCCGGGGGACGAACGACCTCGGGACGTTCGGCCCCACGTCCCATGTCCCCCGTCCCACGTCCCCGCGGAAGCTGAACCCCATCCGCCGCCTCTCCTTCGCCTTCAACGACTGGTTCGAGCGCACGGCCGACCGCTACCCGGGGCTGCTGCGCCGGGCGCTGCACCGGCGCGGGCTCGTCATGGGGATCGGCCTCGCCTCGATCGTCGCCGCGTTCCTCATCCTGCCGCGCCTCGGCTTCACCTGGATGCCGGACTTCGACGGCTCCGAGTTCAACGTCAGCTACCGCACGCCGCCCGGCTCGCGCCTCGACTACACGGTGGACAAGGGACGCGAGCTGGCGGCGTTCCTGAAGCGCCGCCCGGAGGTGCAGTTCACCTATCTCTCGGTCGGCGGCGGATTCCGCGGCACCCCGAACAACGGCTCGATCTACGTGAAGCTCGTGCCGAAGGCGAAGCGCAAGCTCTCGCAGCAGGAGATCCAGACCGAGCTGCGCGGCAAGCTGCGCCAGGTGCCGGGGCTCCGTGCCTTCATCAGCGGATCGTCGAGCATCTTCGGCGGCGGCGGACGGCAGCCGATCGTCGTCAACGTCCAGGGCCCGGAGCAGAGCCGGCTCAAGATCGCCGCCCAGCAGGTGCTCGAGGCGATCCGCAAGGTACCCGGCGCCGCCGAGCCGCAGTCGAGCGACGAGGGCGACATCCCGCAGCTCGACGTCCGCGTGGACCGCCAGCAGGCGTGGGCGGCCGGCCTCGGCGTCGGCAGCATCTCGGCGACGCTGCAGCCGCTCTTCAGCGGCCAGCGGGCGACCACCTGGGAGGACCCGCAGGGGTACGCGCACGACGTCGTGGTCGTCTACCCAGACTCGATGCGCACCTCCGCGGCCGACGTCGCCAACATCCCGGTCGCCAGCACCAGCGTGGACCCGCGGACCGGGCAGCCGGCGCAGGTGCCGCTGTCGCAGGTCGCCGACGTGCGCGCCGGCGTCGGGCCGCAGCAGATCGAGCGCCGCAGCCTCGAGCGCCAGATCTCGGTGACGGCCGGCGTGCTCCCCGACTACAGCCTCGGCGACGTCGCCGCCCGGGTGAAGGCGACGATCGACTCGCTCGGCCTCCCCACCGGCTACCACGCCGTCTTCACCGGCGACGTGCAGAACATGGAGGAGACGAAGGGCTTCGTCGGCGGCGCGCTCCTTCTCGCCGTCGTCTTCATCTACCTGATCCTGGCGTCGCTGTTCGGCTCCTTTCTCCAGCCGCTGGCGATCATGCTCTCGCTCCCGCTCAGCTTCCTCGGCGTCGCGCTGGCGCTGCTCGTGACGCGGGGGAACGTGAACGTCATGAGCATGATCGGCGTCATCATGCTCATGGGACTGGTGACGAAGAACGGCATCCTGCTGATCGACTTCGTCAACCAGGCGCGCGCCCGGGGCGTGTCGCGCGAGGAGGCGATCCTCACCGCCGGCCGCACGCGCCTCCGCCCGATCATCATGACGACGGTGGCGATGATCTTCGGCATGCTTCCCCTCGCGCTCGCCATCGGCGAAGGGGCCGAGCAGCGCTCGCCGATGGCCCACGCCGTCATCGGCGGCCTGCTCACCTCGACCGCGCTGACGCTGTTCGTGGTGCCGGTGTTCTACACGCTGCTCGACGACGCCTCGATGTGGGCGGCGGCGAAGTGGCGCGGCGACCGGCCAGCGGCGGCGGCGGCGGAGATCCCCGCGCCGGCGACGGGAGACTGAGCGGCGGCTCTCGGCCTCTGGTCGACAGGATGAACAGGATGAACGGGATGAATGACAGACCCACATCCTGTTCACCCTGTTCATCCTGTCTGATAGCCGAGAGCCGAGAGCCGACAGCCGCTACTGGGGATGCCCGGCTACCGCTCGCGGATGACGCGCGGTTAGACTGACGGCCGTCGTCGTCGGTTCGTCGCGCCACTGGTCGCGCGACGGCGCCGCGCGACGTGTGGTTCGCCGTGCCGCGTGACACAGCGTTCGACATGGCGTGCGGTGCGTCGCGACGTACCGCGCGACCCACGGCTTGACTCGCCGTGTCGTTCGTTGTATTCGCACTGCGTCAGCGGCGACGCGCACGCGCACACGACTGCGTGCGTGCACGCCGACGCGCACTCGGCGCGTGCGTTTTCCCTGCGTGATGCGTGCATGTGGCACAGGGCACGCGTCGTGCAGCGCGTCGCCGCGCGACTCACGTGCTGGCGGCGCGACGCACGACGCCGGAACGATCTCGCAGGACAGAGCTGGCGACACTCTTTACTCTCAGGAGGCGGTCATGCCGCGCAGTGACGAGTTTCCGGAAGGCCTTTCGTTCTCGGACCGCGACGACGACATGGACGACATGGGCGGCGGCTACGGCGGCGGCTCGTCGTACGACGACGAGGACGAAGACGAGGAAGGCGGCTTCGGCATGTCGAGCGACACCGAGAGCCTCTGGGACAGCGCCGACGAGTCGGAGGACGAGGAGGAGGAAGAGGGTGCCGTGCTCGGTGAGGCCGGCGCCGAAGAGGAGGAGGACGAGGGCGATCTGTTCGGCACCGGCGGCGCGGTTGCGAGCCGCGGCGGTCGTGCCGGCGGCGCCGTCGGTGGCGGCGCGGGTGCCGGTGGTGCGCGCGGCGGTGCGATGGCTGGTGGCGGCGCCGGCACGTCGGGCATGACGGGCGGCGCGGCGGCCGGCGGCGCCGGCATGCGCGGCGGCGCGGCGGGCGGCGGTGCCGGCGGCGCGACGCGCGCTGGCGCGGCCAAGAAGGGCGCCGGCAAGACGGCCACCAAGGCCGCCGCGAAGAAGGGCGCGACCAAGGGCGCGACCAAGGCCGCGGCCAAGAAGGGCGCGACCAAGGCCGCCGCCAAGAAGGGTGGCGCCGCCAGGAAGGGCGCGGCGAAGAAGGGCGCCGGCAAGACGACCGCGCGCGCCGCTGGCGGCCGCTCGGCCGCGAAGAAGGGCGGCGCCGCGAAGAAGGGTGCGGCGCGCAAGGGCGGCGCGGCGAAGAAGGGCGCCGCGAAGAAGTCGGCCGGTCGCGGCACGGCGCGCGGCGCCGCCAAGAAGGGCGCCCGCGGCGCGGCGAAGAAGAGCTCGCGCACGTCGGCACGCGGCGGCAGCCGCGGTCGGCGCTGAACAGGGGCTAGGGACTGGGGGCTGGAGGCTTGACGGGCCTCGGGATGCATCCCGAGGAGCCGGTCTAGCACCCAGCCCCCAGTCCCTATACCCTATCCTTCATGTCCCGCGTCTTCGAGCGGCAGGTCCTCGACTCGCTCCCGATCACCATCTACACGGTGGACGCGGACGGGCGCATCACCAGCGCGAACCGTTCCTGGTCGCGCTTCGCCGCCGCGAACGGCGCGCCCGAGCTGGCCGACGAGCGAGCGCTCGTCGGCCAGTCCATTTTCGACGCGATCGCCGACCCGCTGGCCCGCGAGCAGATCGAGCGCGCGATGCAGCTCCTGCGCACCGGGCGCGCGCCGACGCTCACCTGGGAGTTTCCCTGCAGCTCCCCGGACACCGAGCGGATCTTCCTCATGCAGATCTCGCCGCTGCACGGCGAGAACGGCGACGCGTCGGCGAACGGCATCGCCGGCTTCGTCTTCTCGACCGTGGACATCACGGCGAGCCACAAGTCGCGCGAGGCGCTGATCGATACCGGGATCGCGCTCTCGCGGACCATCGCGCTCGACCGCGTCTTCACCGAGGTCGGCCAGCAGGTGCGGCGCGCCGTCGGTTGCGACGCGTTCGCGATCGCCGTCGCCGCCGACGACGCCCAGTCGGGCGACGCCGCCGTGCTGCGCATCGCCCACCAGTTCGGCTTCGAGGACCCGGACGGCCACGCCGCCGACGTGGCCGCGCTCGAGCGGGAGCTCGCGCCGGCGTGGCGCGACGCGATCGCCAGCGGTGCGGTCGCCGTCCGCCACGCGGCCCGCGGGCTCGAGCTCACCGCGCCGATGGTGAGCGCCAAGGGCGCGCTCGGCGCCATCACCGTCGTCGCCGACGCCATCGAATCGCCGCAGCGGCTGGACGAGGCCGAGCGGGTGCTGGCGACGCTCGCCGCGCAGACGGCGGTGGCGATCGAGCGCGCCTGGCTCGTGCGCCGTGTCGAGCACAAGCGGCGCCTGGAGGCGATCGGCGAGGTCGCGGCCGGCGTCGCCCACGAGCTGCGCAACCCGCTCTTCGGCATCTCCTCCGCCGCGCAGCTGCTGCGCTTCCGCACGAAGGAGGACCCGGTCGTCGAGAAGAACGTCGGGCGCATCCTGCGCGAGGTCGAGCGGCTCAACCGCATGGTCACCGCGCTCCTCGAGTACGGCCGGCCGAACGCGCTGCAGCTCGCCCCGGGCGACCCGGACGCGGTCTGGGACGATGTGCTCGAGAGCCAGCGCGGCCGCCTCGAGAGCCGCGCGCTGCTTCTCCGCCGCACCCGCGCCGACCGTCCGGCGCGCTGCCTGATGGACGCCGAGCAGCTTGCGCAGGTCTTCGTCAACGTCCTCTTCAAC
Organism: Gemmatimonadaceae bacterium; assembly: GCA_035554795.1. Lineage (GTDB taxonomy): Bacteria > Gemmatimonadota > Gemmatimonadetes > Gemmatimonadales > Gemmatimonadaceae > DATMHT01. The sequence continues at coordinate 16,351 of DATMHT010000168.1, read as the reverse complement.
GCGGTGGACGCGGCCCCCGAGGCGAGCGACCTGACGCTGAGCTCCACCACGCTGGCGAACGGTGCGTGGCGCTGCCGACTCACCAACGGTGGCCCGCCGATCCCCGCCGAGGCGCTCGCGCGCGCGTTCGAGATCTTCTTCTCGACGAAGACGGGCGGCACCGGCATCGGCCTCGCGCTCTGCCAGCGCATCATGGACGAGCATGGCGGCACGATCACGCTCGAGAGCAGCGCCGACTGCGGGACGACGGTGACGATCGCGCTGCCGGGAGCGGCGGAGGCCGATGGGAGGTCGGAGGTTGGAGGTGGGAACGAGCCGGTGCGGCGCGCGACGAATTGATGCCGTGATGTCGGCGGCGCGCCATAGACTTTGACGTGGGGGGCCCGCGCCGAGGGGTCCGCGGTCAGCGTTCGTTCCCACTTCCGACCTCCCACCTCCGACCTCCCGCCATGTCCCTCTCCCTCCTCGTCGTGGACGACGACGACACGGTGCGCGAGACGCTCGTCGAGTTCTTCGGGGCGCTTGGCCACGCCGCCCGGGGCGCCGCGACCGCGACCGAGGCGCGGCGCCTCCTCGCCGACCATGCGCCCGACGTCGCGCTCGTGGACCTGCGGCTCCCCGACGCCGACGGCCTCCGCCTCCTCGAGGTGATCAAGGCCGACGACCCGGAGGTCGCCGTCATCTTCCTCACCGGCCACGCCGACGTCCCGACGGCGGTGCGCGCGATGCGCGAGGGCGCGACGGACTTCCTCGAGAAGCCGGTGGATCTCGACGTGCTGCAGACGGCGGTCGAGCGCGCCGCCGAGGACGGGCGCATCCGCCGCGAGCTGGCGCTGCTGCGTGCCCGCGGCGCGAGCGAAGCCTGGAGCGACACGGTGCCACCGGGCGTCACGCGCGACGTGGACCGCCTCATCGCCCTCGCCGCCCGCAACGACGACGCGCCGGTGCTCATCACCGGCGAGACCGGCACCGGCAAGGGCTACGTCGCCCGGCGCATCCACGAGCGCTCGCCGCGCGCCGGCGAGCCGTTCGTCGAGATCAACTGCGCCTCGCTCACCGCGACCTTCCTCGAGAGCGAGCTGTTCGGCCACGAGCGGGGCGCCTTCACCGACGCGAAGCAGGCGAAGCGCGGCCTGCTCGAGGTGGCCGGCCGCGGCACCGTCTTCCTCGACGAGATCGGGGAGCTCGCGCCCGAGGTGCAGCCGAAGCTGCTCAAGGTCATCGAGGAGCACACCTTCCGCCGGCTCGGCGGCACCGCCGAGATGCGCGGTCAGGCCCGCGTCGTCTGCGCCACCCACCAGACGCTCGGCGACGCGGTCGCGGCGCATCGCTTTCGCGCCGACCTGTACTACCGGCTGCAGGTGCTCACGATCGAGCTGCCGCCGCTGCGCGACCGGCCGGAGCAGATCCCGGCGCTCGCGCACGCGCTGCTCCCACGCGGCGCGCGCATCGGCGAGCGCGCGCTGCGCGCGCTCGCGCGTTACGCGTGGCCGGGCAACATCCGGGAGCTGAAGAACGCGCTCTGGCGCGCGAGCATCCTCGCCGAGGGCGGCGAGATCGGACCGGAGCACCTCGCCCTGCCAGGAGGCGCCGCGGCGCCGGCGTCGGCCGACGCGCGTGGAGGCGCGCCATCGCCAGCCGGTGTCGATGCCGGTGCAACGGCCACGATCCCCACGCTCGCCGACGCCGAACGCCAGGCCATCGTCGCCGCGCTCGGCGCCACGGGCGGCAACAAGGTGCGCGCCGCCCAGCTCCTCGGCATCGCCCGCTCGACGCTCGCCGAGAAGCTGAAGCGCTACGCCATCGGCGACTGACGCCGGCGACCGACCGCGGTGGCGACCGCGGTGGCCGACCGCGGTGGCCGACTGCGGTGGCCGACGCTGCCTGCCGGTCACCGAATACCGGTCATCCCGGCCGCGACTGACCGATCTTCGGTCGGCCGCGGCCGGCGCCTTCGTGCGCGCGCGGCGGGTCAACCCGTTGTCCGCCAACGCACTGCCGGAACGCGCGCGTCGCGGCCCGATGCTCGCCTTAGGGCGCGACCATGAGCCCCTCCGTTCTCATCGTCGAAGACGAGCAGTCCATCCGCGACATCCTCAGCGAGCTCTTCGAGAGTGAGGACACGCACACCCACGCGGTCGCCACGCTGACCGAGGCGCAGCGCGCGCTGAGTCATCACGTCTACGACCTGATCGTCACCGACATCCGACTCGGCGGGCAGCGCGACGGCGGGCTGCAGGTCATGGCGGCGGCGGGCCTGCTCTCGCCCGACGCGACCGTCATCGCGCTGACGGCCTATCCCGACGACGACAACCGGCACGCCTCGGTGCGACTCGGCGCCACGCACTTCCTCGAGAAGCCGGTGGACCTCGAGACGATCGCGGCGCTCGCCGCGGCGTGCGGCGTCGCGACGGCGATGAAGCCCCGCGCGGTGAGCGGCGGGAACGGAGGGACCGGTCGGGTCGGCCGAGCTCCGACGGACGCTCGCGCCTCCTCGCGCGGAGGCAACTAGAGCAGCCGCCGGCCGCACGTCGCGTCTCGCTAGCGTCGTCCCGGAGGGTGGTGGTGGTTGTACGGGTGATGGGCCGGGGCGGCCTAGCGGGAGCGCTGTCGCGGTGGACGGTGGGCGCGAGCCGATGCGGTAAGTGGTGAGCGGGATGCGGTAGGCGCGAACCGATGCGGATGGCGGCGTTTCGGTGACGCAAAGATCGGCGCGCACCATAGACTCTGACGTGGGGGGGCCCCCCGCGCGCGGAGTCAGGTGCGCGACAGGGCCAGGGGCTCGCGCCTACCGCGTCCCACGTCCCACGTCCCGCGTCCCGCGTCCCAGGTCCCGCTCACCGGCCGATCGCATCCGCCCCCTGCAGCCTCCCCAGCGTCCGGTCGTAGAGCGCGCTGAGCGACCGGCGCCCGTCGAGCACGACACGGTAGCCGATCTCCGACGGCACCGGGTGCAGCAGATCCTCGTCGAGCGCGCTCAGCTCGAGCCGCATCCGCTGCTCGAGTCCGCGGGTGACCGCGAGGGGCGAGGCGTCGCGCGCCGCCGCCGCGCTCGCGCCCGCCGCCGGCCGCACCGCCGCCCCGACGCGGACGAACACCTCCGGCCGCTGCTCGCGCCGGAACTCGTAGCGCACCGCCACCGGCACGAGCGGCGCGCTCGGTACCGTCCGCGCCAGCCGCGACGCACCCGAGCGGAAGGAGAGCGGCGTCCGCGGCGGCACCAGCTCGCCCTGCGGGAAGATCCAGAGCGTCCGCCCCGCTCCCTCGGTCAGCAGACGCGCGGCGTACTCGGACATCGCCCGCACGTCCTCGAAGCTCTCCGCGCTCACCCCGAAGCAGCCGATCCGCCGGAAGAACGGATAGCTCTCCAGCTGCTCCCCCTCCATGATTCCGTAGCCGTCGCGGCGGAACAGGTCGTGCGAAAGGAAGAGCGCGAGGATCGGGTCCCACCACGCGCTGTGATTGAGGAACGCGATCGTCGGTCCGTCGCCCGGCGGCCACGGCTCGCCGCCGAGCCAGACGCGGGCGAACGCGCGCCGCAACAGCCAGCGTCCGTACCGCGCGTACGCTCGCTCGAGCAGCGGGTGCTTGCGGGCCTCCAGCAGCATGAGCGAGATAGTGCGCGCTCCGGCCGACCGGCGCAATGTGTGCTCCGCGACGCAAGCGCCGCGGCGTAAGCTACGGGACGTGTGCCCGACGGCACGACGCCCGACGTGACGCATCCCACCGCGCGCTCCGGCCCACCGATCCACCGTCCGTACGCCGCCCTGCCACGCTCCCGCTCTGTACGACCCCCGATCGACTCCCTGACCGGTCTTCCTAGATGAAGTGGCGCAAGCTTCTCATGTCGGGTGGCGCCGCCGTCGGCGCCGCCGCCGCCTACAACCACGTCGCCCAGCGCGACATCGGGCCGCTCCGGAATCTCCTCGGTGGCGAGGAGGGCACGTTCCGCTGGCGCGGCCACGACATCGCCTTCACCGTGCGCGGCACGGGCACGCCCGTGCTCCTCGTCCACAGCATCCACGCCGCCGCGTGGTCGTACGAGTGGCGCTCGAACGTGGACGCGCTCGCCCGCGCCCATACCGTCTACACCATCGACCTGCTCGGCTTCGGCCGGTCCGACCGACCCGCCACGCGCTACTCGGCCGGACTCTACCTGGCGCTCCTCTCCGACTTCGCGCGCCAGATCGTGCGCGCCCCGTGCGCCCTCGTCGCCAGCTCGCTCTCGGCCGCGTACGCGATCATCCTCGCCTCGCGCGACGCGGCGCGCTTCCCCGCCCTCGTCCTCGTCGAGCCGGTCGGCATCGCGCGCCTGAGCTCCGACCCGACCGCCGTCCGCGACTTCGCCCGCATCGCCGTAGACACGCCGGTGCTCGGCACCGCCGTCTTCAACGGGCTCGTCTCGCGGCGCAGCATCCGCTACTTCCTCGAGACGTCGTACTTCGACGACCGGCGCGTGGACGACGCGACGCTCGCCGTCTACTACGCCGCCGCCCACCAGCCCGGCGCCAAGCACGCCCCGGCGGCGTTCGTCGCCGGCCAGCTCAACGTGGACGTGCGCGACGCGCTGCGGCGCCTCGTGCAGCCGGCGATGCTCGTCTGGGGAGAACAGGCGAAGGCCGCGCCGGTCGAGGAGATGCGCAGCTTCCTCGCGCTCAAGTCCGACTTCGAGCCGGCGATCTTCTCCCCGTGCGGCGACCTCCCGCACGACGAGCGCCCCGGCGAGTTCAACGAAGCCGTGACGGCGTTCCTCGCGCGGGTGGGAGCGGTGAAGGTGTAGGACCGTAGGGCCCCGAGCCCCAGCCAGTCGCCTCCCCCTTTCGCGCCACTGGCGTGTTATTGTTCCGTCCATGGCCGACTCCCCCGTCCCCCTGCTGCGCGCGCACGCGCGGCACGCACCGTGGAACGCGCGCGGTCTCGCCGCGCACGTCACCGCCCTCGTCGACGCCGCGGGCATGCGCCCGACCAACGCGTCGGCACGCGCGGCGCCGAGCGCGCGCTCAGTGCGCTTCTACGTCGCCAACGGGCTGCTCGACCGGCCCGAGGGGACGGGCACGTCGGCCACGTACGGCTACCGCCACCTGCTGCAGCTGCTGGCGATCAAGATTCGCCAGCGCGAGGGGCAGTCGCTGGAGACGATCAAGCGCGAGATGGCCGGCGTCACCGGCGACGCGCTCGAGCGCCGCGTCGCCCAGTCGCTCGCCCCGGCGCTCGGTGCCGGCGCCGACGTCACCCGCGCGCGCGACGAGGACAACCAGCGCTCCCTCGCCTGGCGCCGCCTCCCCGTCGCCGACGGCATCGAGCTCCACGTCCGCGACGACTCCCCCGCCGCCCGCGACGAGGCACTCGTCGCCATGCGCGAAGCCGTGCGCGCCGCGTTGGGCCGAGCGGAGATCAGGGGCAGTACCTGATTCCTGATTCCTGCTTGCTGAAGTCAGCCCCTCTGAGGGAGCTGGCTTGAAGGGGCAGGAACCAGGCATCAGGTACACCGCCCTCCTCAAAGCAGTCGGGATAGCACGTTCGCGCCCATCTCGAGCGCCTTCTCCGTCCACGGCCGCCGCGCGAACTTCGCCGGCTCGATCTCCTTCGAGTAGCGGAGGTCGGCGAGGAACATCGAGTCCATCGCCGCGCCCACGGTCGAGTCGAGCGTGACGAGGTTCGACTCGTTGTTGAAGGCGAGCGACCGGTTGTCGAAGTTGAGCGAGCCGACCGTCCCCCACAGCCCGTCCACGACCATCGTCTTGGCGTGCATCATGGTCGGCCCGTACTCGTAGATGCGGACCCCCTCCTTCATCAGCTCCTCGTAGCGCGCGCGGCCGGCGTACGTCGTCGTCTTCACGTCCGTCATGTCGCCCGCGGTGAGCACACGGACGTCCACCCCGCGGTGCACGGCGTCGATGAGGAAGCGGCGGAAGTCGTCGTCGGGGACGAAGTACGAATTGGTGATGTAGAGCGTCTTGCGCGCGCTCGCGATCGACAGCGCCATGAAGCGCTCGGCCGGCGTGCTCCCCGTCGTCGGCATGGCGAACAGGATCCCCGCCTCCGTCGGCCCGCGCGGCAGGAACCCGTCGCGCGGGAAGAACGCGTCGCCGACGAGCAGCTCGTGCGTCGCCTCGGCCCACGCCGCCGCGAACACCGCCTGCAGCTGCATCACGATCGGCCCCTCGAAGCGCGCGTTCGTCTCGCGCCACTGCTCCTTGTGCCGGCCGTCCCCCTCCCAGTAGTCGGCGAGCCCGAAGCCGCCCGTGTAGCCGATGCGTCCGTCCACCGTCACGACGCGCACGTGCGAGCGGAAGTTCGCCTTGTTCAGGCTGTACCAGTGCAGCCGCCGCAGCCGCGCCACCTGCACGCCGCCGTCCTGCAGGCGCTTCACGTAGTCCTTGTCCTTGAGCAGCGGCCCGGAGCCGAACGCGTCGAAGAGGAGCAGCACCCGCACCTTGTGCTGCGCGCGGTCGATGAGGTATTTCGCCAGCGAGTCGGCGATCTCGCCGGGCTGCGAGTAGTACATCTGCACCGTCACCGTCCGCTGCGCCGACGCGAGGTCGCGCCAGAGCCGCGGGTAGGTGCCGTTCCCGTTCTCCAGCACCTCGACGCGGTTGCCGGGGTCGAGATGGATGCCGGAAAACATCTCCATCGTGCGCGCGAACAGCGAGTCGGTCACCGCCGGCGCGCCGATGTCGCCCGCGCTGCGAATCGCGCCGACCGGCGTGCCACGCGTCACCGACTGCCAGCCGATGAGGGCGAACACCGCGAGCCCGGCGACGAGCACCGCGAGGGCCGTGTACTTGAGAAGTCGTTTCATGGATGCGGTATGAGTGCGTGCGCCGAATGCAGAGGTTGTTCCAGAAGACCGGTGAGCGGGAAGCGGTGGGCGGTACGCGTGCGCCGATGTGGTCTGCGATGCTTCGATGACGCGAAGTTCCGCGTTCGCCATAGACTTTGACTTGGGGGGGGCCCCCCGCGCGCAATCAGGGCCGAAGGTTCGCGCTTACCACGTCCCGCGTCCCACGTCCCACGTCCCGCGTCCCGCGTCCCGTTTGTCGCTTCCACCGCCTACCAGCATGCCCTTCTCCAACGCTCTCATCGCCCTCACCGGCGTCGGTCGCGAAGGCCAGGTGGGCGAGGTCGTCGCCCAGGCCTTCGCCGACCGCGGCGCCGAGCTCGCGCTCCTCGACGTGAACGCCGACGGCGTGCGTGCGCGGGCCGCGGCGATCGTCGCCCGCGGCGGCCGGGCGCGCGCCTACCCGTGCGACCTCACCGACGCCGACGCCGTCCGCCGCGTCGCCGAGGAGATCGCCGCCACCGCCGCCGCTGACGGCGGACGCGGCGTGCGCGCGCTCGTCAACCTCGCCGGCGGCTTCGCGATGAGCGGCCCGGTCGCCGACAGCGACGTCGCCGTGCTGCACCGGCAGATCGCGATCAATCTCACCACCGCCTACTGCGCGACGCGCGCCTTCCTCCCCGCGTTGCGCGCGGGCGCGGCCGGCGATGGCGCGCTCACACGAGGCGACGCGAGCATCGTCTTCTTCGCGTCGGCGGCCGCGCTGCCGGGCGCCAGCATCGCGTCCATGAGCGCCTACGCGGCCGCCAAGAGCGGCGTCCTCGCGCTCATGCGCGCCGTCGCCGAGGAGGAGCGCGACCACGGCGTCCGCGCCAACGCCCTCGCCCCGACCGCGATCCGCACCGGCGACAACCTGCGCGCGATGGGCGCCGACGCGGGCGACGGCGGCGGCGTGCGCTACGTCGAGCGCGAGTCCGTCGCCGACGCGGTGCTCTTTCTCTGCTCGCCCGAGGCGCGGAACGTGACCGGGCAGGTACTGAAGCTGGAATGAGGGTGGGCATCCACCTGATTCCTGATTCCTGCGCCCTCGTGCCGGCTCCCTCAGCGGGAGCTGGCTTGCAGGGCGCAGGAACCAGGCATCAGAGAGGTGCCCACCCCTCTCGCGAACCGGGTGTCAGGTTGCGCTCCCCCCGGCCGTGACTCACTCTTTCCCCATGACCCTCGCCGCCCGCCGACGCCCCGCGACGCGGGCGATCGTCCTCGACCGCTCGCTCGAGGCGCTCCCGCTGTTCCGGCTGAGCGACTCCGCGGACGACGCCGCCGTGACCTTCACCCCCGAGGAGGGGGGTGCCCGGTGGCGCGTGTTGCCGAGTCCCGGCGACCGGCTGCCCGGCACCTTCGACCAGGACGTCTACGTCGAGCTCCTGCACCGATTCCACGAGGCCGGCGCGCCGGAGGACGGCGTCGTCACCTTCACGCTGCACGCCTTCCTGCGCTCGATGGGTCGGCGCGTGGACGGGCGCACGTACGAGCAGCTCCGCGCCGCGCTCGCGCGTCTCGAGCGCACGACGCTCGAGTCCACCGGCGCCTACTACGACGCCGCCGCCGGCCGCCTGCTCGAGGGCCGCTTCACCGTCCTCACCTCGGTCACCATCGACCGCCGCCGCACCGCCGACCGCGATCAGTTCACGCTCTTCCCGTCGCTCACCGCGAGCGAGCCGGGCGACGCCCGCGTCGCCATCTCGCCGGTCATCCGCGCCAACATCGCCGCCGCGCACACCGTCACCCTCTCGGCGGGCCGCTATGCCGCGCTCACCTCGCCCGTCGCGCGGCGTCTCTACCGGCTGCTCGAGGTCGCGCGCGAGGAGGGGACCGTGACCTGGCGCGTGGCCCTCGAACGGCTCGCCGAGCAGCTTCCTCTCACGCAGCGCTACCCGTCGCACCTGCAGCGCGTGCTGCAGCCGGCGCACGAAATGCTCCTCGCGGCCGGTCTCGTGCGCGACGTCGCCGTCCGCCAGGCCCAACGCGCCTGGTACGTCGATTACGTGCTGGCTAGCAGACAGCCATGATTCGTACCTGATTCCTGGTTCCTGCCTGCTCATGCCGGCCCCTCCGAGGGAGCCGACTCGAGGACGCAGGAACCCGGCATCAGCATCGCCCACCCCACCCACCCCTCCCGTCCTTCGCGCACTCCTTGCAGCATCCCCAACCGATCACCAACGCGAGCCAGCCATGACGACCAAACTCGACAAGACCATCAAGCGCGAGATCGACATCGACGGCGAGGCCTACACCGTCGCCATCTCGCCCGAGGGCGTGAAGCTCACGCAGAAGGGCTTTCGCAAGGGCCGCGAGATGACGTGGACGCAGCTGCTCGCCGCCGGCGGCGGCCCCGAAGGCGGCACGCCGGGAACGTCTGGCGGCGCCGGCGCGAGCGGCGGCATGAGTGGTGGCGCGAGCGGTGGCATGAGCGGCGGCACATCGTCGTCCGGTTCCATGGGCGGCGCTGGCTCGTCCACCAACAGCGGCGTCGGCGCGATGGATTTGCGGGACAGGGGATAGCGTAGAGGGTGTGGGGTGTAGCGCGGCCTCGGGACGTCCCGAGCGGCGGGTCTGCACCCTACGCCCCTACCCTCTACCCTGCCCCTCGGAACGATCCCCGCCCTGCCGCGTATTCAGGTAGCAGCCTTACTTCTCCTCTTCAGTCGAGCCGAGTCTCATGCTTCGCCATCGCAAAGTCGCCATCGCGGCGCTCGCGACCGTTCCGCTGCTCGCCGGCGGCTTCGTCCTGCAGGACCGCGCGAGCCGTGACGGTGCGCGGCTCTTCGATCAGGTCCTCACCGTCGTCAACGCGCGCTTCGTGGACACGGTCGACGCCGGCTCGCTCTACGAGAAGGCGGCGAAGGGGCTCGTCCACGAGCTGAACGATCCGTACACGGTGCTGTTCACGCCCAAGGAGCTGCAGAGCTTCAACACGCAGACCGGCGGGCGCTACGGCGGCGTCGGCATGCAGATCGAGGACGTGAAGGGGAACATCACCGTCAGCCGCGTCTTCCCGCACACGCCGGCCGAGGACGCGGGGATCCGCGAGGGCGATCGCATCGTCCAGGTGGATACCGCGTCCACGAAGGGGTGGAAGCTCGAGCAGGTCTCCGACGCGCTCAAGGGCACGCCCGGCAGCCGCATCAACGTCCGGTTCGCGCGCCCCGGCGTCGCCGACCCGATCGCGGTGAAGTTCACGCGCGCCGTCATCCACATCCCGGCCGTGCCGTACGCGATCATGCTCGACGGCAAGGTCGGCTACATCCCCTTCCAGCAGTTCAACGAGACAGCGAGCGACGAGGTCGTCGCCGCCATCCGCAAGCTGACGAAGGACGGCGCGAAGGGCGTCGTGCTCGACATGCGCGACAACCCGGGCGGCATCCTCGACCAGGCGATCACGACGAGCAACCTGTTCCTCAAGGAGGGGCAGGACATCCTCACCGTCCGCGGCCGCGGCACCGAGCCGCAGGTCGTCGAGGCGCGCGATACGCCGCTCGTCCCGAACCTGCCGCTCGTCGTCCTCGTCGATGACGGCTCGGCGTCGGCCGCGGAGATCGTCGCCGGCGCGCTGCAGGACCACGACCGCGCCGTGCTCGTCGGCACGACGTCGTTCGGCAAGGGGCTAGTGCAGACGCTGTTCAATCTCGACGGCGGCTACGCGCTCAAGATGACGACGGCCAAGTGGTACACGCCGAGCGGTCGCTCCATCCAGAAGGAGCGCAAGGTCGTCGACGGCCGCTTCGTCGCCGACACCGCCCCCGACTCGCTCGAGAGCTCGGCGTCGCGCAAGAACCGGCCGGCCTACAAGAGCGACGCCGGGCGCATCGTCTACGGCGGCGGCGGCATCACACCCGACGTCATCATCAAGCCCGACACGATCAGCACCGCCGAGCAGACGCTCGCCAAGGCGCTCGCGCCCAAGGGGCAGGAGGTCTACACGACCCTCGCCGACTACACGCTCAGCCTCCGCCCCGGCATCACCTCGCCGGACTTCAAGGTGCAGCCGGAGTGGCGCGAGGAGCTCTACCGCCGCCTCGAGGCCGCCGGCGTCAAGGTGGACCGGAAGGTGTACGACGCCGGCGCGTCGTACGTGGACCGCCAGCTCGAGTTCCGCCTCACGCGCCTCGCCTTCGGCGACTCGACGCTGAAGCGCCGCACGCTGCACGACGACTCGCAGCTCGAGAAGGCCGTCCAGCTGCTGCAGAAGAGCACGACGCAGCACGACCTCTTCACCCTCGCCGAGCACGAGCAGCCGGCCTCGAAGCCGGTCGCGGTGAAGGGAGCGACGGCGCAGAAGCCGTAGAGCCGGGTAGCGGGTAGCGGGTAGCGGGTAGCGCGCGTACGTACGAGGGGCCGGCTCCATTCGACGGGAGCCGGCCCCTCGTGCATCTTCCCTCCGCTACGCGCTACCCGCTACGCGCTACGCGCCACCCGCTCGCGCTTACCGCTCCCCGCTTCCCCGCCCCATGCGCCTAACGACTCGCGTCGCCGTCGCATCGCTCCTTCTCGCCGCCTGCGCGCGCCCCGCCCGCTCTCCCGCCACGCGCGTCACCCCCGAGCCCGCCGAGGCGCGCCATCTCGCGAACGTTCGCCAGCTCACGCACGGCGGCGAGAACGCCGAGGCGTACTTCAGCGCGAGCGGACGCGAGCTGATCTTCCAGAGCACGCGCGACGGCCGCACCTGCGATCAGCAGTACGTCATGCGCACCGACGGCTCACACGTACGCCGCGTCTCCACCGGCGCCGGCAAGACGACGTGCGGCTACTTCTTCGCCGGCGACCGCCGGATCTTCTACGCCTCCACCCACGCCGCCGACACCGCCTGCCCGCGCCGTCCCGATCCGTCGAAGGGCTACGTCTGGGGGCTCGACCCGTTCGACATCTACAGCGCGAACGCCGACGGCTCGGGGCTTCGCCGCCTCACGCACAACGGTCGCTACACCGCCGAGGGCACGCTCTCTCCCGACGGCCGCACGATCGTCTTCACGTCGCTCGTGGACGGGGATCTCGACATCTACACGATGGACGTGGACGGCGGGAACGTGCGCCGCCTGACGAGCACGCCCGGCTACGACGGCGGCGCCTTCTTCTCCCCCGACGGCCGGCGCATCGTCTACCGCGCGTATCACCCTACCGACTCCGCCGAGCTCGCGCAGTACCGCGCCCTGCTCGATCAGAACATCGTGCGGCCGAACCGGATGGAGATCTGGGTCATGAACGCCGACGGCAGCGGCCAGACGCAGGTGACGCACCTCGGCGGCGCCAACTTCGCCCCCTTCTTCACCCCTGACGGGCGGCGGATCGTTTTCTCGTCGAACTACCGCAACCCGCACAGCCGCAACTTCGACCTCTACCTCGTGGACGTGGACGGCTCGCACCTCGAGCAGGTGACGACCCACCCCGAGTTCGACGGCTTCCCGCAGTTCAGCCCCGACGGCCGCCACCTCGTCTGGGCGTCGAACCGCAACGACGCCAAGCCGGGCGAGACGAACATCTTCATCGCCGACTGGAAGCCGTGAGGTGCGGGTTGCGGGTAGCGCGTAGCGGGTAGCGCGAATGGCCGAGCACCGCTCGACGCGCGATACTCGAAGCTCGGCTCGCAGGAGAGGAGTGAGTCGCCCCCGCTACGCGCTACCCGCTACCCCCTACCCGCACCTCATTTGCGCCTCACCGCGCACCCGGCATACACTAGGGTGCCCCCCACCGGAGTGTCTCATGGTCGGCCTCGTCCTCCTCGCCGTCATCGCGCTCGTCGCGCTCTTCGTCGTGACGAGCTCCTTCAAGATCGTCGGCCAGGCCGAAGTGATGGTCATCGAGCGGCTCGGCCGCTTCCATCGCCTCGCGCGCTCCGGCTTCAACATCCTCATCCCCTTCGTCGAGCGGCCGCGCTCCATCGACGTCCGCTACTTCCAATCCGACGTCAGCGGCGTGAAGAAGGTGACCTCGGGCTCGACGACGCGCATCGACCTGCGCGAGCAGGTGCTGAGCTTCCCGAGCCAGCCGGTGATCACGAAGGACAACGTGACCATCGACATCGACGCGGTCATCTACTACCGCATCGCCGACCCGCAGAAGGCGACGTACGCGGTGCAGAACCTCCCCTACGCGCTCGAGACGCTCACCCGCACGACGCTGCGCAACATCGTCGGCGAGATGGAGCTCGACCAGACGCTCGCCAGCCGCGACCAGATCAACCAGCGCATGCGCGAGACGATCGAGGAGGCGTCCATCGGCTGGGGCGTGGACGTCACCCGCGTCGAGCTGCAGGCGATCGAGCCGCCGCGCGACATCCAGCAGTCCATGGAACTGCAGATGCGCGCCGAGCGCGAGCGCCGCGCCGCCGTCACCAACGCCGAAGCGGGCAAGCGCGCCGCGATCCTCGAGGCCGAGGGCGTGCGCGAGTCGCAGGTGCGCCGCGCCGAGGGTGAGCGCGACGCCGCCGTGCTCCGCGCCCAGGGCCTGGCACAGGCGCGCATCGCGATGGCGCAGGCGGAGGCCGAGACGATCCAGCGCATCACCGCCGCACTCCCCGAGGGACAGGCCGCGACCTATCTGCTCGGCCTCAAGTACCTCGAGGCGTTGCCGAAGCTCGCCGACGGTGCGGGCACGACGATCTTCCTACCCGCCGAGGCGGCGGGCGTCATGGGCGCGATTGGCGGACTGCGCCAGCTCCTCGTCGGTAGCGCTGCCGTCGGCGGCGGCAACAGTGGCGCCCGCGCGGGCGGCCCACCAGGAGCGAGCGCTCCGTCCGGCTCCGGCTACCAGCCGCCGCCGCCGCGGCCGACGAGCGGCACGCCGCTCCTTCGCTCGGTCGTGGACCCGTCGTCCGCCGGCCCCGACCCGATGAACCCGACGCCGGAGCGCTAGGCTTGGATCGTTCGATCTCGCTCGAGCGCGCCGAGCGCATCGCCCGCGCCCACGCGTGCGAGCGCTGCGGCGAGTACAGCTACAAGAAGCTCGTCGTGAAGCCGGCCTCGGCCGCCAACCGCGCCGAGTTCAACGAGGCCTGGCACGCGACCAAGGTCTGCGGCGTCTGCGGCACGTACCAGGAGATGGGGATCGACGACGAGGGAGAGGTCGTGTACGTGGGGTGACTGGATGCTCGGCGACTACAGTTCTCAGCTCTCGGTTGCGCTGACGACTGCAGTTGCCGAGCCCTCTCAGTCGACCGATTGCCTCTCCGCGTTCACCACCGCCAGAAACGCAGCTAGCAGATCCGGCCGCCAGTGCCCCTCGCAGCGGCGGATCTCGGCGACCGCCTCGTCGTGGGTCATCGCTCCGCGGTAGCTGCGCGTCGTCGTCAGCGCGTCGTACACGTCGGCGATGCCGATGATCTGCGCGTGGAGCGGGATCTCGTCGCCGCGCAACCGGTCTGGATAGCCCGAGCCGTCGTAGCGCTCATGGTGCGAGCGGATGATCGGCGTGATGTTCCACGGGAACTCGATCCCCGCGAGCAGCTCGACGCCGTACTCGGGGTGCATCTTCATCACCCCGAACTCCTCGTTCGTCAGCCGACCCGGCTTGTTGAGGATCTCGTGCGGCACGCGCACCTTGCCGACGTCGTGCAGGTACGCGCCGAGCCGCACCGTCGTCCGCTCGAACTCGTCGAGGCCGAGCGCTTCGGCGAGGCGCACGGCGTACGTCGCCACGCGCTCGCAGTGGCCGTGCGTGTAGCTGTCCGACGTTTCGATGGACTGCCCCCAGCCGCGAACGATCGCCAGGTACGTCCCTTCGAGCTCCTCGACCTTCCCGGCGACGTCCACGAGGTCGCGCCGCGCGTCGAGGCGCCGGAAGAGGCGATGCGCCGTGTTGAGGAGCTTGAGCGCGTCCTGGTTGCGGCTCAGATCCTGGTAGAGGCGGGCCAGCTCGCGCGACGCCTCCGCTTCCTCCAGCACCCCGCCCGCCTCGACGGCGAGCTCGATCGCCGCGCGCAGTCGCGACTCGGCGAGCGCGGAGCGTCCGGTCTCGCGGTAGACGACGCCGAGATAGCGGTAGGCGTCGGACTTGTTGGCGCGCGCGCCGAGCTGGTCGAAGATCGCGAGCGCCGCGTCGGCGCTCTGCAGCGCCTCGTCGTATCGCTGGCGCGCGACGAAGACCTCGGTCTGGTTCAGCAGCGCGAGCCCGCGCAGGTGCACGTCCCCGATGCGCGTCGCGACCTCGAGGCTGTGCCCGAAGAAGCGCTCGGCGTCGCCCCACAACTTCCGGTCGGCGCTCACCATCCCGAGGTTGTTGTACGCGATCGCGCAGCCGCGTTCGTCGCCGCACGACAGGAACGCCTCGAGCGAGCGACCATAGTGGGCGAGCGCCGCGTCGAGGTTGCCCTGGATGTTCGCGAGGATGCCCAGGTTCTGCTCGATGCGGCCGCGCAGCTGCGGGCTGGACGCTCCGCGCAGCGCGGAGTGGAAGGTCTCGCGCGCTGCCGCGAGCTCGCCCGCGCCGAGGTCGTACACGCCGAGCGAGTTGAGCGCCTCCGAAGCGAGCGCCGCGTCACCGATGGCGACGGCGACGGCATGGCTCCGCTGGCAGAGGGAGCGCGCCGCCGCACCCTCGCGCCGCCGGTGATGGACGTAGCTCAGGTGCCGCAGTGCCTCGGCGATCACCGGCTGCTCGCCCTGCGCCTCGGCCAGCGCCAGCGCCGCCTGGTACGACGCGCTGGCCTCCGAGAGTCGCCCCGCGCGGTCGTGGGCGCGCGCCGACTCGAGCAGCGAATCCGCGCGCGCCATGCGGCCCCACGCCACGAGTCGCTCCTGCGCACGCGCCGAGCGTCCCCACGCGACGAGCGCGGAGTAGGAGGCGGCACGGGGCGGCGGCGCGATCGTCATCGGCGTCGTCTCTCGCTGTCGTCAGGCGTTCGCGCGCGCTACTCGCTCGCGTTGCCCGTGGCGACCGCGTAGCCCGAGAAGTGATTGATCGGCGCGATCACGACGTCCTTCGTCGAATCGTCGGTGGACGGACGCAGCTCGATGATCTGGTTGCTGTCGTTCAGGTACACGACGCTCTGCAGCCCGTCCGGCGGAACCGTGCAGCCACCATAGCTCAGGCGCAGCGTCGCCGGCGAGGAGAACTTCAGGCCGTGCGGCTGGAAGTCCACGTCGATCGCCGTCCCGCTCACCTGCGTCGCCGTGATCTGCACCGTCTGCGTGAGCGCGCCCGCGGGGATCACCAGCTTGTGGTAGCCGACCGCGATGCTCCCACCGAGCGGTCCGATGTAGGCCGTGGACTTGAGCTGGCTCTGCAACGGGCAGGTCAGCAGTCCGACGACGCTCACCAGCGCGCCGTTCACCGTGGTCGTCGTCGAGCCGATGATCGTGGTCGTCGTCGTGAGCAGCGGGTCGAGCCCGAGCAGCGCGTGCGGCGCGGGCACCGTGGCGACGTCCGCCGGCGTCGGGGTCGCGGTCGGCGCGTCGGCCGAGCACGCGGCCACGCCGGCGAGCAGCACGACCGCGAGGGAGGAGACGGAGCGCGAAGTCCGCGAGCGCATTGGCATCGGAGCGGGGACAGTTTGGGGAGGAGCGGCAGGGCTGCGGC
>DATMHT010000167.1:0-3084 GCA_035554795.1 Gemmatimonadaceae bacterium | reverse complement strand
GCGCGTGCTGCGGTACGTCCGCGAGCTCGACGCGCAGAACCCGCCCGTCGTCGAGCAGGGTGTCGGCACGGTGCACTTCGGCAACCCGCCGCTCGTGCGCAGTCTGCGCGTCATCCCGATCGCGCAGGCGGCGACGCTCGCGCTGCTCCTCGCCGCCGGCGCGTACACCATCCGCACGCGTGGGCGCGCCGAGCGCGAGCGGGTGTGGGCGGGGATGGCTCGCGAGAGCGCGCACCAGCTCGGGACGCCGCTCTCCAGCCTCAGCGGCTGGATCGAGCTCCTCCGCGATCGCGACTCGGACGAGCTGACGGCGACGGCGCTGCAGCACATGGAGACCGACCTCGAGCGGCTGGAGCGCGTCGCCCACCGCTTCGAGCGGATCGGACGGCCGCCGCGCCGCGAGAAGCTGGACGCGGGCATTCTCGCCGATCGCGTCGCGACGTACTTCCGGGCGCGCGTGCCGACGCTGGCGCACACGGTCGCGGTGACGAGCGCGCGGCCGAACGTGCCGCTCGAGATCGAAGGCGACCCGGTGCTGCTCGAGTGGGCGCTCGAGGCGATCACGAAGAACGCGATCGACGCGCTCGCCGGCCGCGGCGGCAAGGTGGACATCACCACGGCGCCGCTCGCCGACGGCGGCGTCCGCATTCGCGTCGCCGACAACGGCCCGGGCGTGCCGCGCGAGCTGCGGAGCCGGATCTTCGAGGCCGGCTTCTCGACGAAGGAGCGCGGCTGGGGCGTCGGTCTCTCGCTCGCCAAGCGCATCGTCGAGGAGAACCACGGCGGCCGGCTTCTCCTCGCGAACGGAGACCGCGGCGCGACGTTCGACGTTATCTTACGCTGATGTCCATCACGCAGCACGGTACGACCCCGGCCGCCCGCGCGGCCGAGCCACTGGCGGGCCTGAATCCGGCCCAGCGCGAGGCGGTGCTCCACTACGAGGGACCCCTCCTCGTCCTCGCCGGCGCGGGCTCTGGCAAGACGCGCGTGCTGACCACGCGCATCGCCCGCCTGATCGAGCACCACGGCGTGGACCCGCGGCAGATCCTCGCCGTGACGTTCACGAACAAGGCCGCCGGGGAGATGCGCGAGCGCATCGCGCGCCTGCTCGGCAGCGAGCCCACCGGCATGTGGGTCGGGACCTTCCACGCCATCGGCGCGCGGCTGCTGCGCTCGGCGGCGCACCTCGTCGGCCGGACGCCCAACTTCACCATCTACGACGAGGACGACGCGCTCGGCGTCGTCAAGCGCCTGATGGAGAAGCACAAGCTCGTCGCGAAGGAGCGGCCGCCGAAGGCGATCCTGTCGTCCATCTCCGACGCGAAGAACGCGCTCGTCTCGCCGGGCGAGTACGAGCGGCTCGCGATGGACCCGCACGCAAAGGCGGCGGCGCTCGTGTACAAGGATCTCGAGGGTGCGCTGCGGCAGGCGAATGCGGTGACGTTCGACGACCTGCTGGTGCTGCCGGTGCAGATCCTCCGCGAGAACCCGGCGCTGCTCGAGCAGTACCGGAACCGCTTCCGCTTCGTGCTCGTGGACGAGTACCAGGACACGAACGCGGCGCAGTACCAGTTCGTGAAGCTGCTCGCGGGCGAGCACGGCAACGTGCTCGTCGTCGGCGACGACGACCAGTCCATCTACGGCTGGCGCGGCGCCGACATCCGCAACATCCTCGACTTCGAGAAGGACTTCCCGAGCGCGCGCGTCGTGCGCCTCGAGGAGAACTATCGCTCGACGCCGGAGATCCTCGACCTCGCCAACGTCGCCATCGCCGCCAACGCCGAGCGCCGCGGCAAGACGCTGCGCGCGACGCGGGCGAGCGGCGAGCGCGTGACGACCGTGTCCGCGCTCGACGAGCGCGACGAGGCCGACTTCGTCGCCGAGGAGATTCTCGCCCGGCGCTCGTCGTCGGCGCGGCTGATGCTGCGCGACTTCGCCATCCTCTACCGCACGAACGCGCAGAGCCGCGCGATGGAAGAGGCGATGCGCAAGCGCGGCATCCCGTACCGGCTCGTGGGCGCCGTGCGCTTCTACGACCGGCGCGAGATCCGCGATCTCATGTCGTATCTCAAGCTGATCGCGAACCCGGCCGACAACGAAGCGTTCCGCCGCGCCGTCGCGGTGCCGAAGCGCGGCCTCGGCGAGACGACGATCGAGGCGCTGGCCGAGAAGGCCGACACCGCCGGTGTGCCGCTGCTCGAGGCGGCGGGGCGGAGCGACCTTGTCGCGGGCCTGCGCCCGGCGGCGCGCACGGCGCTCGCCGACTTCGCCACGCTCGTGCACCGCTTCCGCGAGCGCGCGAAGGACGCGGCCGTGGACGAGATCCTGCGCGACCTGATCGACGCGATCCGCTACGGCGACTATCTGCGCGCCGAGGGCCCGGAGAGCGCCGAGCGCCTCGACAACGTGCGTGAGCTCATCAACGGCGCCGGCGAGCAGGTGGCCGACGAAGGGGGCGAGGTCGGTCTCACGCCCCTCGATCACTTCCTGCAGAAGGCGACGCTGGTCGCCGGCATCGACGGCCTCGACCCGAACGCCGACGCCGTGACGATGATGACGATGCACAACGCGAAGGGGCTCGAGTTCCCCGTCGTCTTCGTCACCGGTCTGGAGGAAGGGCTCTTCCCGCTGTCGAAGGCGCTCTACGACGGCGACCCGAAGCTCCTCGAGGAGGAGCGGCGGCTGTTCTACGTCGGCATCACGCGCGCCGAGAAGAAGCTCTTCCTGACGCACGCGGAGTCGCGCCGCCGCAACGGCGAGACGATGAACTCGATGCCGTCGTCGTTCCTGCGCGACCTGCCGAAGGAGATGCTCGACCCGAAGAAGACCTTCAAGGTCCGCAGCCAGGGGCGCTCGACCTACGCCGACGCGGTGGACCGCGGCATGGGCGGCGGCAGCGGCGGCTGGCGCGGCGGCCGCGGCGCCGGGTCATCCTCGTCCTCGGGCTGGGGCAAGTCGTCGGCGGACTGGTCGAAGACGCCGTCGCCGTCGGCGCGACGGCCGGGCATCCCGGTGTCGCGCGAGCCCGATCCGGCCGAGGAGTCGCAGGACGCGCCGATGTACGCGATCGGCGCGCGCGTCAAG